>CAZMSZ010000340.1:0-8441 GCA_964569055.1 uncultured Planctomycetota bacterium | reverse complement strand
TGAGAATGATTCTCAGTATCGCTCGAAGTCCGTCCGCTGTCTCGCCTCGTCGTGCACGCCGCCCGCAAGCCCTGCTCGGGCCACAGGCTCTGTCTCGAAACTCGGATCGCGCCAGCGCGGAGCAATCGTCGCCGCTGGCGAGGCGCGAGGAGGGACAGCAATGCAGCGCATTGTGCCCGACGAGCAACGAAGCCAGCGGCGACGAGGGCGAGCGAGGGCGCGGTCCGAGTTTCGAGACAGAGCCGAGTCGGCGGCGCCCGCCGGCGCCCCGAGCGCGGTGGTAAGCTCCGCGAATGCGCGACCTCGACGCCGAGCTCGTGGCGGCCGCCCTCGCCGAGGGGCTGATCACCCCCGAGGAGCAGGCCCGCGTCGAGCGGCTGGTCGCCGCCTCGAAGGGGAAGCTGTACCGCGCGCAGGTGCTGGTGCGCGAGCGCCTGATCGGCACCGGCGAGCTGCTCACGCTGCAGGACAAGGTCCGCGCGCGGATCTACGAGTGCCCGCACTGCAAGCGGCGCCACCCGCGGGCCAAGCTGCCCAAGGAGGCGGGCGCCGCGTTCCGCTGCCAGGGCTGCGACCGCTCGCTCCGGCTCGACGAGACGCGCGCCGGGCTGAGCCGGATCGAGGTCCTCGCCAGCCGCGACCCGCGCGACCTCGCCGTGCGCCTCTCCGAGGCGTCGACCTCCGAGACCGCCTCGGACGTGTCGGTCATGGACCTCGACCGCTACGAGGTCGAGGAGGAGCTCGGGCGCGGGGGCTACGGGGTGGTGTTCAAGGCGTTCCAGCGCGACCTGCAGCGGCCCGTGGCGCTCAAGGTGCTGCAGACCGGGGTCAAGCTGCCCGAGGTCGCGCTGGAGCGGTTCATTCGCGAGGGGCGCGCCGCCTCGCGGCTCAACCACCCCAACCTGGTCTCGGTCTACGACATCGGCCGCTACAAGGACCTGTTCGTGCTCGCCATGGAGCTCGTCCCGGGGCGGCCGCTCAAGGACGTGCTCAAGCAGCGCGGCCGCTTCCCCTGGCCCGAGGCGGTCGCGCTCATGGCCGAGATCCTCGACGGGGTCGGCCACGCCCACGCCCAGGGGGTCGTGCACCGCGACCTCAAGACCAGCAACGTGATCATCGAGGACGGGAGCGGCCGGCCGCGGATCATCGACTTCGGGCTGGCGAAGGACCTCCACTCCGACGCGCACCTCACCCAGGCCGGCGCGATCGTGGGGACGCCCTTCTACCTCTCGCCCGAGCAGATCGAGGGGCGCTCGGCCGAGGTCGACGCTCGGGCCGACGTGTTCGCGCTCGGCGTGATCCTGTACGAGCTGCTCAGCGGACGGCGGCCGTTCCTGAGCCGGCTCAAGACCGAGATCTACGCGCAGATCCTCAAGGACGACCCGCCGCCGCTCGAGGAGCAGGTCGACGACCTGCCGCCGGGCCTGGTGGAGGTCGTGCAGCGGGCGCTCGCCAAGCGGGCCGCCGACCGCTACGCCGACGCCGCCGCCATGCGCGCCGCGCTGGCGCCGTTCCTCGCCGGAGGCGAGGGAGGAGAGCCGAGCGAGGAGCCGCGGCCGACGCGGCGCGCCCGCGGGACGGGCCGGGCCACGCGCCCGCGCCCGCGCCCGGGGCCGCGGGCCGCGCCCGCGGGGGCCACGGGCGGAGGGCTCAAGGCGGCGCTCGTCGTCGGCGGCGCGCTGGCGATCGCCTTGGTCGGGTTCGTGGTGGGCCGGGGCGGCGCGCCCACGCCCGAGGTGGCGAGCGCGCCGCTGCCCGAGGCCACGGCCCGGGCGGGAGACCCGCGCCCGTCGCCCGCCGCCGCGGCCGCGCTCGCGCCCGAACCGCCGCAGGACGAGCGGGAGAACGCCCAGCCCGAGAGGCCCGCCCCGCCTCGCCCCGAGCCCGAGGCGGCGACCGCGCCCGAGCCGGTCGCGCCGCAGCCGCCGCCTGAGCCGGAGCCGGAACCCGTCGAGCCGGAGCCTGCCGAGCCGGAGCCCGCCGAACCCGCCGTGGCCGAGGTCGAGGCGCCCGAGCCCGAGCCTGCGCTCGAGGCCGAGGCGGCGCTCGCGCCCGAGCCCGCCGCGCCCGAGCCGCCGCCGCTCGACCTCGGCGCCAACGACGCGAGCGAGTTCCCCGACCTCGCGGCGCGCGACGCCAAGGCCTGGCTGGAGCGCGCCTTCTCGCTCAACGCCCTGGCCGAGGCGGCCCCCCCCACGCCGCGCCAGATCCGCGCGCTGCGCCTGGGGCTGCTCGACCGGTTCCCGCTCAACCGCGCCTTCGCGCTGCGCGGGCTGCTGCGCCGCTCCGACGCCTGGCTGCGCGCCTTCGGCAGCCAGGCCCTGTTCGACAACCTGCTCGAGGTGCTCGGCGACGACGAGCCCTACCTCGCGGACGGCGCGCAGGCGCTGCTGCTCCGGCTGGCGGGCGGCGGCGAGCCGCGCCGCAAGGCCGCCTGGCGGCGCTGGTGGAGCGAGGAGGGCGAGGCGTGCTTCCGCGAGGCGGCCGCCACCCCGCCCGACCTCCAGCTCGACCTGCCCAGCGAGGCCGCCCAGCGCGAGCAGCTCGCCTCGCAGTCGCGCGAGGTCAATCAATACTTCAGCGAGCTGCGCGACCGCGGCCTCGACATCGTGATCCTGATGGACGTCACCACGTCCATGTCCGAGGAGCTGGCGCGGGTCCGCGCGCAGGTCAACGAGATCACCTCGTTCATGGACCTCCTGCTCGAGGGCAAGGTCCGCATGGGCTTCGTGACCTACGACCTCGAGGTCGTGCAGCGGCTCGCGCTCACCTCGCGCCTGGGCAAGTTCGCGCGGGCCGTGGAGCAGATCGGGATCTTCAACAACCCCGCCAACACCACCGTCCCCGAGGGGGTCCACTCGGCCCTGGCGGACGCGCTCGCGGCCGACAACCGCCTGGGCTGGCGACCCAAGGCCGTGCGCACCCTGCTGCTGCTGGGCGACGCGCCCCCCGATCACCCCGACGAGGCGCGCGTGCTGGCGCAGCAGGCGGGCGAGAACGGGTTCGTCCTCAACGCCTTGATCGCCCCGCCGCCCGCCAAGTACGCCACGCGCTACCCACCCAAGCCCGCCTTCGAGGAGCTGGCGCGCCTCGCCGGCGGGGTGACCGCCGAGATCGCGCACCCCGAGGAGCTGATCACCCAGATCCTGGTGTTCGCGTTCGGCTCGCGCCGCCGGAGCGACCTCGAGCGGTTCGTGCGGGCGTACCGCGAGGTGACCGGCTCGGCGGCGGCGGCTCCCCAGGGAGGGCAATGACCGTGGCGGCAGGACCGATCGTGCTGATCCGGACGGGCGTCCCGATTCCGTCCACGCGGGCGCGGGTGGGCGACTACTCGCTGTGGTTCCAGCGCGCCCTCGACGAGCCGGTGGGCGTGGTCGACCTGCGCGACCCCGAGGAGCAGGTCCCCGAGGACGCCGCGGCGTTCATCTTCATGGGCTCGCCGCAGGCGGTGTTCGATCCGCACCCCTGGCTGCCGCGCGCCCTCGACCTCGCGCGCGGCGTGCTCGCCTCGGGGCGCCCGGCGCTCGGCGTGTGCTTCGGGCACCAGCTGTTCGCCGCCGCGGCCGGCGGGCTCGTGGCCCGCAACGAGCGCGGCGTGGAGGTGGGCACGATCGAGGTCGAGCTGTCGGAGGCCGCGGCCGACGACCCGCTGCTGCGCGGCTTCGGCCCGCGGGTGCGGGTCAACGCCTCCCACGACGACGCGGTGGTCCGCCTCCCCGCCGGCGCGGCCGCGCCCGCGGTCCTCGGCCGGACCGCCCTGGACGCCCACCAGATCCTGCGCTGGGGCGAGCGGGCCTGGTCCGTCCAGTTCCACCCCGAAATGACCGCCCTCGAGACCCGCCTCGCCGTCGCCTGGCGCAGCTCGCGCCTGGCGAGCGAGGGCCAAGACCCCGAGGCCGTGGCCACCGCCGTGTCGGACACCCCGGACGGCCTGGCGCTCCTGCGGCGGTTCGTGGAGATCGTGCGCGGGTAGCGGATACGCTCCAGGCGAGGAGTGGCGGTCTCAGCGACAGCACTCACGTTCGTCGCCGAGGAGCCCCTCCGACCGGAGCCCGCCCCCCTGCTCCTGGATCTCCACGCGAGGCGGACTCATAGGAGCGACAGCACACACACTTGCCGCGAGGAGCTTCGCAGTCCGGCGCCCCGCCCCGTTGCTCCTGGATCTCCACGCGAGGCGGACTCATAGGAGCGACAGCACACACACTTGCCGCGAGGAGCTCCGCAGCCCGGCACCCCGCCCCGTTGCTCCTGGATCTCCACGCGAGGAGTGGCTCTCTCAGCGGCAGCACACACACTTGCCGCGAGGAGCTCCGCAGCCCGGAGCCCCGCCCCATCCGAGTTCCTCGGCGCAGAGCCAACAGCGTGCGCCTCTCACACCGAACCAGCCGAGGAACTCGGGCCGAAATCTGGACGGATCCCACGCCCCCCCGTATCCTCCACGGCCCCGGCGGGCGCGCTGCCGGGAGCTTCGAGGTGCCCGTGCCCTCCCTCCGTTCCCTCCGCGTCGCCGCGCTCGCGGCCGCGCTCCTCGCCGCTCCGGGGCTGGCTCGCGCGCAGGACCAGCGCTGGCGTCAGGACGTCGACGTGCTGGTCGATCGCTGGGCGAGCGACGTCGGCTCCTCGCGGGTGGAGCGGGCGCTCGACGCGATCGCGCTGCACCTGCGCCGCTCGCCCGACGACCCCGAGGCGCTGCTCGAGAAGGCGCGCCTGACGCTGGCGCTCGAGCCCGATCCCGAGCTCGCGCCCAAGCTGCAGGCCGACCAGGCGGTGACCCAGGCCAGCGAGGCGATCACGGCCGCCGAGCGGGCGGTCCAGCTGTTCGCGGTCGAGCGGCGCCCGACCGCCCTCGCGATCGCGCTGCTCGCGACGCAGCGCCTGCTCCACGCGGAGCTGGCCCGGCTGGGGGCGGGCTCGGCCGACGACCCGCGCGCGCTGGCGCTGGCCAAGAGCCGCCAGCGCGAGCTGGAGGGCCGGCGGCGTCGACTGGAGGAGGCCTGCGGCAAGGAGGCCGCGCTCCGCGCGCTCGAGCAGGAGTCCGACCGGCTCGAGACCCTCGAGAACCTCGACCGGCTCGGCGCCTACCCCCGCCCGATCGGGGCCACCGACCGGGACGGGGAGGCCGTCGACCTGACCGCCTACAGCGGCAAGGTGCTGCTCGTCCTGTTCTGGTCGAGTCAGGTCGGCGACTCGGCCCCGCTGTTCGAGGAGGTGCAGCGGCTCTACGCCGAGCTGCACCCGCGCGGGTTCGAGGTGATCGCGGTCAACTGCGACGACACGCGCGAGCGGTTCGAGGCGGCGCTGGCCGAGCGCGGCGCGCCCCCCTGGCGCCACTGCTGGGACGGCCTCGGCCAGGAGGGCTCGGTGGCGCGCGCCTGGAGCGTGCGCGCCTTCCCCGACGGCGCGCTGGTCGACCACACCGGGCGCGTCCGCTACCTCCGCCCCTGGCGCTGGGACCTCCGCCTGGCCGTGGAGGAGCTGCTGGCCCGGCGCGATCGGTCCTGAGGGGCGGCCGTGGCCGAAGCCGTGGTCGAGACGGCCCCTTGCTTCTGCTGCGGCGGGACGCGCGCGACCCCCGCCGGACGGTGGTGGCTGCTCCCTGCCCTGGCCGACCACGTGCGGTGCCTCGACTGCGGGCGGACGTTCGACGCGGCCACCGGCGCCAGCAACGCGGTGGTGCTGATCGTGTACGCGCTCTGCGGGCTCGCGGCCACAGGGGTCGCGCTGGCGGCCTGGGCCGCGGCGCCGATCCCGCCCGGGGGCCCGTGAGCGGGCGGGCGGGCACCCTCGGCTCGTGGCTCACGTCGGCGCTCGCGCTGGCGCTGCTCGCCTCGCTCGCGCCCGGCTGCGCCCGCCCGCGGCGACCCGTCGTGGTGCCGGCCGACGCGGCGTTCGCCCGCTGGAACGGGCCGCCGCCCGGCCCGAGCCAGACCCGCCAGGCGGTGGGCTGGCTGCTCTCCGAGCTGCCGACCTGGCCCGAGGGGGTGTCGCGCTCGCGCGACTTCCCCGAGCTGGCGCTGGTCGACGCCCGCCCCGTCGAGGACCGCGCCGAGCTCGGCGCCGACGCCGCGCTGCTGCTGCGCACGCTCGAGGAGAGCGTGCGGGCGGGAGGGCAGCTCCGCCTGGTGGCCGACGAGCTGGCCGTCCCCGCGTTCCTGCGCGAGGAGCCGCCCGCCGAGGGCGAGCCGCCTCGCGCTCAGGCCGAGCCCGCGGCGGGCGGCGCGGGCGAGCCGTTGGTGCTGGAGAGCTGGGTCGCCGCCGACGGCAGGCTCCACCTCGTGCTCTCCCATCGCGGCGTGACCCTGGTCGCGGCCGAGTCGGCGCGCGCGCGCGAGCCGTAACGCGCCGCCGCGCCGCGAGTCAGAACGGCGCCTCCTCGGGCGGCGCTGTCACCGTGGCATGAGGACCCCCGAACAACCCGCGAAGTTGCGGCAGGTTGCGACGGGCACTGGATATGCGCGAGGTTCTCCGCGTACGGCGGCGCGCTACCGCCCTGCCCCGGAGGGAGGCGCATGAACCTCGACAAGCTCACGATCAAGTCGCACGAGGCCCTGCTCGCGGCCAAGGACCTGGCCACCAAGAGCGGCAACCCCCAGCTCGGGCCGCTGCACCTGTTGTTCGCGCTGGTGCAGCAGGAGGACGGGGTCGTGCGCCCCGTGCTGGAGAAGGTCGGCGCCGCGCCGCAGGTCCTGGGCGCGCGGCTGGTCGGCGCGCTCGACCGCCTGCCCAAGGCCCAGGGCGGGACGCTCGGCATGGACCCCGCGCTCGACAAGGTGTTCGCCAAGGCCGAGCGCGTCATGAAGGACCTCGGCGACGAGTTCATCTCGACCGAGCACCTCCTGGTCGCGCTGACGCAGGTCGACGGCCCGTGGGCCGACCTGCTCGCGCAGGTCGGGGTGACGCAGGACGTGGTCCTGCAGGCGCTCAAGACGATCCGCGGCGGGCAGCGCGTGACCGACCGCGAGCCCGAGGAGAAGTACCAGGCCCTCGCCAAGTACACCCGCGACCTGACCGCGTTCGCGCGCGCCGGCAAGCTCGACCCGGTGATCGGGCGCGACGACGAGATCCGGCGCGTGATGCAGGTGCTCAGCCGCCGCACCAAGAACAACCCGGTGCTGATCGGCGAGCCCGGGGTGGGTAAGACCGCGATCGCCGAGGGGCTCGCGCTGCGGATCGTCGCCGGCGACGTGCCCGAGGGGCTCAAGGACAAGCGCGTGCTCGCGCTCGACATGGGCGCCCTGGTGGCCGGCACCAAGTACCGCGGCGAGTTCGAGGACCGGCTCAAGGCGCTGCTCAAGGAGATCGAGGCGGCCGAGGGGGCGATCATCCTGTTCATCGACGAGCTGCACACCGTCGTCGGCGCCGGCAAGGCGGAGGGCGCCCAGGACGCGGCGCAGCTGCTCAAGCCGGCCCTCGCGCGCGGCGAGCTGCGCTGCGTGGGCGCCACCACCCTCGACGAGTACCGCGAGCACGTCGAGAAGGACAAGGCGCTCGAGCGGCGCTTCCAGCCGGTGTTCGTGGGCGAGCCCTCGGTCGAGGACACGCTCACGATCCTGCGCGGGCTCAAGGAGCGCTACGAGGTCTACCACGGCGTGCGGATCCAGGACGCGGCCCTGGTCGCGGCGGCGCGCCTGTCGCACCGCTACATCGCCGAGCGCTTCTTGCCCGACAAGGCGATCGACCTCGTCGACGAGGCGGCCAGCGGGCTGCGCATGCAGCTCGACTCCTCGCCGGTCGAGATCGACCAGCTCTCGCGCCGGATCCTCTCGCTCGAGGTCGAGGAGCAGGCGCTCAAGAAGGAGAAGGACGCCGAGAGCAAGGAGCGCCTGGGGCGGATCCAGAAGGAGCTGGCCGACCAGCGCGAGCGCCTCTCGCAGCTGCGGGCCCGCTGGGAGAACGAGAAGCGCGAGATCGGCCGGATCCGCGAGCTGAAGGAGAAGATCGAGCAGACCAAGCTCGAGGAGCAGCAGCTCGAGCGCAAGGGCGACCTCGGCCGGCTGGCGGAGCTGCGCTACTCCACGCTGCCCGGGCTGGAGAAGGAGCTGCAGCAGCTCCAGGCGGCCCTGCACGCCCGCGCGGACCAGCCGCGCCTCCTGCGCGAGGAGGTGGCCGAGGAGGACATCGCCGCGGTCGTGGCGCGCTGGACCGGGATCCCCGTGGAGCGCATGCTCGAGGGCACGCGCGAGAAGCTGCTCCGCATGGAGGAGCGCCTCGCCGAGCGGGTGGTCGGCCAGCGCGAGGCGGTCGCCAGCGTGGCCGCCGCGGTCCGCCGCGCCCGCGCCGAGCTGCAGGACCCGAACCGCCCGATCGGCTCGTTCCTGTTCTTGGGGCCCACCGGCGTCGGCAAGACGGAGCTCGCCAAGGCCCTGGCGGCGTTCCTGTTCGACACCGAGGAGGCCATGGTCCGGATCGACATGTCCGAGTACATGGAGAAGCACGCGGTC
>CAZMSZ010000339.1:3467-8463 GCA_964569055.1 uncultured Planctomycetota bacterium | reverse complement strand
CTAGCGCCCGAGCTGCTCCAGCACGTGGCGGAGCTCGGGGACGATCAGGCGCTCGAGGGCCAGGCGCACGGCGTGGCGCGAGCCGGGGAGCGCGAACAGCACCGCCTGGCCGATCACGCCGGCGGCGGCGCGGCTGATCATGGCCGCCGCCCCGATCTCCTGGAACGAGAGCGCGCGGAACAGCTCGCCGAAGCCGGGGATCGGCCGCTCGATCAGCTCGCTCACCACCTCGAAGGTGGAGTCGCGGCGGGTCAGCCCGGTGCCGCCCGTCGTGATCACGACGGCGGCCTCGCTGGTGGCGGCCACGATCGCGGCGCGGATCCGCTCGGGGTCGTCGGGGACGAGGTCGCGCACCACCACCTCGTGGCCCGCGGCCACCAGCGCGCCCTGGATCGCGTCGCCCGAGGGGTCGTCCTCGACGGTGCGGGTGTCGGAGATCGTGAGCACGGCGCAGCGGATCGAGGCCGGGCCCCGCGCGCGGTGAGCGGCGACCGGGTCGTCGCCGTGGCCGTGGTGGCGCTCGTGGTGACCCGCGCCGCGCTGCTCGTCCGAACCGCTCATGCGCTCGCTCCTGGCTGGGGCGCTCACCATACCGGAGGGCGCCGCTTCGAGCCGGGCCGGCCCCGGGGGAAACTGCGCGCCGCGCGCGAGATCCCACGCCGATCACGCCCTCGCACCCCGAGCGCGCCCCTGCCGCGCGCCGCTGAGCACGAGTTCGCAGGCGCCGCGCGGGGCTTCGCTGCCACGGCGCGCACGCGGCGGCGTCGCCCCGTCTCCCGCTCGGGGAACGGCCGATCCCCGCTCGGGTAGCGCCGCACGCACGCGCCCGCGCGGCGCGGGCACGGTCGGTGCGCTCGGCGTCCCCCCGCGGAAGAGGTCCGCGCGAGCGAGCGGGAGGTCGAAGCGTGAGCGACTGTGGAGCGGGTGAGCGGCGCGAGCGTCGCAGGGCGAGGCTGCAGCCGGCGACGCGCCTGAGGGCGCGCTGGAGGCGGGCGACGCGTGGGCGAGGTGAGCAGGACGAGCGCGGCGCGGCGCTCGTGTTGGTGCTCGTGTTCGGGGTGGGCCTGGTGACCTCGGCCTTGCTGCTGTTGACGCTGGCCGACCAGAGCGCGCGCGTCCAGGCCAGCCGCGAGCGGGACAAGGCGCTCCACGCGATCCTGCGCACCGGCGTGGCCGACGTGGTGTTCGAGGTGAACGCTCACTACCAGGCGCTGGCCCGCGGCGAGGCGCCCGCTCCCGACGACGACGGCGTGGGGGCCCGCGGGATCGACGCCCCGATCCAGGTCCGCGACTCCACCGGCCGGCTGGTCGGCGAGTACGTGGCGACCTTCGACACCACGGCCGACCCCGACCGGCCGCGCCTGACGGTGCTCGCGGCCGCCCCCAGCTTCGCGCGCCACGAGCAACGCGCCGGCGGCCGCTACGAGGTCTCGGTGCTGACCGTGGTGCTGCCGCCCACGAGCGGCCTGGGCGGCGACCGCGAGCCGTTCCAGCTCAACGGGCAGGACCTCGCCTGGAAGCAACCAGACGTCGGGCTCGCCGCCAACGCGCGGCTGCGGGTGCAGGACCTCGCCTACGAGCAGGCGGCGGGTCGGATCGGCGACCCCGACCTGCGCGACGCGATCATCGAGAAGCTCATGGCCAAGCCCAAGGGGCAGGGCGTGGCGTCATGGATCGGGGCCGACCCGGCCAACCCCGGCAGCAGCGCCACGGGCGGCGACACGGTGATCAACGCGGACCCGGTGGTCCTCACCCAGGAGGACCTCGACGCCATGCTCGGCGCGTTCGACACCTACGTGAACGGGCTGATCGCCGGCGCCACCACCACGGTGAGCGAGAAGTTCCACGCCGGCAGCTTCACGCTGGGCGGCCCCGGGCAGGTCGTGGTGGCCGGGCCGGGCTTCATGGTCGACAACAACTCGGTCGTCAGCGGCCAGGGCACGCTGATCATCCCGCCCGGGGTCGACCTGGTGGTCGACTCCAACGCGGCGCTGAACTGGGACGGCGACATCATCGTGTGGGGTGAGGGCGCCGCCGTCGACCTCAACAGCAACGGCGTGCTGAACCTCAGCGGCAACCTCGTGATCGACGGGCGCGGCGCGACGACCGACCTCCGCATCAACTCCAACGCGATCGCGAACATCACCGGGTCGATGGTCCTGCTCTCGAACACCGACGAGGCGGACTTCATCTTCGACTCCAACGGCGAGCTCAACCTCGACGGGATCTTCCTCGCCTACGGCAACGGGCTCGACCTCGAGTTCGACAGCAACGCCCGCACGACGATCAACGGCTCGGCCATGCTGAACCTCGTGGACGGCAGCTCGCTCGAGCGGCTGTGGTTCAACTCGAAGTCGG
Source organism: uncultured Planctomycetota bacterium (assembly GCA_964569055.1). GTDB lineage: Bacteria > Planctomycetota > J058 > J058 > J058 > JAWLGW01. Next base: position 6,105 of record CAZMSZ010000339.1, on the reverse strand, counting down.
AGACGACCTTCAACTTCGACGGCCCCGCCTACGACGCGGCGCTCGCCGGGATCCTCGCGCTCTACGAGCGGGCTCAGGCGCCGATCCCCGGCCCTCCGCCCCCGCCGCCCTTCACCCAGATCGCCGTGCGCACCTACGTGGAGGGGATCGCCGGCGCCCTCGAGCAGCAGCAGGCCGCGGACGTGGCCCAGCCCGACGGGCCGGGTTTCCCCGTGACCCGCTTCGGGGAGCAGTGAACGTGCGCGCGTCCATGAGCCGCGCCCGGCGCGCGGTGACCCTGGTGGAGGTCGCGGTCGCGGCCGCGGTCCTGGCGGTGTTCCTGCTCGGGATCTTCAGCGCGCTCGCCGTGGCGCGGCGCGCGCAGATCCTGACCCGCGAGCGGCAGGTGGCGAGCGAGGCGGCGCACGCCAAGCTCGACGAGCTGGCGGCCACGCCCTTCGACGAGCTGGTCCCGCTCGCCGGCCAGGGGTTCACCGCCCGCCACGCGTTCGACGTGGGCTACCGGTTCGAGGACCCAGACGCCGACGGGCTGGCCGAGGCGACGAGCTCCTTGCCGGCGATCGCCACGGCCGAGGCGCCGCTCAACCCCGACGACGCCGGCACGGCCGCGGACGAGGCCCGCTTCGCCGGGCGGCTGCGGGTCAGCGACGACGGCGACGGGGACGGGCTCCCCGACGACCTCGACGACGACGAGGTGGCCGATCGGCTGGAGCTGCACGCGATCGTGGTGTGGCGCGGGGTGGACGGCGCGCCGCAGCGCCTCGAGCTCGTGGCGCGGAGGACCCGGTGAGGCGCCCCGACCTCCGCCGCGCCCGCGCGGCCTTCAGCCTGCTCGAGGTCGCGTTCGCCACCGCGATCCTGTCGGGGCTGGTGCTCGTGGTCGCCTACACGGCGGTGCCCGCCCAGCGCGCCGCCGCCGACGCCAACGCCGCCCTCGACCTCGACCGGAACGCGCGGCGGCTGCTCGACATGATGCGCCGCGACCTGCGCCGCAGCGGGACGCAGCGCTCGGGCGCGCCCATGCTGGTGGCGCCCGCCGAAGGAGGAGTGAGCGGACGCGGCCTCGCCGGGCACGACGACGCCGAGGTGCTCCGCCTGCGCTACCGCACCGGCTTCGAGGAGACCGACTGGAGCGAGGAGGTGACCTACCTGCTCGAGCAGGACGGGACGTTCCCCGGCGGCGCGGTGCCGCGCTACCTGCTGCTGCGGCGCGAGGGCCCGCCGGGCGCCTCGGCGGTGGAGATCGCGCGCGACGTGCGCAGCCTGCGCGCGGAGTGGTTCAGCGGAGGCTCGACGGTCCAGCTCGACCTCGTGCTGATCGACGCCAACGTGAGCGGCGCGCTCGGACCGAGCGGCCGCCCCGACCCGATCGTGCATCGCGCGACCGACCGCGTCGCCATGCTCAACGGAGCGGACTGAATGACGCTCGCCAACCTGCTGCTGCTCGCTCCCCTGTTCGGGGCCGGCCCCGCGGCCGACCTCGGGGCCCTCGAAGAGACCCTGGCCGCCCTGCGCGACGGCGCGCCGCCCCCGGCGGTCTCCCCCGAGGTCGCCCGCGAGGCGGTGGAGCGGATCGTGCCCGGGCTGACGGGCGACGAGGAGCTCGGTCCGCTGGCGCGGGTCGCGCGCGCCGGGGCCCCCGAGGCGGCGGCGACCCGGCTGGCCGCCGTGCTCGAGCGCGGCGCCGCGGGCGTGGCCGCCGCGGCGCGCGAGCTCGCCGCCTGTGAGCCCGCCCTGCGGGACGCCGCCCTGGCCCCGGTCCTGGCGCGCAGCCCGGCCCTGCTGCGCGAGACGCTCACCCGCGTGGCGTTCGCCGCCGACGAGGACGCGGCGGCCGCCGCGGGCGCCGCGCGCCTCCTCGCGCCGTTGCTCGAGCCGCGCGCGGTCGCGGCCGCCCTCGAGGTGTGGGCGGCCGAGCCCGAGGGGAGCGCCTGCGTCCTGGCGGCGCTCGAGGAGGTCGCGCGGGCACCGACGCGAGCGCGCGAGCTCGTGCGCGCGCTGGCGCTGGAGCTGGACGCGCTCCCTGGCGCCGAGGCGGCGCTCGGCGCCGCTTTCGCAGCGCTCCTCGCGGACCCCGAGGCGGCCGCCGAGGCGCTGGAGCTGGTCACGGACGAGACCTACGGCCCAGAAGGCGCCCTGCTGCGCGGCCTGCCGGGCCTCCCACCGGACCACTGGCCCGAGGCGAGCGCCGCGCTCGAGCGGCTGCTCGAGGCCGTGGACGAGCGGGGCGAGGGGCTCGAGCCCGCGCTCCTCGCCAGCGCGCTGCTCGGGGCGGCGGACCTGCGCCTCCCCGCGGTCCACGGGCTGGCGCTCGCGCTGTCGCAGCCCGAGGGGAGGGCGCCCGACAGCGTGCGGGCGGCCGCCGCGGAGGCGCTCGGCCGGGTCGGCTACCGCGACGCCCCGACGCTGGCCCACCTGATCGCGCTGCTCGGCGACCGCGCGGCGCCCGTCCGCCGGGCCGCCCACGAGGCGCTCCTCCGCAAGGCCGGCCGGCGGGACATGCCGGCCCGCGCCCCGATCTGGCGCGCCTGGTGGCGGCGCCTGGTCGACGAAGGGTTGCCCGACGAGCCGCCGATCCCGCTCGAACAGCGCATGGCGCAGGAGCGAGAGGCGCTCGCCGAGCGCTGGCGCTTCCGTC
>CAZMSZ010000339.1:0-3367 GCA_964569055.1 uncultured Planctomycetota bacterium | reverse complement strand
CGCCGGGTCGACAGCGCCGAACCGGACCACGACCCGCGGATCGCGCCGGGGACCCGCGGCGTCCCGAGCAGCGTGACCGTCCACGTGCTCCAGTCGGGCGCGTTCCCGGTCGGCGGCCCGGCCCCCGGGTTCGCGCTCGGCAGCACGAACATGCACGACCGGATGTGGCTCGCGCTGCGCGCCTGCTCGGCCCATCCGCACGAGGCGCCGCTGTTGCCGGCGCTCGAGCACGAGCTGCGGCATCTGCTCACGAAGGACCCCGAGGCGGGGCACGCCCGCTAACCGGGGCGCTTCTCCCGCTCGTCGCGCTCGTTGTAGTAGTAGCCGGTCGGCTCGTTCGCCTCGGCCGAGGCGTACGAGAAGCCCTCGAACTCCAGGCGCTCGATCACGCCCTCGAGCGCGGGGTCCTCGTCCACGAGCTGCTGCAGGAGCCGCAGCAGCCGGCGCTCCTTGGCGCGCAGGAGCTGCTCGCCCGGCAGGTTCCCCTCCGGGACGTCGAACGAGAGCTCGAGGTTGGCGAGGACGAGCAGCTTGCGCATGGCCTCTCCGGGCTCGTGAATGAGAGGATTATCGAAGCGGGCTGCATCCGCGCAATCCCTGCGCCCCGACTCCTCGTCCTCCGTGTTACTTCACGCGGCCGACAGGCCGGGGCGCGCGCCCCGAGCGCTGGCGACACCGACGTTGCACGGGCGGGGGTAGACTGCCGGACCATGCGCGCGCCCGCGCGCCGAGCCACGCCCCACAGGAGCAGCCGCCCGTGAGCGCCACCGCGGAGGCCAGCCGCGTCGCCCCCTCGCCTGCCCTGGAGGACGAGCGCCTCAAGCGGATCTACGCCGCGATCGCGCTGAGCGCGATCCTGGCCTTCGCCTCGTTCCACCCGCTCGACGCGGGCTTCCTGGCCTGGGTCGCGCTGGTCCCGGTGCTGTTCGTGGCGGCCCTCGAGACGCGGCGCGCCGCGATCGTGATGGCCTTCACGAGCACCGCGCTCTACCACGTCGTCGGCCTGGCCTGGATCGCCATGGTCACCCCCGAGGGGTGGCTGATCACGAGCTTCCTCGAGGGGTTCTACGGCGCCGCGCTGGTGTGCGTGCCGCTGTGGCTGCGCCGCCGGGCGGGGGTCCCGCTGTTCGCCTCGCTGGCCCTGCTGGGGCCGGTGCTCGAGGCGATCCGCGGCTACTACTTCCCGTTCATCGCCTTCCCCTGGCTGCTGTGGGGCCACACCCAGCACGCTCAGCTGACGTTGATCCAGCTGGCCGACATCACCTCGGTCTACGGGATCAGCTCGCTGGTCCTCGCCGTGAACGGCGGGATCGTGGACGTGGCGCTCCTGCTCCGCGGGCGCTGGCTGGCGCTCCCCGCCAAGCAGCGCGGCCTCGAGGCCCTGCTCGCGACCCTCGGCCCGCGCGACCGCCAGCGGCTGGCGGTCTACGCCGGCGTCCCGTTGGGCGCGATCGCCCTGGCGCTGGCCTACGGGGTCCTGCGCCTGCGGCAGGTCGAGGCGAGCCTCCAGCCGGGCCCCGACCTGCTCGTGGTGCAGGTGGACATTCCGCAGTCCCTCAAGGACGGGCCGACCTCGGGCGACACCGTGGCGCGGCGCAACCTCGAGGTGACGCAGGCCGGCCTGCGGGCGCGCGGCCCCGACGACCCGCTCGACGCGATCGTGTGGAGCGAGACCATGTGGCCCTGGCCGCTCCCCGATCGGCGCGTCCCCGAGGGCGACGGCGACGCCTGGGACGTGTGGCTCAAGGAGGAGGTCCTCCGCAACTACGGCGCCGCCTCGGCCCACATGGTCCGGACGCTGACCCGCGAGCTGCTCAACGTCGCCACCCACACCAACGCCACCCTGCTGGTGGGCGCGGTCGACCGCGGCCTGAGCGGTGGGCGGCCCCACAACAGCTACTACGCGATCGCGCCCAACCCGCCCAAGCAGGCGGAGGTCGTGGAGCGCTACGACAAGATCGCCCTGGTCCCGGTCAGCGAGTACATTCCGTTCGAGAACGTGACGGGCATGGGCTGGTTCTTCGCCCTGTTCAAGAGCTTCGTCCCGCCCGGGTTCACGGTGTTCGAGCGCGGCGGCGGCCCCAAGCTGATGCGCGCGGGCGAGTTCCAGCTCGCGCCGAACATCTGCTTCGAGATCTCGTTCCCCGAGGTCCTGCGCCGCTCCACCAAGGCCGGCGCCGACGTGCACGTGTGCCCCGCCAACGACGGCTGGTTCGTGCGCGGGAACCCGTTCTTCGGCCAGGAGGCGACCGCCACCGCCGAGGTCCCGCTGGCCCGGGCGCACACCCGCTTCCGCGCCATCGAGAACCGCCGCTCGTTCGTGCGCTGCGTCAACCGCGGCACCTCGCTGGTGTGCGACCCCCGCGGCGAGTTCGTGGAGGAGCTGCTCGGGCGCGAAAGGAGGCCGGTCGGCTTCGAGGGCTTCTTGCGCACCGAGCCGCCCGACTGCGACCTCATGCCGTTCTACGTGCGGTTCGGCAACGTGTACGTCCTCGCCTGCGCGCTGGCGGCGGCGGGGCTGATCGTCGCCGGCCGCCAGGGACGACGCCTGGTGCCCGCGCTCGCGCCCGACGAGGACGGCGCGGCGAGCTGACGTGAGCGACCCGGCGCGACGCGCGCTCGAGCGGCAGGCGGCCCTGGCCGACCCCGCGGCGCGCGTCGCCCTCCTGCGCGAGCGCCAGCGCGCCGGCGCGCTCACACCCGAGCGCCTGCGCCTGGCCGCCGCCCTCGGCGCCCCCGAGGCCCGGGCGCTCGCCCCAGACGCGGGCGACCTGCTCGCCTCCGGCCGCCCGCTCGCGTGGTTCGACGCGCTCGACGCCGCGGACGAGGAGGCCGGCCTGCGCGCCCGCTTCGCCGTGGCCTGGGCGCTCGAGCCCCGCTGGTCGGCCTGGGCCAGCGGCCGCGACGTGCGCTTCCGCCCGTTCGCGGGCCTCGCCGCCCAGACCCTGCGCGCCGGCGCGGCGCTGTGGCTGCAAGGCCCCGGGTTCGAGGCGGCCGCCGAGTCGAGGAGCGAGCAGGCCTACGAAGTCGCCCACGCCGCGGCCAGCGAGCACCCCGGCCTCTCCGCCCCGACCGCCGCCGCCGCCGCGCTCCAGGCGGCAGCGCGCGCCGCCGAGGCCGCTCTCGCCCTGCGCACCGGCCAAGGCGAGCCGCCCACCCCGGCGCACCTGCTCGCGGACGACCCGGGCGCGCTGGCGCTCGCGCGCGAGGCGCTCGCGGCCGAGGTGATCCCCTGGGCGCTGGGTGACGGCGACCCGCTGCGCGAGCGGGCGGGTTGAGTCCGCCGGAGACCGACTCGGACCCGGGGGTTCCGATTCCGCCACCGACTCCGACTCCGACTCCGACTCCGACTCCGACTCCGACTCCG
>CAZMSZ010000338.1:2210-8492 GCA_964569055.1 uncultured Planctomycetota bacterium | reverse complement strand
ACCTGCTGCCGGCCGACCTGTTGGGCACGCTGATCTACGTGCCCCAGCAGGGCGGCTTCATTACCCGCGAGGGGCCGGTGTTCACCAACCTGGTCCTGGCCGACGAGATCAACCGCGCCCCGGCCAAGGTCCAGAGCGCGCTGCTCGAGGCCATGCAGGAGCGGCAGGTCACGCTCGGCGACACCAGCCACCGCCTGCCCGAGCCGTTCCTGGTCCTGGCCACGCAGAACCCGATCGAGCAGGAGGGGACCTACCCGCTCCCCGAGGCGCAGGTCGACCGGTTCCTGCTCAAGGTGGTGGTGCGCTACCCGAGCAAGGACGAGGAGCGCCAGATCCTCGAGCGCGCCGCCGGCGCCACCCTGCGCGGCCCCGCGGACCTCGAGCCGGTGCTCGACCCTGCCGCGGTGCTGCGGACCCGCGAGCTGGTGCGCGAGATCTACGTCGACGACAAGATCAAGGCGTACATCGTCGACCTGGTGCACGCCACGCGCGCGCCGCAGGAGTACGGCCTCGACATCGCGCGCCTGCTCGACTACGGCGCCTCGCCCCGCGCCACGATCGGCCTGCTCCACGCCTCGCGCGCGCGCGCCTTCCTGGCCGGGCGCGGCTACGTCACCCCGCAGGACGTCAAGGACGTGGCCCTGCGGGTGCTCCGCCACCGGCTGGTGCTGACCTACGAGGCCGAGGCCGAGGAGCTCGACGCCGACGCGATCGTGCGGCGCGTGCTGGAGGGCGTGCGGGTCCCGTGACGATCCCGCTCGAGACGCTGCAGCGGATCAAGCGCCTCGAGCTCCAGACGGGCCGCCTCGTGGACGAGGTGCTCGCCGGGGCCTACCACTCCGCCTTCAAGGGGCGGGGCATGGAGTTCGAGGACGTGCGGGAGTACCTCCCGGGCGACCCGATCCGGGCGATCGACTGGAACGTCACCGCCCGCGCCGGCGAGCCGCACGTCAAGACCTACCGCGAGGAGCGCGAGCTGACCGTGCTGCTCGTGGTCGACGTCTCGGCCTCGGCCCGCTTCGGCAGCGGCGAGCAGGCCAAGCTCGACCTCGCGGTCGAGCTGTCGGCCCTGATCGCGTTCAGCGCGATCCGCAACGACGACAAGATCGGGCTGCTCCTGTTCAGCGACCGGGTCGAGCTGTACGTCCCCCCGCGCAAGGGGCGCCGCCACGCGCTGCGCGTGATCCGCGACCTGTGCACGTTCGAGCCGCAGGGCCAGGGGACCGCGCTCGGCGAGGCGCTGGCGTTCTTGGGCAACGTGCATCGCCGCCGGGCGGTGGTGTTCTTGGTGAGCGACCTGGTCGCGGCCGGCTACGAGCGCGACCTCGCCGCGACCGCCTCGCGCCACGACCTGATCTGCGTGTGGCCGCGCGACCAGCGCGAGACCGAGCTCCCCGACGTGGGCCTGGTCGCGCTCGAGGACGCCGAGACCGGCGAGGTGGCCGTGGTCGACACCTCGCGCGACGAGGTGCGGGAGCGGTTCCGCGCCCAGTGGGGTGAAGGCGCGGAGCGCAGCGCGACGCTGCTGCGGCGGCTGAAGGTGGACACGCTCGAGGTCGAGACCGGGCGCGACTACGTGGGCGACCTGCGCCGGTTCTTCGCCCGGCGGCGGCGGCGGCTGCAGCGGTGAGCCCGCGCGCTCCGGCCGCCACGCTGCTCTCGGTCCTCGCGGCGGCGCTCGCCGCGAGCGCCGCGCCCGCCGCGCCGGGCGAGGCCGAGCCCGCGATCTCCTGGGCGCTCGAGCGCACGTTCGGCGCCGGCGGCCCGGTGCAGCTCGTGATCCGCCTCGACCGGACCGAGCTCGACCTGACGCAGGACCTGCTGCTCGAGGAGGAGCTGCGGATCGAGCCCGGCTTCGAGGCCGAGCTGCCCGACGTCCTCCCGGGCGACCTCGACGGCCTCGGCCTGGCCCGCGTGCGCGACCTCCCGGCCCGCCACGAGGGAGGCGTGACCGTGCGGCGCCGGCGGCTGACGCTCGAGCCCGAGCGGGTGGGCGACTGCGCCGTGGCCGAGCGCTGGGCGTTCTTCCGCAAGGAGGGCCAGCCGCTCGAGGAGGAGCGCCCGCTCCGCACCGAGCCGATCGAGGTCCACGTGACCGCGGTGCCGGCGTCCCTCGACCTGACCCCGCCCGCGCCGCCGACGGTGCTGCTGGCCGATCCCGACGCCCCGCCCGCCGCGCGCTGGCCGCTCGCGCTCGCCGCCGCGCTCGCGCTGGCGCTCGGGCTGCTGCTCGCGCGCCGCCGCGCCCGCGGGGAGCGCGCCCTGCCCGCGCCTCCGCCCCACGTGGTGGCGCGCGCGGCGCTCGCGCGCCTCGACGGGCTCGGGCTGCTCGAGCGCGGCGACATCGAGGGCTACTTCGTCACGTTCTCGGCGCTCTTGCGCGACTACGTGGAGCGCCGGTTCGGCGTGCGCGCCCCCGAGCAGACCACCGAGGAGTTCTTGCGCGCCGCCGAGCGTGACCCGGCGCTCGAGGGGCACCGCGCCCCGCTGCGCGCGTTCTTGACCCTGGCCGACCAGGTCAAGTTCGCGCGCGAGCGCCCCGACCCGGCCGAGGCCCGCCAGGCGCGCGACACGGTGGCCGCCTTCGTCGACGCCACCAGCCCCGCCCGCTTCAGCGAGCGCGGCGCGCCGCCGCTCGTCGACGACCTCGACCGGGAGCTGCCCGCCGCGGGCGCCGGGGGGGCCGCGTGAGCTTCGAGCTCCACGACCCGTGGCTGCTGCTGTGCGCGCTGCCGTTCGCGCTGCTGCTCGCCTGGCGCCGCCGGCGCCGCGCGAGCGGGCCCGCGCTCGCGTTCCCCACCCTGGCCGCCGTGCCGCGGCGACGCACCTTGCGGGTGCGCCTCCTGAGCCTGCCCGGCGTCCTGTTCGCCGCCGGCGTGCTCCTGGTCGTGCTCGCCGTGGCGCGCCCGCGGCGCGGCGAGGCGCAGAGCGTGGTGCGCCAGGAGGGGATCGCGATCTCGCTCGTGCTCGACCGCTCGGGCTCCATGGAGGAGCCCATGCCCTGGGGCGAGCGCACCGTCTCGCGGATCGAGCTGGTCAAGGAGATCTTCCGCCGGTTCGTGCGCGGCGGCGAGGGGCTGCCCGGGCGCAAGACCGACCTGATCGGGCTCGTCACCTTCGCCCGCTTCCCCGAGGAGGCCTGCCCGCTCGTCGGCCGCTACGAGCCGCTCCTGACCGCGGTCGCCAACCTGCGCACGGTCCCGCCGTTCATCACGCGCGAGCGCGTCCCGACCCGCGACCCGCGCCAGGCGGCCGCCGAGAACCCGCTCTCGGCCACCGCGGTGGGCGACGCGCTGCTGCGCGGCGTGCTGACCCTGATCGCGGCCGAGGACGACGTGCGCCGCGGCCAGGCCCAGGACGTGGGCGACGGCGGGGCGGGCTACCGGATCCACGGCAAGGCGCTGGTCCTCCTCACCGACGGGCAGAGCAACGCCGGCCGCGCGCCGCTCGAGGCCGCGGCCACCGCGGCCGAGAACGGGGTCCGTGTCTACTACGTGCTGCTCATGCCGCGCGACATCCAGCGCGAGACGCTGTTCGGCCGCCGCGTCACGCACCACCTCTCCGACGCCGAGGTGGACGAGCTGATGGCCGAGCCGCGCGCGATCGCCGAGCGCACCGGCGGGCGCGCCTTCTTCGCCCCCGACGGCGACGCCCTCCAGGCGATCTACCAGGAGATCGACGCGCTGGAGCGGGTCGACCTCGGCGCGATCGAGTACACCAGCTACCGCGAGCTGTTCGCCTGGCCGCTCCTGGCCGGGGTGGGGCTGCTCCTCCTGAGCGGCCTGCTCGAGGAGAGCTGGCTGCGGAGGGCCCCGTGATCGAGCGGTTCGAGCTGGCCGCCCTCGACGCGCGGGTGCACCTGGTGTGGGTCGTGCTGCTCCTGCTCGCGCTCGGCGTCCACGCCGCGCGCCGGCGGCGCGCGGCGCTGGCCGCGTTCGGGGTCGAGGCCGAGGCGGGCGCGCGCGTGGCCCGCCGCCGCGCGCTCCGCCTGGGGCTGTTCGCCGCCGGCCTGCTGGCGCTCCTGTTCGCGGCGCTCCAGCCCCGCGCCAACCCCGAGCCGCAGCGCGTGCGGCGCAAGGGGCGCGACCTGGCGGTGTGCCTCGACGTCAGCCGCTCCATGCTGGCGAACGACCTCAGGCCCAACCGCCTCGAGCACGCCAAGCTCGAGCTGGCGCGCCTGGCCGACTCGCTGGGCGGCGCCCGGATCGGGCTGATCCTGTTCGCGGGCGACGCGGTGGTCCGCTGCCCGCTGACCTCGAACACGTCCTACTTCAAGTCGGCCCTGCGCGACGTCGCGCCGAGCAGCGTCCCGCAGGGCGGCACGCACATTGGCGACGCGATCCGCAAGGCGCTCAGCGACCTCCTCGGCCACGACCTCGCCGCGCGCGGCGGCGCCAAGGAGCCGGACGGCGAGGAGGAGGCGCCAGGGGCGCCGAGCGGGGCGCGGCCCAAGGTCGCCGCGCTCGAGTCGTACTCGGACGTCCTGGTGATCACCGACGGCGAGGACCACGAGTCCTACCCCGTCCACGCCGCGCGGCTGGCCCGCGAGCTGGGCGTGGGCGTGTTCGCGGTCGGGCTCGGCAGCCGCGAGGGCTCCCTGATCCCGCTCCCGGGCGGCGAGGGCTACCTCGAGCACGACGGCGCGCCGGTGCGCAGCAAGTTCGACCCCGCGCTCCTGCTCGAGGTGGTGAACGCGGCCGGGCGCGGCAAGCTGCTGCCGGTCGGCACGCAGCACTTCGACCTGGTGGACTTCTATCGCCGCGCGATCGAGCAGGCGGACGGGCGCGTGCGCGACGAGGAGGTCCTGGCCTGGACGGAGGTCTACCAGCCGTTCGGGCTGCTCGGCCTGCTGCTGCTGCTCCTCTCCCGCGCCGTCCCCCTGGGCGGGGTCGGCCTGCGCACCCGCGCACGCGTGCTGAGCGGCGCCGCGGCCGCGACCCTCGTCGCCTGCGCGCTCGCCCCCGCCCCGGCCCACGCTCAGGGAGGTGGCGCGTCGCCCTCGCCCCCTGCGGGCGTGCAGGCGCAGGCCGCGCCGATCGAGACCACCCTCGCGCCCGGCGAAGACCCGTTCGAGGCCGGCGCGCGCGCCTGGGCGCGGGGCGATCGCGCCACGGCTGCGGCGGTGTGGGAGACGGCCCCGGGCGAGGGGCGCGCCGCGCTCCTCTGCCGCTACGACGCCGCCGTGGCCCGCTACGAGCTGGGCGAGCTGGAGCAGGCGATCGCGCTGGCGGAGCAGGTCTCGGTCCAGGGCACGGGCGAGCTGGCGCGCCGGGCCACGGCCCTCCTGGCGCGCGCCCACTTCGACCGCGGCGAGCGGCGCCGCACGCAGCCGACCGAGGAGGAGGTCGCCGCCGCGAGCGGCGCCGAGGCGAAGGGCGACCCGCTCGAGGCGCACGCCAAGCGGCTGGTCGAGGCGGCGGCCGCCCTGCGCGCGGCGGAGGTGTTCTACGAGCGGATCCGCCCCGCCGACGAAGCCTCGCAGCAGGGCGCGCGCGCGGCCAAGGTCCGCCGCCGGCAAGCGCTGGCCGAGCTGGCCAAGCTGGCGCGCGAGCGCGAGGAGGCCGAGCGGCGGGCCAGCCTCGATCCCCCGGCCAAGTTCCTGCTCGAGGCCCTGCGCGAGCTGCGCGGCGAGCGGCGCCTCTGTCAGGCGCTCGCCGAGGCGCCTCCTCGCCGGCGGCGGGTGCCCTGCCGCGAGGTCGCCAAGCAGGAGGAGGCGCGCCGGCTGCTCCTCGAGCAGCTCGCGTTCGGGTTGAAGCAGCCTGCTCCGAGCCCGGGGCCGCCGAGCACGGGCCCGCAGGGAGAGGATCCGGCCGCCAAGGAGGCGGCCGAGCGCGAGGCGCAGCGGCGCGAGGCCGCCGCGGCCGCGCTCGACGAGGCGATCGCCGCCTCGCGCCGGCTGGAGGGCGCCGCCCGCGGCCTCGACCCCGCGGCGGCGGTTACGCCCGCCACACAGCAGATCGCCGCCCTCCAGCGCGCGCTCCTGCTCCACCCGCTCGACCTGGCCGCGCTCACCGCCGAGCTGGTGGCGCAGCAGCGCGAGGTCGTGGCGCTCCTGGACGACCCGGCCCTGCTCCCGGCCGAGGAGGCCGAGGTCGCGCTCCTGTGCCACGTGTATGGGGCGGTGCAGGCCGGCGGCGGACGAGCTCCCGCCGCTCCGGGCGCGCCGCCCCCGCTCACCGAGGAGCAGGCGGCCGCGATCCGCGAGAAGGGGGCGCAGGCCCAGGAGGCGGCGGCCGAGGCGCACGGCCAGCTCGAGGCCGGCGAGCGCGAGGCCGCGCGCGA
>CAZMSZ010000338.1:0-2110 GCA_964569055.1 uncultured Planctomycetota bacterium | reverse complement strand
GCGCGCGACGCGGCGCAGGCGGCGCAGGAGGCGTTCGCCCGCCGGCTCGCCGAGGAAGGGAGCGCGGCGGTGAGGCGCGCGCGCGAGGCGCTGCGCGAGGCGCTGGCCGCGCTCCAGGGCGAGCAGCAGCCGCAGGACGGCCAGCAGCAGCAGCGGCCGCAGCCCCAAGGGCAGGATCAGCAGCAGAAGCAGCAGCCCGAGGAGGGCGAGGCCCCGCAGCGGCTGGATCCGCAGCAGGCGCGCCGCATGATGGAGCGAATGGACGCCGAGCGCCGCGAGGAGGAGGCGCGCCTGTTCCAGGGCGGGAGCGGGCGCGCCGTGGAGAAGGACTGGTGAGCGCGCGCCACGTGATCGTCGCGGCGGCGCTGCTCCTCGTGACGACTCAGGCGCACGCCCTCGAGCTCGAGGCCGTGGCGGCCCCCGAGGTGGCGTTCGAGGGCGAGCCGATCGAGGTCGCGATCGACCTCGTGAACATGGACGAGGACGTGACCCGCCTCGACCTCGAGGCGGACCCGCGCCTGACGGTCGACGGCCCGCGCGGCGGCGCGCGGCGCACGCAGATCGTGAACGGGGTCCGGACCGAGGCGGTGCGCGTGCAGTGGGTGATCGCGCCGGCCGCCCCCGGCGAGTACCGCCTGGGCCCGGTCCGGGTGACCACCCGCTCGGGCAAGAGGCGCGAGCTGGCGCTCGGCGGCTCCTTGCGGGTGCTGAAGCGCGCCCCGGCGGGGAGCGCGCGCCTGGAGGTGCGGGCGCCGGCGGGCGGCCCGGTCGGTTACCCGTTCCGCGCGGTCTACACGATCCTCACCGCCGAGCCGCGCGCCGAGGGCGGCGGCGGCGACCTGTTCGAGCTGGCGCTGGGCGGGGGGAGCGGGACGTTCGGGCTGAGCGCGCTCAGCCTGGCGCCGCTCCAGGGCGACCTGCCGCGCAAGCCTGTCCCCGCCGATCCCGACCGCCCCGCGCAGCGCCTCTCGGCGGGCCGCGACCTGACCTTGCTGGTGCAGCCGGGCCTGGTCGAGCGCGACGGGGTCGGCTGGCACGCGCTCAGCTTCGCGCTCGAGCTGACGCCGCGCCGCCCCGGCCCGATCGACCTCGCCGCCCAGGCCGAGCTGGAGGTGGTCTCGGGCACCCGGCGCGTGCGCGACCTGTTCGGCCGGGTGCGCGAGGTGGCGGGCAAGCGCGAGCTGAAGCTCGAGAGCGAGCCCGCGCGCTACGAGGTCGAGCCGCTCCCCAAGGAGGGCCGCCCGGCCGGGTTCAGCGGCGCGGTGGGCCGCTTCACGATCGAGGCCGAGGCGGAGGCGACCACGGTCAACGCGTTCGATCCGATCGACGTCACGATCACCGTCCGCGGCGAGGGCCTGCTCGAGGACGTGGTCCTCCCGCCCTGGCACGAGCTCCCCGAGCTGACGCAGGGCTTCCAGATCGCGACCGACGCCGACCCGGGCAAGCCGAGCGAAGACGGCCGGGCCAAGGTGTTCACCAAGACGTTCCGCCCGCGCTCCGCCGACGTCCGCGCGATCCCCGCCTTGCCGCTCCCCTACTACGACCCCGAGGCCCGCGCGTACCGCGTGGCCTGGAGCCAGCCGATCCCGCTCGAGGTGAGCGCGGTCGAGACGGTCGGCGCGGCCGACGCGCTCGGCGGCGGCGCCAGCCCGACCGCGACGGGCGAGGCCGCCCGCCCCGGCCCGATCGCCGCCCGCGGCGGCGTCCCCGCCAACTACCTCGAGCTCGGCGACGAGGTCCCCACGTTCGCCCCGCCCGCTCGCCTCGACCCGCTGCTCGTGCTCGGCGCGCTGGCTCCGCCGCTCGCGCTCGTCGTGTTGGCGGCCCTCCCCTGGCTCCGCCGCCGCCTGGCGCGCCCGCCCACTCCGCTGGAGCAGGCCCTCGCGGCGCTCGCTCCCGGCGAGGCCGACCTCGACGCCGCCCGCGCCGCCTTCAGCGCCTACGCCGCCGGCCGCCTCGGCCTTGGCGGCGCGCTCACCCCGCAAGAGCTCGAGCAGGCGCTCCGCGCCCGCGTGGTCCCGCCCGAGCTCGTGACTCGCGTCGTCACCCACTGGGAGGCGCTCGAGCGCGCCCGCTTCGCCGGCGGCGGCCAGGCGCCCCCCGGCAGCGC
>CAZMSZ010000337.1:0-8503 GCA_964569055.1 uncultured Planctomycetota bacterium | reverse complement strand
TCGCGGTGCGCGGTCAGGAGGGCCTCGAGGACCTTGGGGTCGTAGGCGTCCTGGCCCTGGGTCGTGAGGCGGGAGACCGCCTCGCTGGTCTGCAGGTCCTCGCCGGCCTCGGCGGCCTGCTCGATCAGGAGGTCGAAGTCGTTGGCGACCGAGATGATCCGGGCCTCGAGCGGGATGTCCTCGCCCTTGAGGCCGTCGGGGTAGCCGCTGCCGTCGAACCGCTCGCGGTGGTGGCGCACGGCGGGGACGAGGAACGACATGCCCTGGATCTTGTCGAGCAGGTCGCAGGCGAGCTCGATCCGGCGCTGATCGACGTCGTGCTCGTCGCTGGTCTCCTGCAGCTCCTCGGAGGTGGTGAGCAGGAGGCCGATGTTGTGGAGCAGGGCGGCGAGCTGCACGCGGCGGTTGCGGGCGCGCGAGAGACCCATGGCCTGGGCGATCCCCGAGCAGTAGGTCGCCACGCGCTCGGAGTGGCCGCGCGAGATCGGGTCGCGCATCTCGATCGCGCGCACCAGGCCGCTCACCAGCTCGAGGTAGTTCTTCTCCTGGGCGAGGGAGAGCGTGATCCCCTGGACGGCCATGCCGGCCTGGATCCCGATCGTGGTGACGAGCTCGAGGTCCTCGGGGGAGAACGCCTCGGCGATCTTTCCCGTGGTCAGGTAGAGCACCCCGCAGATCTGGTCCATGGCGACCAGCGGCGCGCAGATCACCGAGCGGATCCCCTTCATGACCACGCTGCCGCGGTCCTTGAAGCGGTCGTCGGTCGAGGCGTCGCTCGTGAGCACGCCGCGGGAGAACTTGAGGACCCGCTTGATGATGGCCCGCGAGACCATCGGCGGCTCCTTGGTCTTGTCCTTCTCCCACGAGCCGGCCAGCGTCAGCTCCCCCTTGTCGGGGTGCTTGATGAACATGTAGCCCTGCGCGGCGCCGACCGCGTTGGCCGCCAGCTTGACCACCTTCTTGGCCAGGCCCTTGATGTCGCGCTCCGAGGCGATCGTCTTGGCCACCCGGAACAGGACCTGCAGGTCGCGCGACTGGTGGGTCTCCTCCACCGGCTCCACGAGGTTGTCGTCGATGAGGTCGAGGCGGATCGTGGTGGTGGCGGCGATCTGGTCGACGTCGGAGGCGACCGGCCGCTTGGGCGCGCTGCGCTCGGAGGGGTGCCGGTCCTCGAACAGGCAGATCGTGGAGCCGATCTTGATCTCGTCCCCGACGCGCAGCAGCTCCTCGGTGATCCGCTCCTCGTTGACGTAGCTCCCATTGCGCGAGCCGAGGTCGCGCAGGAAGTACATTTCGCCGATCCGGAAGATCTCCGCGTGCCGCCGGGAGATCCCCTGGTCGAGGATCTGCAGGCCGCCTGGGATCTCGTCGCGCCCGACGACGAGGGTGTCGCCCTTGAGCTCGACCTCGAGCCCGCGCTGCGGTCCGTTCTTGATGCGCAAGATCGGCATGGCGCCCCTGCCGCGCGACTAAGTCGAGCCGCGCGAAGCGGTTGAACGGCTGAAGATCGCAGGAGCGCGGGGCAGGGTCAAGTCCATGCTCTGTCTCGAAACTCGGATCGCGCCCTCGCGAAGCAATCGTCGCCGCTGGCGAGGCGCGAGGAGGGACAGCAATGCAGCGCATTGTGCCCGACGAGCAACGAGGCCAGCGGCGACGAGGGCGCGATCCGAGTCTCGAGACAGAGCTTAGCCCGCGTCATACCGCGGGGCCGTCAGCCCTCGGCGGGACCGGTCCCGGCGGCCTCGGCCGGCTCGACCGCGCCCAGGGAGGACCCGCCGCGGGCGACCTCCGTGACCCGGCCGTCCTCCATGCGGACCACCCGATCGGCTTGCTCGGCCACGCGCTCGTCGTGGGTCACGATCACGAAGGTGTGCTCGCTCCCGCCCTTGAGCTTCCACAGCAGCTCGAGGATCGCCTCGCCCGTGGCGCGGTCGAGGTTGCCGGTCGGCTCGTCGCAGAGCAGCAGCTCGGGCTCGAGCATCAGCGCCCGCGCGATCGCCACGCGCTGCTGCTCGCCGCCCGAGAGCTGGCTCGGGCGGTGGTGCCGCCGCGCGGCCAGCCCGACCCGGTCGAGCAGCTCGACCGCGCGCGCCCGCAGCGCGGCCTTGCGGCGGGCGAACTCCAAGCTGCTGCAGGCGACCATGGCGGGGAGCAGCACGTTCTCCTCGGCGTCGAGGTCGGGGAACAGGTGATAGAACTGGAACACGTAGCCCACGGTGCGGTTGCGCCAGCGGTCCATGGCCGTGGGGCCGATCCCCGCGAGGTCCTGCTCGCGGTAGAGCACCGTCCCCTCGGTGGGGTGGTCGAGGGCGCCGAGCAGGTGGAGCAAGGTCGACTTGCCGGCGCCGGAGGGGCCCACGATCGCGAGCGCCTCGCCGGCGTAGACGTCGAGGTCGATCCCCTTCAGCACGGGGAGGCCCTCGTTCAGGGCCGGCCACTCGTCGAGCCGCCCGGTCCAGCCCCACATCTTGCCCACGGTCCGCGCGAACCAGCTCGCGTCCACCCGCTGGCGGGGATAGTCCTTGCGCAGCCGCCGCGCCCGCAGGAGCACCTCACGCTGCTTACTCATAGCGGATCGACTTCAGCGGGGGGCGGAGGGCGGCCATCAGGCCGGGGACGAACGCGGCGATGCTGCCGAGCAGCAGCGTGGCGAGGAAGTTCACGGCCATCTCGGCGGGCACGAACCGCACCGGGATCTCCTCGATGTAGTAGATGTCCGGCGGGAACGGGTGCCACCCCGTGGTGCGGTGGATCAGGTCGGCGAGCTCGTTGATGTAGGCGCCGGTCACGATCCCCGCGCCGATCCCGACCGTCATGGCGAGGAGCGCGATCGCGAGGCCCTGCCCCACGAACAGCGCCAACACGCCGCTGCGGGTCGCCCCGATCGCGCGCAGGATCCCGAGCTCGCGCACCTTGGTGTGCACGCTCATGAACAGGACGAGGAAGATCGAGGCCGAGGCGGCGACCACGATCATCATGGTGATCAGCCGGATCAGCAGCTTCTCCATCTGCACGGCGCGGAGCAGGTTCTCGTTCCGCTCCTCCCACGTCTTGATGTAGTAGCCCTCGAGCGCCGGGAGCGGGATCGGCTCGATCGCCGCGTTGCGGATCCCGTGGGCGAGCGCGTCCTTGGTCAGGTGGGCCTGCTGGTGGTCCTTCAGCTTGAGCGAGTAGCCGCTGACCTTGCCCTCGACCTTGATGAAGCGCTGCATCACCGGCAGCGACATGTAGAGCACGCGCCGGTCGGTGTCGTGGTGCCCCGTGCGGAACAGCCCGACCACGCGGAACGCCTGGTCTTGCGCGACCTCGCCCTCCTCGCTGGCGGTGGTCAGGCGGACGGTGTCGCCGATCATGAGCCCGCCGGGGTAGCTCTTGGCGAAGTAGATCCCCACCGCGATCGCGGGCAGCTCGGGGTCGTCGGGGTGCCCCGCCACGAGCTGGCGGAACACGGCGTCGACGTCGACCTCGGCCGAGAGGGTGTCGGCGATGAGCTGGAGGTTCTCCTGCTCCTCCGCGCTGCGCAGGTCGAAGTCCTCGAGCTGCAAGAACGCGTCGCGCGGCGAGATGAAGTAGGTGCGGAAGACCGAGACCTCCGCCTCCTTCGTCGGGTCGATCCCGCGCAAGAAGCAGTAGTCGATCTTGTCGACCCGCTTGTTGAGCGCCGGGTTCTCGAGGTAGGGGGCCGCCGCGACCACGTTGGGGAGGCCCTCGAGGTAGGTCTCGATCGCCGGGTCGTCGGGCAACGTGAACGGGCGCGCGCTCCACACGGTCAGGTCGGAGAGGGTCCCGCGCAGCCGGCGGTGGAACTCCTCCTGGAAGCCGCTCATGACGCTCGGCATCAGCACGAGCGCCCACACCGCCGCGCCGAGCGCGAACACCGCGATCATGGAGAGCAGCCGGCGGGTCAGGTAGCGCCAGGCCAGGAACAGCGTGTACTTGCGCGGCAACAGCGCCATGGCGGCCTTTCGGGGAGGGCGGATCCTATGCCTGCGCGGTGGGGGGCGCAAGGCACGTGCCCGGGCCTGCGCTCCCCTCGACCTCGCGCGCGGCGCGGCGATTCGATCCGTCCCGCGCGGGCGGCGCGCGCGCGCTCGTAGAATCGCGTGGTGACGCCGCCGTGCATCCTCCACAGCGACCCGGACCTGCTGGTCCTCGCCAAGCCGGCCGGCGTGAACACGCACCGCAGCGGGCCCGAGGCGCCCGAGGGGCTGTACGAGTGGGCGCGACGCGCGCTCGCCCCGGGGGAGGAGCTCGCGCTCCTGCACCGCCTCGACAAGGAGACGAGCGGGGCCCTGGTGCTCGGGCGCTCGCGCCGCGCCAATCAGGTGCTCGGCCGCGCGCTCGAGGAGCGGACCGCCACCAAGCGCTACCTGCTGCTCGTCGCCCACGACCCGCGCCGAGCGCGCCGGCTGCGCTGCGATGCGCGGCTCCCGACCAAGCGGCGCCGCCCCCGGCCGGGCGAGGACCGCGCGGCCGAGACCGAGTTCGAGCTGCTCGAGGCCGGGCGCCCCGGCGGGGCAGACCTCTTCGAGGCGCGCCCCCACACCGGGCGGACCCACCAGGTGCGCCTGCACGCCAAGCGGCTGGGAATGCCGATCCTGGGCGACGCGGAGTACGGCGGCCCGCCGGCGGCGCGGCTGTTCCTCCACGCCGCACGGTTCGAGGCGGCGCACCCGGCGGGCGGGCGGCTCGACGTCGCCGCCCCGCGTCCGGCGAGCTTCGCGCGCGTCCTCGCCGGCGCGCGCCCGGGCGACCCGCGGGTCGCCGCCGAGGCCGCCCTCGAGGCGCGAGCGCTCCTGTTCGACCCGGAGGAGACCGGGGCGTTCCTGTGGATCGACCGCCACCACGACGGCTTCGCCGACCTGCGCGTCGAGAAGCTGGGCGACGTGGGGCTGGTGCTGCGCTACGACGACGCGCCCGCGCCCCTCCCGGCCGCCTGGGTCGAGGCGCTGGTCGAGGTCGGCGGGCTGCGGGCCCTGGTCGAGCAGCGCCGCCCGCGCCGCGGGGCGGGCGGCCCGCCCCAGGTGATCGCCGGCGCCCTCGAGGCGCTGCGGCTCGAGGTCCGCGAGCTCGGGCTGCGCTACCTCGTCGACCTCGGCGCGAGCGCCACCTCCAGCGGCCTGTTCCTCGACCAGCGCGAGACCCGCCGGCGCCTGCTGGCGCAGGGCCTCGCCGGCAAGACGGCGCTCAACGCCTTCGCCCACACCGGCGCGCTCTCGGTGGCGGCCGCCCGCGCCGGCGCGATCACCACCACCCTCGACCTCTCGCGCCGCTACCTCGAGTGGGCGCAGGACAACTTCCGCCTGAACGGGCTCGACCCGGCCGCGCACGACGTGATCTACGGCGACGCCCTCGACTGGCTGCGCCGCCTCGAGCGCAAGGGCCGCCGGTTCGACCTGGTCCTGGTCGACCCGCCCAGCGCCAGCACCAGCGGCGGCAAGGGCAAGCGCAAGCGCTGGTCGGTCGAGCGCGACCTCGGTGTGCTCGTCGAGCGCGCCGCGCGCCTGGTCGCGCCCGGCGGCACGCTCTACGTGTCGAGCAACCTGCGCCGCCTGCCGTGGGAGCGGTTCCGCGCCATGGTCGAGGAGGGGCTGAGCGCCGCGGGGCGGGTCGGCGCGCTCGAGCCCTGGACCTTGCCGCTCGACCACCGCACGGGGCCCCAAGATCCGCCGTACCTGAAGGCGGCCTGGATCGCGCTCGATTAGCTGCCGGCCTCGAGCGCCGCGCGGAAGTCGCGGATCGCGTCGTAGGTGGTCGGGCGGTCGAGGTGCTCGGTGAGCAGGTCGAGGTCGAGCCCGGGCAGCGCCTCGCTGCGCTCGAGCGGCTCGTAGCCCTCGCCGCGCAGCGCGTAGGGGGTGATCCGCCCCTTACGCCAGTACCACACCTCGGCCACGCCGAGCTTGCGGTAGACCTCGAGCTTGTCGAGCCGCCCCGAGGTCCAGATCACCTCGATCGCGAGGTGCGGGCGAGCGACGTCCTGGTCCCCGAACACGTAGCACTCGTCGGGCTCGGCCCCGCGGTCCTCGCGGCGGTCCTTCAAGGTCCACGAGCCGTAGGACGAGAAGCGGATCCCGGCGTGAAGGCAGTAGGCCTCGACGAGGCGCCCGATCAGGGACTTGAGCCCCTCGTGATCGCGGGATGGGCTCATGATCTCGAGGGTCCCCTCCAGGTAGGTGAGGCGCGGCACCGAGCGCTCGCCGCGCAACGCCAGCAGGCGCTCGTAGTCGTCCCAGGTGGCGTCGTGGAGCTGCACGACCTGGTCGTCGGTCGGCCGATCGTCTCGCTCCTCGAGGGCGGCGCGCGGGTAACCCATGAGTTCAGGGTAGCACCGGCGCGCGCAGCCTGCCGGGTAGGCTCCGGGGGAGGGAGGGCCCGTGCACCAGGATCCGGTCGAAGAACGCGAGCAGGGCGGTGACGCGGCGGCGGCGCGAGAGCCGGCATCGCCGGTCTCGCTCGATGCTTCGGACCGAGCCGCAGACACGGCGGCCGAGCAGACCGAGCCGGCATGGGACGCGCGGCTCGCGCCGCACCTCGTCGTGCTGCGAGCGCTGCTCCAGGGTGCGGCGACGGGCGCCTTGGGGAGCGCCGCCGTCCTCGGGGTCATCCTGGCCTCGGCGGTCACGGTGCGGCCGGTCGAGGTGGTGGGCGCGTTCGTGGTCAGCGGGGTCGTGAGCGCGACCGTGGGCGGCCTGGTCACCCTGGCGGAGGAGGTCGCGCGGGCCCTCCCGCGCAGGTTGCGGGCGGCCTGGGCGCTGCTCGCCGGAGGCGCGCTGCCGTTCGCGATCTCGCTGGGCGGCCTGTGGATCAGCGCTTTGGCGGAGGGGCGTGGCCCCGAGGGCGCGCTGGGGGAGCTGGCCTCCATGGGGGAGCGGGCGAGCGAGTACCCGCTTCGGGCGCTCGCGGCGGTGGGACTCCTCGCCCTCACGACCAGCGCGCCGCTCGGGGTGCTGATCGCGCTGCGTCTCGACGGCGTCCCGCTGCTGGCGCGGGGCCGCCCCTGGCCGGTGGCGCTCCAGCTCCTGCTGACGCCGCTGGCCGCGGGCGCGGCGTTCCTCGTCGCCTTGCACGTGCCGCGCCTGCTGTTCGAGCAGCCGAGCCCGCCCTGGTCCCGGGTGTGGCCGCCCCTGGCCAGCTACGGGGGGTGCGCCGTGACGCTCGTGCTGGGGCTCGAGCTCGGCAGCCGGGCCTACGGCGCCGCGCGCGCGTGGCAGCGCGCCCGCGACGCGCGGCGCACGTAGGCTTCAGTCATCGCCGCGCGTCACCCAGGGCGCGCGCTGGAGCCCGTTCAGGGCGGCCCAGCGCTCGATCAGCTCCCAGGCCAGGTCCGAGGGGTCGACGTTCCAGCAGGCCCGGGCCTGCACGATCCCCGGCTCGGTGCCGCCCCACCGCGGGCGGACCTCGACCGTGGCCAGGCGCTCCACGCGCCCGTAGTGCAGCCGGCGCTGCACCGACCAGATCGAGCAGCCGCCGCGGACCACGTCGAACACGTACGAGCCGACGCAGTGGTGCATGGCCTCGCCCTCGCGGTGGAGCTCGAGGCTGGAGAGGAGCTGGACCACGCGCCCGGTCGCGCGCCCCTCGAGCTCGACCTCGAGGTCGGCGATCCGCGCGGCGTGCGGCCAGCTCACCACCCGCCCCGCCAGCCCCGCCTGGCGGAGCCGCTCGCGCCAGGCGTCGACCTCGCGCAGCAGCGCGGTCGGCGTGCGGCCCCGCAGCGAGAACCCGGGGCGCGGCGCGCGCCCGAGCGAGGGGTCGTGCCCGTAGCGCTGGTCGAGCGCGTAGGCGACCACCCCCTCGTAGCGCGCCGCCGGGACCTCGGGGTGGGCCATGAACCAGCGGATCAGCGCCTCGTGGAAGGCGTGCTCCGCCGCCACGAACCGTTCGCGCAGGGGCGTCTGGAGCACCCCGTTCGCGACCCGCAGGTCCGCGCCCAGCGCGCGGGCATGCCCCCACCGCAGGGCGGCCAGGATCGGCATGTCGTCGGGCGCCGCGAGCGCGAAGTGGACCGCGCGCCGCGTGAGCGGGAGCGGCAGGTCGCGGGCGGTGCGCAGGTTCTCGCCCCGCGCCACGTGCTCCCAGAAGTGCTGGAACGCGTGGCCGGGCTCCTCCAGCCAGGCCGCGTCGAGGAAGCGCGGCACGGGGTAGCGAGCCAACAGGTGCCGCGCCAGCTCGGCGAGCTGCCCGCGCGCCTCGCGGGCGCGGGCCGGCGCGAACGTCTCGGGAGCCCGCAGCCAGCGCTCGTGCGCCACGGTCAGGGCGAGGAGCGCGCCCGACCACGCGACCGGGTCCCGCTCGAGCAGCGCGGGCGCGGCGCGCCACACCGCCCGCAGCAGCCGCTCGCCCGCCGCGACCGCCGCGGGCCAGCCCGTCCGCACCGAGCGCGCCACCTCCGCGACCCGCGCCAGCGGCGAGGACGCCGTCAGCCGCGGGTGCTCCCCCGCGAACAGCGAGGCGATCGTCTCCAAGGGCCGCCGCTCGGCCCGCCGCGCCTCGCGCAGCGCCA
>CAZMSZ010000336.1:4877-8512 GCA_964569055.1 uncultured Planctomycetota bacterium | reverse complement strand
CGCCCGGTCGGCCCCGGCGCGGTCGGGTGCGGCGAGCGCTGGCCGCGCGAGGCGATCGGCACCGACGGGTTCGAGAGCCGCGCCAACCGGCGGGTGGACCTCCTGTTCTTCGACGCCCACGACCTGCCCGACCTCGCCTGCCACGCGGGCGGCGGCTGCGCGCCCGAGCGCTGCCCGCTGTACTCGGGCGAGCGCTACCACGCCGAGCGGCTCCCGGTCGACCTCGACGACTTCGTCGACCCGGACGCGCCGTTCGAGCTGTGGGCGCGCCTGTTCGATCAGGAGGGCGCCGCGCCGCTGGCGGACACCCCCTGGCGAGTCGAGCTGGGCGACGGGCGGGTCGCCGCGGGCGTGACCGACGAGCGCGGCGAGCTGCGGGCGGCCGACGTGCCGATCGGCCACTTCTTCCTCGAGGTCGAGCGCGAGGGCGCGCGGCGGGTCACGATCTCCTCGCTGCGCACCCCGCGCGCTCCGGCGCACCTGCGCGTGCGGGGCGTCCCCTCGCCCGCCACGCTGCCCACCAGCGACGACCTGCCGAGCCTGCCCGACGACTACGACGTGGGCGGGGAGGACGCTCCGTGACGGCCCCCCCGCGCAGCGTGATCTGGCAGGCCTCCCGGGGGAAGGCCGTCGTCAAGAACGGCCAGAGGCTCACGCTCCTGCTCCAGGCCTGGGACACGGTCGACGAGCCGCTCGCGCTCGAGCTGTACGAGCACGACCCCTTCGACGCCGCCAGCGAGCGCCCGATCGGCTGGCTCCCGGGTCGGATCCAGCGCCAGGGGAGCGGCAAGAAGGAGCGGCTGTGGTTCGCGCCCCACGACCCGGCCCAGCCGTTCGTGGCGGCGGTCGGGCCGGACGCGGGGACGACGGTCGCGAGCTTCGCCGTGCGCCTCCCCGCCGAGAGAGCGAAGAAGTTCCTCACCGTGCCGGTCGAGGTCCGCGACGGACCGGGCGAAGGCCGGTTCGAGATCGGGGTGCGCGTGCTCGCCGCCGACCGCGCCACGCGCCTCTCCCCGGCCGACGACGAGCACCACGTCCTGGCCTACGTGCTGCGCGACCTCGACGAGCCCGCGGTGCTCGACCGCTTCACCCCCTACGTCAGCCAGGTCGCCGGGAAGAACGCGACGGCCGCGAACAGACAGGCGTACTTCGATCGGTTCGTGACGAGCGACGCGCCCGTCGACTGGGACGACGTCCCCCGCACCCCGATCGGCGAGGAGGACTGGCCCGACATCGACGAGTCGGGCTGCGGGCACATCTGCGTGGCGCGCGCCCTCGCGTTCTGGGGCGAGTTCGACGACCCCGAGGAGTTCATCGCCCGCGCGGGCCTCTCCGACTCGGTCGTGCCCGGGAAGTCGAAGGACGGGACTCCCAAGGACCCGCGGCCCGTCCGGACCACGCGCCCCGGGGGCGCGAGCCCCTGGACGGCCGACGAGATCGCGAGCTACCCCCACGCCGGCGTGCGGGCGGTGCTCCTGTGGCTGTGGTGGTGGCGGCAGTTCAAGCTGTTCGGCCCCTCGCCGCCCAAGAGGCGCTCCATGACGGGCGACTTCGTGGACGCGGGCCTGGTGAAGTTCCCGCGCCCCAGCTACGACGCCGAGGCGCCGATCACCTACTCCGTCGAGCGACCGCACCGGACCCTGTGGTCGCTGTGGCGCTACCTCGCCGGCGCGATCCCGCCCAAGGGCCACGATCCGGGCACCTGGCACCACCCCGTCCCGGTGCTGCTCCTCCTCACGAACCCGGGGCACTGGGTGCTCGGGGTCGGCTACCAGGAGACCAAGGCCGGGCCGCGCTTGATCGTGCACGACTCGGGGAACGTGCTCAAGCCGGCCAAGAAGTTCGCGGGCGGGCATCCCGCGGGCTACGAGTCGTTCCCCAACACGCTGCACTTCATGACGGAGGCCGAGATCAAGGCGCACGCGACCAACCTCTACACGCTGCGCCGCCTGGCGCCGCCCGCCAGCGTGCCGACGCACTGAGACCCCCTCCCCAACATCGCCGCCAGCCGCCATGCTCCGCGCCGCGCCGGTCGGGAGGGCGCGAGAGGAGGGTTCCATGAGCGTGGTCGAGCTGGACGAGTCGCGGCTGCACGAGTTCGTCATGAAGGTGGTGGGAGACCTCGGGGCGGTCGCCAGCGGGGCGCTGGTGCTCCTCGGGCACCGCCTGGGGTACTACGCGGCGCTGGCCGAGGCCGAGCGGCCGCTCACGGCCGAGGAGCTCGCGGCGCGCACGGGGACCGACCCGCGCTACGCGCGCGAGTGGCTGGCGGGGCAGGCGGCCTCGGGCTACGTGACCTGCGACCCCGAGCGCGAGACGTTCCGCCTCACGCCCGAGCAGGCGCTGGTGTTCGCCGACCCGAGCAGCCCGGTCTACATGCCGGGCGGGTTCTACGCGGCCTCGGCGGTCTACGCGGCCGAGGAGCGGCTCGCCCGCGCGTTCCGCACCGGCGAGGGCATGCCGTGGGGCGAGCACGACCGCCGCCTGTTCTGCGGGACCGAGCTGTTCTTCCGCACCTCGTATCAGGCGCACCTGGTGCAGAGCTGGCTGCCCGCCCTCGACGGCGTGCGCGAGAAGCTCGAGCGCGGGGCGCAGGTGGCCGACGTGGGCTGCGGGCACGGCGTCTCGACCCGGATCATGGCCGAGGCGTTCCCGGCCTCGCAGTTCGTCGGGTTCGACGCGCACGCGCCGTCGATCGAGCGCGCGCGCGAGCTGGCGCGCGAGGCGGGGCTCGACAACCTGCGGTTCGAGGTGGCCACCGCCAAGGCGTTCGCCGGGCAGGGCTACGACCTCGTGACCTGCTTCGACTGCCTGCACGACATGGGCGACCCGGTGGGCGCGGCGAAGCACGTGCGGCGGGCGCTGAAGCCCGACGGCACGTGGATGCTCGTCGAGCCGTTCGCGGGCGACCGCCTGCGCGACAACCTCACCCCGATCGGGCGGGTCTACTACGCGTTCTCGACCATGATCTGCACGCCCTGCTCCAAGAGCCAGGAGGTCGGCCTGGCGCTCGGCGCCCAGGCGGGTGAGCGGCGCCTGGGAGAGGTGGTGCGCGAGGGGGGCTTCACCCGCTTCCGCCGCGCGGCCGAGACCCCGTTCAACCTGATCCTCGAGGCGCGGCCGTAGGAGGCTCAGCGCCCGGCCGCCGCCTCGTCCAGCGTGCGCGCCGGCCCCAGGCGGGTCTGCGCGCGCGCCAGCGCCTCGCCCACCGTGCGCGCGTCGAGCGCGCGGCCTGGCACCGTCTCGAGCAGCTCGCCGCCCGGCCCGAGCAGGAACGCGGTCGGGGGCGAGCGGCGCCCGGGCGGCGGCGCGAGGTCGCGCCGCTCCGCCGCGTCGAGGGCCGCGCAGGCGGCCTGGTGATCGGCGCAGCGGCCGCCGCTCAGGGGGCAGCTCGCGCCGGCGTGCGTCGCGCGACAGGCGACCACGAGCACGGCCGCGTCCGCGGGCAGGATCGGGCCGCGCGGGCCGCGCAGCCCCGGCGGCCAGTCGGGGAGGTACTCGTCGAGCGTGAGCAACAGCAGCGGGAGCCGGCGCGCCTCGGCCTCGGCCAGGGCCTCGGCCCACGTGCGCGCGAGCGGCGAAGCCTCACCGGCGCGGGCGCGCTCGAGCCGCCAGGCGAGCCACTCGGGCAGGGG
>CAZMSZ010000336.1:0-4777 GCA_964569055.1 uncultured Planctomycetota bacterium | reverse complement strand
CCCGGGCGCGCCGCGGGGGCGGGCCCCTCGGTCGGGGCCGCGCTGCGCGCGACCGAGGCGTGCACGACCTCGTCCGCCAGGAACCGGCGCAGGTCGTCGCGGAGCGCGGCGGCCGAGGGGTAGCGGCGCTCGGGGGCCTTCTCGAGGCAGCGCAGGCAGATCGCCTCGAGCGCGGGCGGCACGTCGGCGAACAGGTCGAACGGCGGCGGCGGCGCGTTCAGGATCGCCTGCACGAGCTGCGGAAGCGCCGACGCCGCGAACGGGACCCGCCCCGAGAGGAGCTGGTACAGCGTCGCGCCCAGCCCGTAGACGTCGGTCGCGGGGCCGACCCGCTCCAGCTCGCCGCGGGCCTGCTCGGGCGCCATGTAGGCGGGCGAGCCGAGGAGCGAGCCCTCCGCGGTCAGCGTGCGCGCCCCCGCCAGCTTGGCGAGGCCGAAGTCGGTCAGCCGCGCGCGACCGCTGGCCGCCTCGATCAGCACGTTGTGCGGCTTGAGGTCGCGGTGCAGCACCTGCTGCGCGTGGGCGGCCTCGAGCGCGTCGGCGAGCTGGCAGCACAGCTCGGCCGCCTCGCGGGCGGGGAGCGGCCCCTCGCGGGCCAGGCGCGCCGCCAGGCTCTCGCCCTCGACCAGCTCCATGGCGAGGAACGCGCGCCCGTCCTCGCTCCCCAGCTCGTACACGCCCACCACGCCCGGGTGGCGCAGCCGCGCCAGCGCGCGCCCCTCGCGCAGGAACCGCTCGAGCTCGTGGGCGCCCGCGCCCGGGGGGAGGAGCTTGAGCGCCACGCGCCGGTCGAGCGCGACGCTGCGCGCCTCGTAGACCACGCCCATGCCGCCGCGCCCCAGCTCGCGCAGCAGCTCGTAGCCGCCGACGCCGCGGGGGAGGGCCGGCGCGCGCTGGGCGCCCCGCTCGGGCCGCGCGGTGCGGGTCGAGTCGCCACCGGCGGTGTCGTCGGCTCCCTCACGCGGCTCGGCCATGCGTCACGCTCGCGGGGGGCCTCGCCCGCCCGTAGGGTCAGCTTCGCCCGAGGACCTCGCCGAGGAAACGGGGTAGCAGCGCGGTCGCGCCGTGGCTCTCGCGGTAGTTGGCGAGGACGGTCTCGGGCGAGTCGACCATGTCGGGGTCGGAGTAGGCCTCGAGGTAGCGCATGAACCGCTCGCGGTTGCGCGTCATGGACAGCTCGGGGTGGAACTGCGTGGCCCAGATCGGCCGGCCCTCGACCCGCAGCGCCTGATAGGGCGAGCGCGCCGACCCGGCCAGGTGGACCATGCCGGCGGGGAGGCGGGTGGCGTGGTCCTTGTGCCCGAGCTGCGCGAGGAACCGCGGGGCGAGCGCGCCGAACAGCGCGTCCTGCTCGCCCTCGGGCGTCACGAACAGCTCGAACGTGCCGACCTCGGCCCGGTTCTTGTCGGTCACGACCTCGCCGCCGCCCGCGAGCACCAGCGCCTGGAACCCGAAGCAGCTCGCGAAGGTCGGGAACCCGCCCGCGGCGAGCTCGCCCATGAGGTCTATGAACTGCGCCAGCCAGGGGTGCGCCCCCGCGTCGCCGACCCCGTACTCGCCCGAGCCGCCCACCAGGACGCAGTCCATCTCCTCGATCAGCCCCGCCGGCGGCGGGCCCGAGAGCAGGTCCCAGGTCCGGATCGCGTCCTCGCCCACCTCGAGCACCTCGCGGAACGCGAGCACCTCGTGCGGCCCGGCCGCGTCGCCCGGGTTGCGCGCCTGCAGGAGCAAGAGCTTCATGGCGCAGGAAGATAACCGCGCGGCTCGCGCCCCGCCAAGGTCGGAACGGCGGGCGGCGCGGAGGGAGCGGCCAAATTAGAGATCCGCGAGCCGAGTCCGAGTCCGAATCGGAATCCGAGTCCAAGTCCAAGTAGACATCGGGCTCCTGGCAAGGCGTGGCTGTGCAAGCGACAGCACTAACCATGGCCCCGAGGAGGTGGCCGAGTCGGAGCCGCGCCCCTCTTCGGATTCTTCGGCGCCCTCTCCAACACCGGGCACCCACACCGAACCAGCCGAAGAATCCGATCCAAAGGAATCTGGCTCCTGGCAAGGCGTCGCTGTGTAAGCGACAGCACTAAACCATGGCCCCGAGGAGGCTTGCGATTCGGAGCCCCGCCCCTCTTCGGATTCTTCGGCGCCCTCCCCAACACCTGGCTCCTACACCGAACCAGCCGAAGAATCCGAGCGTCCTCCTGGGTTGCCGACCCGGCCGGAATGGCTTCAGATGACCCCGATGCTCTCCGTAATCGTGCTCTCGACGCTCGGCCTCCTCGCGCTGGCGCTGCTGCCGTTCGCCTGGCGGGCCAAGCTCCCCCTCCTCCGGCGCTCCGGCGCGCGGTGGGCGGTGTTCGGCTGGGCGCTCGCCTGCGGGGTGGTGCTCGACCTCGCGAGCAAGGCCTACGCCTTCGAGCACCTGCCGGGGCCGCGCGACACGATCGCGATCACCTCGTGGTTCTCGTTCTCCCACGCCAAGAACCTCGGGGCCGCGTTCGGCATGTTCGAGCGCAAGCACGCCTTCTTCATGGTGGTGACCGTGGCGGCGCTGGTCGCGGTGCCGTACTTCGTGCAGGTCGCGCGGCAGCGCGTGCTCGGGACGGCCGCGGTGATGGGCCTGGTGCTCTCGGGCGTGATCGGGAACTTCTGGGACCGCGTGGTGCACGGCCACGTGCGCGACTTCCTCGACGTGCACACCCCGCCGAGCGGCGCGTTGTACGACTTCTTCAAGGGCACGTTCGGCACCCACGTGTGGCCCACGTTCAACGTAGCGGACATCTTTATCACCTGCGGCGCGGTGGTGGTGGTGCTCCTGCTCTCGAAGGAGGACGCGGCGCCGGCCGCGGCGCCCGCCACGCCGGGCGACCCGGCCCCGCCCGCGGTCGAGGCCGCCCCGCCCGAGGCCGAGGCGGCTCCGAGCGAGCCGGTCGAGGCGGCCGGGGTCGCGCCCGCGGTCTCCGAGGAGCGCGCGTGAGCGATTCGCTCGCGCCGGCCGCGGTCGACCTGTCGGTCGACGTGGGCGGCGGGCTCCGCCTCGCGAACCCGGTGCTGGGGGCGAGCGGGACCTGCGGCTACGGGGTCGAGCTGGCGCCGTTCTTCCCGCCCGCCCGCCTGGGCGGCCTGGTCGGCAAGACGATCACCCGCGCCCCGCGCGAGGGGAACGCGGCCCCGCGCATGGCCGAGACCCCCGCGGGCATGCTCAACTCGATCGGCCTGCAGAACCCCGGGATCGAGCGGTTCCTGACCGACCTGCTCCCGCGCATGCGTCCGCTCGGGGCGCCGATCGTGGCCAACGTGGCGGGCGAGGACGCCGAGGACTTCGCCGCCCTGACCGAGGCGGTCGGCGCGGCCGAGGGGGTTGCCGCGGTCGAGCTCAACATCTCGTGCCCCAACGTGTCCCACGGGCTCGACTTCGCGCGCGACCCCGCGGCGACCGAGCGGGTGGTGCGCGCCTGCCGCGAGCGGACCCGCCTGCCGCTGTGGGCCAAGCTGAGCCCCAACGTGGGCGACATCGCGCCGATCGCCCGCGCCGCCGAGGCGGGCGGCGCCGACGCGCTGGTCATGGGGAACACGGTGCTGGGCCTGGCGATCGACTGGCGGCGCGGCACCCCCCGGCTGGCGCGCGGCTCGGGCGGCCTGTCGGGCCCGGCGATCCGCCCGATCGCGCTCCACCACGCCCGCCGCTGCGTGGAGGCCACCGAGGTCGCCGTGATCGGCTGCGGGGGGATCACCTGCGCCTCGGACGCGCTCGAGTTCCTGGCCGCCGGCTGCCGGGCCGTGCAGGTCGGGACCGCGGCCTTCCGCGACCCCTACGCCGCGCCGCGCCTGCTCGACGAGCTGGCCACGCTCCTGGCGGAGCTCGGCCACGCGCGGCTCGAGGCGTTCATCGGCAGCTACCGGCCGCCGGGCTGAGGGCCGCGCGGAGGACGCTCCGGCGGCTCAATTGACCCCGCCCCCTTGCGTGCTAGGCTGACCGCCCGATTCGCCGCGATGCGTCCCTCGCGCGCGCGGCGCCCCCGACCAGACCCCATCCCGAGGCGGCGCAAGGGCGGCAGACAAAGTGCTGGAAGACGTAGAGAACCCCCTCACCCGGGTAGCAGACGCGATCGCGTCGGGCTGGACCCGCATGTTCGGGAGCCGCAACGACCGGCTCGTGCGGGAGATCCTCCCGATCGTGGCGGGGATCAACGCCCTCGAGGCGGAGTACGAGCGCCTGTCCGACGAGGCGCTGCCCGAGAAGACGGCCGAGCTGCGCCGACGGATCGCCGAGCAGCTCGAGCAGCGCGGCGGCAACCGGCTGCTCGAGGACGCGCGCCGGCTGCGCATGGACGGGCGGCCCGAGGAGGCCGACGCGCTCGAGCTCAAGTACAAGGCGATCGAGCAGGAGGTGCTCGACGGCCTGGTGGTCGAGGCGTTCGCGCTGGTGCGCGAGGCCGGCAAGCGCACCCTCGGGCAGCGGCACTACGACGTGCAGCTGCTCGGCGGCGTGGCGCTCCACCGCGGCTGGATCTCGGAGATGGTCACCGGCGAGGGCAAGACCCTGGTCGCGACCCTGCCGATGTACCTCAACGCGCTCCCCGGGCGCGGCGTGCACGTGGTCACGGTCAACGACTACCTCGCCAAGCGCGACCGCGACCTCAACGCCAAGATCATGGAGCTGCTCGGCCTGACGGTCGGCTGCATCCAGTCGCACATGAGCAACCGCGACCGCAAGGTCGCCTACGCCTGCGACATCACCTACGGCACCAACAACGAGTTCGGCTTCGACTACCTGCGCGACAAC
>CAZMSZ010000335.1:0-8529 GCA_964569055.1 uncultured Planctomycetota bacterium | reverse complement strand
ACGAAGCGCCTTCTCGCCAAGGAGCAGCGCCGCTTCGGGCGGCGCGGCGCCGACATCAACACCTGGCGCATCACACCCGTGCAGCCGCGCCGCCGCGGCGGCGCGCAATTTCAGCGACAGCGGGGGGGACTCTGGGGGGGCGGAGCCCCCCCAGAAACCACGCAGGTGCCAAGCGCAGCTCACGCTGTGGGGGCATGCACGACCACGCCCCCCAAAGACCAAGCACACCGCGTCGCCGGAGGTGGGGAAGCAACCTCCGGCGACGCGGCATTGGGGGACGTGCGAGCGTTTGGCGCCCTCGTCCGGTCTACGGAGCCGGCCGGAGCGGGCGAAACCTACTTCGACCCGGCGGCCGGAACCCGCGGCGCCGTCGCCTGCTCGTGGCCGAAACCCCGCAGGTGGCGCAGGAGCAGCTCGAGCTCGCGCTCGCTGAACACGCCCTTCCAGGACGGCATTTCGGGGCTGAGGCCCACCGCCGCGCCGCCCTCCTGCACCACCCGCCGCAGGTGCGCGTCGCTGACGCCGGCCTGCCAGGACGCGAGGGTGAAGTCGGGTCGAGGCGTGCCTCCCGGCGGCACGCTCGTCGGCTCCCCGCGCCCGTCCAAGCCGTGGCAGCGCGAGCAGTGCATGGCGAACTGCGCGGCGACGCTGGCCGCGTCCGGCTCGCGGCGCGGGGCGGCCGACGCGAGCTCGCCCGGCGCCTCCTCGACCTCGACCAGGCGCAGCAGCCGGCCGCTCCGCTCGCCCTTGGCCCCGAGCACCGTCACGTAGAGCTCTCCGCGCGGATCGGTCCGCACGCTGGTGATCCCTTGCTGGCCGAGCTGCTCGGTCCGGGCGAGCACCCGCGGACCGGCGGCGAGGTCGTCGGGCTCGAGCGCCTTGAGCAGGCCCGACTGGTTGTCGGCGAACACGTAGCGCCCCCGCAGCCGGGGGTAGGCTTCGTCGCGGTAGACCAGCCCGCCGATCACCGCCCGGTCGAGGGCGGTCTGCCGGTACGCCCACAGCGGCGCGACCTCTTGCCCGATCGGCTCGGCCGGGGGCGCGCCCCCGACCGGATCGAGCTCGGGCCCCTGCCGGTACGGGTACTGCCCGTTCTGGCCGGCCACGATCCGGTCGATCTCCTCCCACTCGTTGGAGCCGATGTCGCCGAGCCAGACCTCGCCGGTCAGCCGGTCGATCGACATCCGGAACGGGTTGCGAAAGCCGTGCGCCCAGAACTCCCCGAGGGCCCCGGGCCGATCGACGTACGGGTTGTCGCGCGGGACGAAGTAGCCCTGGGTCACGCCGCCGACCGGCTGCTTCGCGATCGGCGCGCTCACCTCGCCGCCGCGGCAGTCGACGTCGAGGCGCAGCACGCCGCCGAGCAGGTGCGAGTCGACCTGCTGACGTCCCTCGGGGAAGCTCGCCTCGCCCACCGAGAGGTAGAGGAAGCCGTCGGGCCCGAACAGGACGGTGCCGCCGTTGTGATACCCCGTCGGCGGCCGGCGCTGGTCGATCAACAGCTCGCGCGAGGCGCGCCGCTCCGCCTCGGTCGGGAGCGAGAGGTCGAACCGCGCCAGCCGGTTGTGCAGCGTCTCGGGCCCCCAGTGCGTGTAGTAGACGAACGCCAGTCCGCGCCGGGCGCTGTCCTCCCGGGCGAACTCGGGATGGAGCGCGAAGCTGAGGGCGCCCGTCTCCACCCGGGTCGAGCCGACCTCCTCGCTGATGTCGAGCAAGACCTCGGGCGCGCCGTCGGGGCCGACCCGCACCAGCCGCCCCGGCCGCTCCAGCACGTACGCCGCGCCGCCCGCGAAGCGGACGTCCATGGGCTGCTCGAGCCGCAGGCCCGGATAGGCGTCCTGCAGCGTGAACCGGGTGTCGAGCTCCATGTTGAGGGAGACCCGGGCGTAGTTGACGAGGTCCGCGAACCTCGGGACCTTCTTGTAGCCGACGGCCAGCACCCCCGGCGCGAGCACGACCCCGCAGGTCAGGACCGTCCACCGCGACAGCGCCGCCGAGCCGAGCCCGCTCCCGTCCAGCGCGGGCGTCAGCCGCGCGGCGACGAGCCAGCCCGCCAGTGGGAGCGCGCCGGTGAGCACGTACATCCAGGCGTAGTAGTTGGGGACGAACGGCACCAGGCTGAACAGGAACATGTGGCAGCTCGCCAGGCTGGTCGCGGCGAGCCCCCAGTACAGCTCCAGCAGCGCGCGCGGCGCGCTCGAGAACGGCGCCCCCGCGGTCCAGCGGAGCGCGGCCAGGTAGGCCGCGAGGTGGTAGCCGGTGAACACCAGCCCGATCGAGAGCAGCTCACCCGCCGTGAACGCGGTGAGCTTGGTCCCACCCAGGACGGAGCTCGGGATCAGGTCGAACCGCAGGGCCAGGACGCTGGCCGTCCACACCGCCAGCGCCACCCCGCCGAGCTGGAGCAGGAGCGTGAGGCCTCGGCGCGCGCGCATCGCATACCTCCTCGGTGCCGTTCAGGGAGGAGGGCGAGCAACTCCGACGCCGCCGCGTGTCCCCGCCTAGGGGCACGGATGAGCGCTCCTGCTGAAGGGGCTTTTTGCCCCGCAAACGGGCGATTCGACCGATCGTGCGGGGGTCCTGCCACCGAGCGGCAAGGCGGGCACGGACGCGGGCCCGAGGGGCAATGGGACCGCCTCTCGGGGCGGAGCCCCCTGGAGACCAAGCCCCCCATCCTCGACGTTTCCCGGACCGCCCCCGTGCGGCATAATGCCGGGCCCAACAAGGGAGCCAGTCGATGAAGCTGCTCGGGTTCCTCTCGGAGGACGCCGTCGTCCTCGACATGAACGCCACGACGAAGGAAGAGGCCATTCGCGAGCTCGCGCGCGTGGTGATCGCCAGCGGCGACGCCGACGCCGCGGACGAGGAGAAGATCGTCAAGGCGGTGCTCGACCGCGAGGCGCGCGGTTCGACCGGCCTCGGGGACGGGATCGCGATCCCCCACGTCAAGGACTCCCCGCTGGTCAGCGGCCTGACCGGCGCGTTCGGCCGCTCGTCGCGCGGGATCGCCTTCGACGCGGTCGACGGCCACCCCGTCCACCTGATCTTCTTGATCCTGGGCGGCGAGGGCACCTCCGGCGAGCACGTGCAGATCCTGCGCAAGCTCGCGGCCCTGCGCATGAACGAGCACTTCCTCCGCTTCTTGCGCGACGAGCAGACCCCCGCCGGCGTCGTGGAGACGATCCGAGAAATGGCTGGGAGCGTCGCTTGAACGCGCTCACCGAGGCCGAGCGCTCGGTCGTGCTGAAGAACAAGTACGGCCTCCACGCCCGGCCTGCCACGCTGATCGCGCAGACCGCCAAGCCGTTCTCCAGCGAGATCTCGCTGGAGAAGGACGGGCAGGTCGTGGACGCCAAGAGCATCTTCGGGATGCTCACCCTGGCGGCCGAGTGCGGCGCGACCCTCACGCTGCGCGCGCGCGGCGAGGACGCGAACGAAGCCGTGGCGAAGCTCTCGTCGGTGATCGAGAGCTTCGACGTCGACGACTAGCGGGCTCGATCAGCCCACCACGCGCAGCAAGCGCTCCGGGATCACCCGCTCCTTGCGGCCGACCCGCGGGAAGCGGACTACCCACGCAGCCGCCTGGCTGGAGGGGAACAGCGCCGTCCCGCGCTCGCCCGCCCGCACCACCACTCGATCCGCGAAGACTTGGTCCTCGACCAGCTCGACCAGCTCCCCGCCCTGAAGGTCGAAGTGCATGGGCGGCGGCAGCGCACGCCCGGGGGCGACCGCGGTCGCGTCGCCGCCCAGGACCGGCTGCGCGGCGGCGCCGGCCGGGCGCGCGGCGAGGTCGGACGGCTTGGCGAGGGCGGGGGTCGGCTCGGTCATGGTGGATCGCTCCTGCGCCGCGAGCGGTCGGCGGCGGGCGGTTGGTGGTTGGCCGTCGGGAGCGGGACCGCGCTCCGGCTAACCGCTGAGCTCGGCGGAGTATACCCTCGCGGACGCGCAGCCTGGAGGGTCGAGACAGGACGTCGCGGAGCTGCGTGGTCCGGTTCGTCCCTTATCCGTCTCGCGGGCTCGATTGGTATAGTCCCTCGCGCGCGCGGGTGGCGCGCGCACGGGGACGTCGATGAGCCGTACGTACGACTACTCGCCGGTCCACCGGGCGATCGAGGTGTTCAGCATCGGCGCCCTCGCCGTGGCGATCGCCCTGCTCGGGCGCGAGGCCGCGCTCGGCACGCAGGCCGACCCGCGCGCGCTGTGGTGGATGCCGGTGGCGCTCGTCGCGGCCTTCCTGACCGCGGACTTCATCTCGGGGCTCGTCCACTTCCTCGGCGACACGTTCGGCGACGAGCGCACGCCCTACCTCGGCGAGTCGTTCATTCGCCCGTTCCGCGAGCACCACGTCGACCCGCGCGGGATCACGCGCCACGACTTCATCGAGACCAACGGCAACAACAGCCTGGTGAGCTGGCCGACCGCCTTCTTCTGCTGGTGGCTGCTCCCGGCGCGCGACGAGGCCTGGGCGGCCGTCGCGGCCGCCTTCGTCGGCTGGTTCATGGTCTGGATCTTCATGACCAACCAGTTCCACAAGTGGGCCCACCTCGAGGACCCCCCGGCCTGGATCGCGCGCCTGCAGGCCTGGGGCTTGATCCTCGGGCCCGAGCACCACGACCGCCATCACACGCCGCCGTTCGACACCTACTACTGCATCACGTCC
This sequence comes from uncultured Planctomycetota bacterium, assembly GCA_964569055.1. Classification (GTDB taxonomy): domain Bacteria; phylum Planctomycetota; class J058; order J058; family J058; genus JAWLGW01. The sequence continues at coordinate 3,869 of CAZMSZ010000335.1, read as the reverse complement.
GGCTGGCTGAACCCGGCGCTGCACTACGTCCGCTTCTTCCCGCGCCTCGAGGCCGTGCTGCGCTGGATCTCGCGCTCGCCCCGCCCCCCGGCGGGCGCCCTCGAGCCCACCCCGACCGCGGGGTCGTAGAGCGCAAAGCGTTCAACGGAGAACAACCATCCGAGCGCCGACGCAAGGCGTGGTCGCGTAAGCGACAGCCATTCTGGCGTTCGGATTGTTATTCCCTGTCGATATTCCGTGTTTTCTTCACAGGCTGACCCGCTGATCCTCTAGCAGCACGCCACCTCCGTTCGGTATCCTCCCGAGGATGAACGTCCCCACCCTGGGCGAGCTGGCGCTGCAGGCGCGACTGGTCGACGGTCGGCGCCTGGACGAGGCGCTCCGCTTCCAGCGGCAGAACTACCTGGAAGGGGACTTCCGCCGGCTGGGCGAGCTGCTCGTCGACTACACACGCTGCCCGCGCGAGGCGATCCGGCGCCTGCTCCAGCGGCAGGGGATCACCGTCGTCGAGTGCGAGCTGTGCGAGACGCGCTACAACGCGCTCCACTTCCAGGGGCACGGGACCTGCCTCCGCTGCAACCGGCGGCTCCAGCCGAGCCAGGCCGACGCGCCGCTCACCGTCGAGGACACGATCGTCGGGGCGGCAGGCCCGCAGGCACAGCGGCTGCTCCACGAGTACCGCCAGCGCAACCCGCGGATCGGGCGCTACGAGATCCTGGGCGAGGTCGGCCGCGGCGGGATGGGGGTGATCTACAAGGCCTGGGAGGCGAACCTCCAGCGCTACGTGGCGCTCAAGTTCCTCCGCCCCTACGACGACGTCAGCCAGGAGGACAAGCACCGCTTCCGCCGCGAGGCGCAGGCGATCGCGCAGCTGCGGCACGAGCACATCGTGCAGGCGCACGCGATCGAGACGACCAACGGCCTGACCTACATGGCCATGGACTTCGTGGCCGGCATCTCGCTCGACGCGCTCACGCTGCGCGGGGCGATGGCGAGCGAGCACGTGCTGCAGGTCATGGCGCAGGTCGCGCGGGCGCTGCACTACGCGCACGGGCGCGGCCTGCTCCACCGCGACGTCAAGCCGGCCAACATCGTGATCGACCGCGCGGGCAAGGCGTTCCTGGTCGACTTCGGGATCGCCAAGAAGACCACCAACGAGACGATGGCGCTCACCAACGAGGGCGAGGTCCTCGGCTCGCTCGCCTACATGGCGCCGGAGTACGTGGCGAAGGGGGCGCGGGCGCTCGACCACCGCTGCGACGTGTACGGGCTGGGCGTGGCGCTCTACGAGTCGCTGACCCGCGGCAAGCTGCCCTACGGCGACCCCGACGACGAGGACATGATCGTGCGCCTGGTGCGCGAGCCCCCGATCCCGGTGGCGGAGCAGGCGAGCGGGATCGACCCGCGCCTGGCGAAGCTGATCGACCGGGCCGTGGCCAAGGACCCGGCGGAGCGGCAGCCCTCCGCCGAGGCGTTCGCGCAGGAGATCGAGGCCTTCCTGGCCGGCCGCGACGTGCGCGTGCCCCAGAGCCAGGAGGAGATGGAGGAGCTGTTCGTCCGCAGCGCCGAGCTCGAGCCGGCGGTCCAGCGGCGCGTCGCGGCGGCCGCCGCCGCGGCGGCCCGCCCGCCGGAGACGGCCGCCGCCGCGCCGGCGCCGCGCGAGGCGTCCGCGACGCCGACCGCTCCTCCGGGGGACCGCCGGCTGGTCGCGGCGACGGTGGCACTGCTCGCGCTCGCCGCGGCGCTGCTCGGCGCGGGCTGGGCGATCACCGCCATGCGCGCGCGGCGCGAGGTGCAGGAGTGGCGCACCAAGGCCGGCCAGGCGGAGCTCAAGGCCGGCATGGCGCTCGACCTCGTGGGCGACGTCGAGGGCGCCGGGCGCGCCTTCGACCGGGCGGTGGAGCTGCTGCCGGGCGACAAGGCGGCGCTCGAGGCGCGCGCCCGCCTGCGCGAGCGCCGCGGCGACGCCGAGGGCGCCGCCCGCGACCGTGCGGCCGCCGCCGCCCTCGGCGGCAGCTGAATCGGTCCGGCCCCTCGGGTAAGCTGCGCACATTCCCGAGCCTGGCTAAGCTGAAAGCTATGATGACCTTCTCGATCCGGTCGACGCTCGAGCCGGTGCTCACACACGTCCTCGACGCGCTCGGCGGCGCCCGCTTCCGCCTCGACGTCGAGGTCCACAACCGCAAGGTCGCCCGCCTGTACGGGCTCGCCAAGCGCGACCAGTGGAACCTCGACGACCGGCGCCAGCACTTCTTCCCCCGCTCGCGCGAGGGGATCGACCTCAACGAGTGGCTCGGCGTCGAGGACGAGGTCCGCTGCGCCGCCGCGCGCTGCTTCAGCTCGTTCTACTACGGCGAGCAGGGCGCCAAGGTGATCTCCGCCCAGCTCGTCCCGCTGATGCCGACCAACGAGGCCTCGAAGTTCCTCGCGACGCAGGTCATGGACGAGGCGCGCCACGTGGAGGTGTTCGAGGAGATCCTCGGGTTCATCGACCGCGTCCATCCGATGAACCCGTTCCTGAACGCGTTCCTCGGCGACATCTACCGGGCCCGCCGGACCGAGGCCAAGCTGATCGGCATGAACATGCTGGTCGAGGGCCTGGCCCTGGCCTGCTTCCGCACGATCCTGCGCGAGCTCCGCTCCGGCCTCAACGTGAGCGAGCGCGGCTACCGCGCCATCGGCGAGCCGATCGAGGCGATCGTGCGCGACGAGTCGCGCCACGTGGGCTTCGGCGTGCTCTACCTGCCCGAGCTCTTGCGTCGCCTCCCCCGCCGGATCAAGGCCCAGCTCCGCATCCGCCAGCTCGCCTGGCTGGCGCTGCTGTACGGCTCGGTCAAGTACCACCAGGCCGACCAGGAGCGGATGGGCATCGACCACCTGCACCTCCTGATCGACCTGATCGAGGACCACGAGCGCCGCATCCAGGAGTGCGGCGGCGACGCCCTGGTCTCGACCGAGCGCATGCGCTCGCTGGTCCCGACCATGGACCGCATCGTCGATCAGGTCCTGCGCCGGGAGCGAGCGCACGGCGGGCCCCTCCCGGCGTTCGCCTAACCCGCCGCTACCAGGGGATCTCCGCGCCCGCGTAGTCGAAGAACCGCCCCGCGTCGGCGGTCGTCAGCCGCGCGATCACCTTGCGCATGCCGCCCACGCTCTCGGCCGGCTGGAGCGGCGCGCTCGGCCCGCCCATGTCCGTCACGACCCAGCCCGGGTGGAGCACCACACACGTGATCCCCTGCGGGACGAGGTCGAGCGCCAGGCTCTTGTTCGCCATGTTGAGCGCGGCCTTGCTGCTGCGGTAGACGTAGCCCCCGCCGCTGGTGTTGTCCGCGATGCTCCCCATCTTGCTCGTGATCTGCACCACGAGCTTCGCGTCGCTCGCGGCCACGTGCTCGCGGAACGCCTCGGTCATCTTCACCGGCCCGAGCGTGTTCACCGCGAGCGTGGCGAGCCAGGTGTCGTAGTCGAGCTCGCCCAGCCCCTTGCGGTCCCCGAACGTCCCCGCGTTGTTGAGCAGCAGGTCGATCGCCGTCCCCGCCAGCTCCCGCGCCAGCAAGTCCACGCTCCCGCGGTCGGCCACGTCCACCCGGTGCACGCTGACCTTCCCGCCCGACCCGTCCGCCAGCTCCGCCAGCGCCGTCGCCCGCCCAGGCTCCCGGCAGCAGGCGAGCACCCGCCACCCCTCGCCGGCGTACTGCCGGACGAACTCCAGCCCCAGCCCCCGATTCGCCCCCGTGATCAGCGCAGTCGGCATCCGCCCCTCCAGGCTCGTGTGGCCCCTGGGTTAACAGACGCCCGCAACTCGGGCAACCAGAGCGCCCTGGCGCCTCGCACCAACCCGCCCCAGCGGAGCGCCCTGGCGCCTCGCA
>CAZMSZ010000334.1:7484-8541 GCA_964569055.1 uncultured Planctomycetota bacterium | reverse complement strand
CTCGGGCCGTCCCCTCCCGGACTCCGCAGCGCGGGTGGATCCTGAAGGTCAGGAGAGACCGCCCATGATCTCAGAGACCGCGCCGCGCCCCGCGACCGCCGCGCCGCCGCGCGAGCGCGCGACGCTGGAGCGCCCGGCCTTCCTGGTGGGCGCCGCCCGCTCGGGGACGACGCTGCTCAAGCTCATGCTCGACCACCACCCCGAGATCGAGTGGATCGGGGAGGTGCACTACATCGTCGACCCGCTCCCGCCGGGGCGCGGCTTCCCCGCGGCGGCGGCCTATCGGGCGTGGCTCGAGGGCGACCGGATCTTCCGCATGACCGGGCTCGCGGTGGACCCGGGCCTCGACGCGCCGGCGCTGATCCGCTCGTTCTTCGCCCAGCGCCAGCGCGCGACCGGCAAGCCGATCGTGGGCGGGACGCTGCACCGCCGCTTCGAGCGGGTGCTGGAGCTGTGGCCCGAAGCGCGGTTCGTCCACCTGCTCCGCGACGGACGCGACGTGGCCCGCTCCTGCATTGGCATGGGCTGGTCGGGCAACACCTGGCACGGCGCGGCCGGGTGGGTCGAGGCCGAGCGCCGCTGGGACGAGCTCTGTCGCCGGCTCGACCCCGCGCGCGCCCTCGAGGTCCGCTACGAGGAGCTCGTCGAGCGCCCCGAGCAGGTCCTCGGCCGGATCTGCGAGTTCCTCGGCGCGCGCTTCCACCCGGCCATGCTCGACTACCCGCGCGACTCCACCTACGGCGCGCCCGACCCGAGCCTGATCCACCAGTGGCGCAAGGCGCCGCCGCTCGACGTGCGCCTGGCCGAGGCCCGCCTGGGCGGGCTCCTCGCCGACCGCGGCTACCCGCCCAGCGGCCTCCCCCCGCTCCGCCCCGGCCCGCTCGCCCGCCTGCGTCTCCGCGCGCAGGACCGCCTGGCCGTGGGCCGCTTCCGGCTGGAGCGCTACGGCCCGCTCCTGTGGAGCGGCGAGCTGCTCGCCCGCCGCCTCGGCCTCCGCGCGCTCCACGAGCCGCTGCGGCGCAAGCTGCAGGAGATCGACCGCAAGCACCTGAAGTAG
>CAZMSZ010000334.1:0-7384 GCA_964569055.1 uncultured Planctomycetota bacterium | reverse complement strand
TCCGCGTCCTTCCGCTTCACCACCGTGCCCTCGAGGTCGACGCTGACCCAGATCGGGAAGTAGGGGTTGGCCTGGGTGTACCAGAACAGGAGCGCCTCGCCCGTGCCCGACTCCTGGACGGTCGCGGTCAGGTTCACGATCGCCTCGCCGCCGTAGCGGTCGAGCTGGGTGTTGCAGAACTCCGACGCGTCCCAGGTCCAGGTCGGCGGCAGCAGGCCGTAGAACGCGGCGTAGAACGACTCGGTCGTCTTGAACCGGCCGACCTCCTCGAGCTCCTCGCCGAGGGTGAGGATCTTGCCGTCGGGGCCGTAGACGTGCGGCGTGAGGCTGACGGGGCCGCGCGCGTCCTCGGCGGTGATCTTGCCTCTGACCATGGCGCACCCGCCGAGGAGGAGCAGCAGCGCGGCGAGGAGCGGCGCGGCGGCGCGATTCGTGGCGCGGCTCACCGGTCCTCCTCCTGACCGAGCTCCTGCGCGGCGGCCGCGGCGGCGCCGGGCGCGCCGGCCGACGGCTTGACGTGGATCACGTCGCCGTAGTAGCCGGCCCAGGTGTCGTTGACGGGAATGATCACCATCAGCCCCTCGTAGCGACCCACGTAGATCGCGCCGTTCGCGACGCAGTTCTGCTCGAACACGTTGGTCGCGCCCAGCTCGATCGTCTGCTGGTAGGGCGGCCCGTCCTCCTGGCGGAACGAGGCCGGGGTCGGGTCGCCGAACGAGACGTCCTTGAGGTACTCCTGCCCGATCGGGTCCTCCGCCAGGAGCGTGCCGTCGATCGCGAGCGGCGGCGTGATCAGCACCGGCGCCTCGAGCTTGCAGCTGAGCGTGATCGAGCGCGGGCTGCCGCAGCCCGCCGCGAGCAGCGCGGCGGCGCAGGCGATGAGGAGCGACGTGCGCGGACGTCGGGGGCGAGGCGGACTCATGCGACGATCCCTCTGCGTGGTGGCGCGGTTCGAGCAGCAGACTCGTGAGGTCCGGATTGTTGCGAAGGGCGTGGCGCGGCGCCACCACACCGTGGCCTCCTCGTCTCGCAGGTGACCCTCGGTCGCTCGGCGAGCGTTCTCGGACGCGCGACCGCTCGCGCGCGCTCGCTAGAATCCGCCCCATGAGCGACCCGTACGACGTGATCGTCGTCGGCGCCGGCCACGCGGGGATCGAGGCGGCGCTGGCGGCCGCCCGCATGGGCCGGCGCACCTTGCTCCTCACGGCCAACCTCGACACCGTGGGGAAGATGTCCTGCAACCCCGCCATTGGGGGGCAGGCCAAGGGGCAGATCGCGCGCGAGGTCGACGCGCTCGGCGGCGCCATGGGGCGCGCGATCGACGCGACCGGGATCCACTTCCGCCTGCTCAACACCAGCAAGGGCCCCGCCGTCCAGGCGCCGCGCGCGCAGGCCGACAAGGCCCGCTACGCGGCCTTCATGAAGCGGACCTGCGAGGAGGCGGACGGGCTCGAGCTGCGACAGGAGCAGGTGGCCGACGTCGCCGTCGAGGAGGGGCGCGCGGTCGGGGTGGTGGTGGGCGGCGGGCGGCGCTACCAGGGCCGGACCGTGGTGCTCACCAACGGCACGTTCCTCGGGGGGGTGCTGCACCTCGGCGGCGAGCGCAGCGCGGGCGGGCGCATGGGCGAGCCGCCCTCGAGCCTGGCGGCCGCGCTGGCCGCGGCGGGGATCGAGCGCGGCCGCATGAAGACCGGCACGCCGCCGCGCGTGAACGCCCGCTCGCTCGACCTCGCCCGCATGGAGCGGCAACAGCCCGACCCCGAGGCGGTGCGCTTCAGCTTCCTGAGCGACGGCCCGCCGCCCCTGCCGCAGCTCCCCTGCTGGATCACCTGGACCACCGAGCGGACCCACCGCGCGATCCAGGAGAACCTGGCCCGCTCGCCGCTCTACTCGGGCGTGATCGAGGGGATCGGCCCGCGCTACTGCCCCTCGCTCGAGGACAAGGTCGTCAAGTTCCCCGCCCGCGGCCGCCACCAGGTGTTCGTGGAGCCCGAGGGGCTCGACACGCAGGAGACCTACCTCAACGGGATCTCGACCTCCATGCCGCCCGACGTGCAGGAGGCGGTGGTCCGCTCGATCCCCGGGCTGGAGCGGGCGCAGATCCTGCGCTACGGCTACGCGGTGGAGTACGACTACTTCCCACCCACCCAGCTCCGCCCCACGCTCGAGACCAAGGCGGTCGCCGGGCTGTTCCTGGCCGGGCAGGTCAACGGGACCACCGGCTACGAGGAGGCGGCGGCGCAGGGGATCGTGGCGGGGATCAACGCCGCGCTCGCCGCGCGCGGCGAGCCGCCGCTGGTGCTCGAGCGCCACGAGGCCTACGTCGGCGTGCTGATCGACGACCTCGTCACCCAGGGCACCCGCGAGCCCTACCGCATGTTCTCCTCCCGCGCCGAGCACCGCCTCCTGTTGCGCCACGACAACGCCGACCAGCGGCTGACCCCTCTCGCGCGCAAGCTCGGCCTGATCGACGACCTCCGCTGGGCGCGCTTCGTGGCCAAGCGCGACCACCTCGAGCGGGGGCGCGCCGCGTTCGCCGCGCGCCCGCACCTCGCCCGCGCCATGCTCCGTCAGGACGCGCGCCTCGACGACGTCGCGCGCGAGCTGCCCGAGGTGCTGGCGCTCCCCGCCCCCGTGCGCGCCCTGCTCGAGGTGGAGCTGCGCTACGCCGGCTACGTCGAGCGCCAGGCGCTCGCCATCGAGCGCCAGCGGAGCCTCGAGGGGATGCCCCTGCCCGACGACCTCGACTACCTCGGGCTCGACGCCCTCCGGCGCGAGGCGCGCGAGAAGCTCCACGCGGTGCGCCCCAGGACGGTGGGCCAGGCCGGCCGGATCTCGGGCGTCAGCCCCGCCGACGTGTCGGTGCTCCTGATCCACCTGCGCCGGCGCTGAGCGGCGCGCCCCGTGCTCGGGCGGACCGGGCGCGGAGGTGCGCCATGCCCTGCTTCGAGCTGCTCCCGCTCGCCGCCCAGGCCGGGGCGGTGTCCGACCTCCTCTCGTGGGAGGCGCTGATCGCGCTGCTCACGCTCGCCGCGATCGAGGTCGTGCTCGGGATCGACAACATCGTGTTCATCGCGATCCTGGCCGACCGCCTCCCGGCCGCGAAGCGCCCGCTCGCCCGCCGCCTGGGCCTGGGCGCGGCGCTGGTGACCCGCGTGCTCCTGCTGCTCGGGATCACCTGGGTGATGGGCCTGACCGCCGCCCTGTTCACGATCCCGCTCGAGGAGCCGCACCCCGTCAGCGGGCGCGACCTGATCCTGCTCGGCGGCGGGCTGTTCCTGATCGCCAAGGCGACCTGGGAGATCCACGACAAGCTCGAGGGCGAGGAGCCCCACCACGCCGCCGGGCGGGCCACCGCCACGCTGGGCGCCGTGGTCCTCCAGATCGGGCTGCTCGACGTGGTGTTCTCGCTGGACTCGGTGATCACCGCGGTCGGCATGGTCCGCGTCGACCCCGACGCGCGCTGGGTCGCGATCACGATCATGGTCAGCGCGATCGTGATCGCGATCGCGGTGATGCTGGTCTTCGCCGGCCCGGTCTCCGACTTCGTCGGCCGCCACCCGACGATCAAGATGCTGGCGCTCTCGTTCCTGATCCTGATCGGCGTGCTGCTGGTGGCCGAGGGGCTCCACCTGCACGTCCCCAAGGGGTACGTCTACTTCGCGATGGCGTTCTCGCTGGGGGTCGAGCTGCTCAACATGCGCGCCCGCCGCCCCCGCGCCCCGGTGCAGCTGCACCAGAGCTACGTCGAGGAGCGGGTAGGTGTCAGCGCCGACCGTCCTCGGAAATGACGAAGACAACACGGAATATCAATGAAAATAACAATCCGAATATCAATGGAAGAGCTGCCGCTCGTCGGAGAGGCGCCTCGGGGCGAGGGCTGTCGCTGATGGTCAGGCGCCTCGGGGCGAAGGGCGGCCGCTGAAGAGCGGTGGCGTAGCCTCGTGCGACAGCGATCTACAGCCCCTCGGGAGGCGGACTCGTAGGAGCGACAGCCATTGATATTCGGATTGTTATTCTCTGTTGATATTCCGTGTTGTTCTTCTTCTCTTCTCTGCTTACCCGTTCTCCGGCTCGTCCGTCACCAAATCCTTCCAGCCCTCCTCCTCGAGGAACGGCTTGAAGTCGGGCTCGGTGCGGACGAACTTGCGCAGCTGGTTGCGCGCGCGCGCCTTGGGGCGCACCTCGGGCTCGAGGCACTTGCGGAGCGTGTCGCCCACGACCTCGGCGCCCTCGCCGCGCAGGGTCTGCAGGATCGCGAGCTGGTAGAAGGCGTTCACGTCGAGCGCGTCCTGCTGGGTCTCCTTCCAGGCCGCCTCGCCCTCCTCCTTCTTGCCCTGGGCGAGCAGCGTGATCACGAGCTGCAGCCTGTACTTGGCCGTGCGCGCCGGGTTGGCCGTCTTGTTCCGGTTCTGCGCGTCGTGGTGCAGCGCCTCCTCGGCCAGCTTCTGCGCGTACTCGAGCTGCTTGGCCCGGGCGTCCTGCCCCTTGGTCGGGTCGCGGCCGATCCGGTAGCAGAGCTGCGAGAGCGTGTCCGCGCTCTGGGCGGTGGGGTAGGTGTTGTGCGCCGCCTGGAACGAGGCCAGCGCCTTCTCGATGTCGTCGTACTCGGAGTACTGGATCGTGCCCCGGCCGAGGAAGGCCTGCGCCTTGAGGCTGCGGAGCGTGTTGTCCTCGACGCCGATGTTCCCCCTGATCACCTGCTCGTAGTAGCCGAGCGCCTGGCCGAAGTCGCCCGTCTTGCCCTGGTGGAGCTGACCCAGCATCACCAGGACGTTCATCTTGATGTTCTTGCTCTGGGCCTCGGCGAGCGCCTTCTCGGCGGCGGCGACCGCCGCGCTCGGGTCGGGGTCCGACCAGTGCTTGACCGCCTCCTTGTAGTGCGCGATCGCCTCCTTGTCTCCGGCCCGGGCCGGAGCGGCGAGGGGGCCCACAAGGAGCGGCAGTCCGAGCGCGAGTCCGCAGGCGAATCTCTTCATGGGGGTGCTTTCCTCCGCGGCGGGATCCTATCACTCGAGGACGAGGCGTCGCGCCTTCCGCGCGACCCCCGAGCGCCCCAAACACCCCCGGGCGAGTCCAGGCTGGCACCGACGGCGCCGGCGAGCAAGGATGCCGACGCGCGCCGAGCGCGCGCGATTCGGTGGAGCGCGTCGGAGTGAGCGAGCAGGTCGAGGGGTTCACGATCGGCGAGCGGCTGGGGCCGACCCGGTTCGGCGAGCTCCACGCCGCGACCGACCCCGAGGGGCGTCCCTGCCGGGTGGAGCGGATCGCGGCCGCAGGCGAGCTGCGCGCCGCGCTCGCCGCCCGGATCGCGCGCGAGCTGGCGGCCTCGCGTGCGCTCGTCGAGCGCGGCGTGCGGGGGCTGCTGCCGGCCCTGGCCGGGGGCGAGGCGCCGGGGGGCGGGCTGTTCGTGGCGCGGGCCTGGCGGGCCGGGCTGGCGCCGCTCGACCTCGCGGCCGGCGACCTCGAGCGGCGGGCCTGGCGGCTGCTGTCCGCGGCGCGTCGGGTCGAGGCCCTGTCCGAGCTGGGCGCGGTGCACCGCGACCTCGGCCCGCACGCGCTCCTGTGCGGCGAGGACGACGAGGTCGTGCTCGGCGGGCTGGGCCTGGTCCGCCTCACGGGCCTCCCCGAGCTGGCCGAGCTGGAGGAGGAGCGCGCCGGCCCCCCGTGGAGCTACCTCCCCGCGCTCGCGCCCGAGCTGCTCGAGCGACCGGAGGCGGCCACCCCGGCCGCGGACTCGTTCGCGCTCGGCGCGCTCCTGTTCCTGGCCCTGACCGGCGCCCCCCCGTTCGTGGGCCCGACCCTGGCCGCCCACGTGCGGCAACGCCTCGCGGCGGCCGCGCGCGGCGCAGGGCCGCGCCCGACCGGGCCCGGCCCGCTGGTCGAGCTGTGCGCCCGAGCCCTGGCCCTCGACCCGGCGGCCCGGATCGGCAGCCCGACCGCCTTCGCCGAGCGGCTCGAGGACTGGCTGGCGGTCAGCGCCGAGGAGGCCGGGCTGCCCCCGCCGGCGGCGGCCGACGAGGACGACGAGGCGACCGAGCCGTTCGAGATTCGCTTCGCGCTGCCGTCGCCGGCGCCGCTCCCGGTGGCGGTGCCGATCGCGCGGCCGGAGCTGGCGGAGGCGAGCGCGGGCACGGGCACGGGCGCGGGCACGGGCGCCGACGAGGACGACGACACCGAGCGGTTGCCCGCGCTCGAGGTGCCCTCCCTGGAAGGCTCGGATGAGGCGCCGACACCCCGCCCCAAGCCCCTGTGGGACCCGTTCGCCTCGGACGTGGCCGCGGTGCCCACCGATCCGATCGCGGGCGAGGACCTCGGCGAGCTCGAGCTCGGCGGCGGCGACGTCGCGAGCGCCGAGCCCGAGCCCGACCTCGAGCACGAGCCGCAGCTCCCGCCGGCGGCCCTCCCCGACCTGCGCGCCCGCGACGCGGCGCTGATCCTGAAGGTCGGCCCGACGGGGCTGGAGGCGGCGAACGCGACGCTCCGCCGGCTCGACGCCCAGGGCTTCACTCACCTGCTGCTCGACATGGGTGAGGTCGCGCACCTCGGCGGCGCCGAGCTCGAGGCCTTGACCGAGGTCCTGACCCACGCCGAGCGGCGCGGTCTGGAGGCCACCATGTTCGCGCTGCGCCCCGCGCTCAGGCAGGTGCTTCGCTTGATGGGCGACATGGTCAGCCAGATGCCGCGCCCGCTCGCCGCCGCCGACGAGGCGGGCGCCCTGCTCGAGGTGACGGGGCGGCGCTCCCCGCCCGGCTGATCGAATTCGTTTGGAACTGTCGCCGCTCGCCGTTACTCTCCCCAAAGGTGAGTGTGTTTCGCGCTGATCGAGCGAGGCACGCAGGCGCACACCCACGGCCGCCGAGCGAGGGAACCCGACGCCATGAGGCACCGAGTACCGAGCCCCAGGAGCCGACCCAGCCGCCGCAGCGGCGGCACGCCCACGCCGACCAAGCCCTGGCGGCGCCAGCGCCCCGCGCCGACGAGCGCGCGCGAGCGCCGTGACCCGCCCAGCGCGGGCGAGGGGCGGCGGCGGAGGTAGCGCCTCGGCGCTCCGAAGGCGAGCCGAAGCCCAAGACAACACGGAATATCAACAGCGAATAACAGGCCGAATGCCAGAGTGGCTGTCGCGACCGCGATGGCCCCTCGGCGCCGAGCGCACCAGGCGGGATTCAGAGCCTTTCACCAGGGACCGTCCTCGGCTGGGGCAAACGAGCGATGTTCAGCGCAGAGAGCGCCGAGAACGCCGAGCTGCGCTGAAGTCAGCTGGCGCAGCGCGAGCGCTTCGATCCGCCGATGCCAATTTGACCGCCAAGGAAGAGCTGTCGCCGGCGAGGTCGGCTCCCTCGCGTGAGAATTGACCGCCAAGAGCGCCAAGAGCGCCAAG
>CAZMSZ010000333.1:0-8584 GCA_964569055.1 uncultured Planctomycetota bacterium | reverse complement strand
GCGCCGTCCTGACGGGCCCCTCCGAGGTCACGGCCGGCGAGGGCCCCGTGTGGGTCCACGGCGCGGCGCGGGCGCTCGCGCCGCTGACGCAGCGGGTCGCGCCCCCGCCCGACGAGCTGCCCCCCCCCGACGAGGACGAGCCGCCGCTCCCGGTCGCGGTCGTGCCCGCGCTGCTGGCGCTGCGCCGACTCGACGAGCGCTACCCCGAGACCGTGCCGCTGCGGCTGCTCGCGTTCGCCCCGGAGGCGCCGGGCCCCGACGAGCCGGTGGAGCTCACGTTCCGGGCGAACCTCACCGGACTGCTCGAGCGGCGCCTCGAGCCCGACCCGTACCCGTATCAGCTCTATCTGATCGTGGGCGAGCACGTCAGCGCGCCCCTCGCGTTCACGGTCGCCTAGGCTCCGTCACGGAACCGTAAGTCCTCACCGAGACGGCTGCTCGGGCGGCCGCCCCGCCGTACATTCCTCCCCGCCTCGGTGCGCCGGGGCGGCGGGAGGGAGCCATGGGGGTCCGGTCCGTACTGTTGCTCGCGACGCTGTTGCTCGCGAGCCCGCTCGCGCGCGCCGACGACCACGTCGACGACGCCGCCGGCGCGACTCCGCTCCCGCTCGGCCCCGCCGGAGTGGCGGGTCGGATCGACCGCGCGGGCGACCGCGACGTGTTCGTGCTCGACGCGCGCGCGGGCGAGCGCTACGTGGTCGAGACGGGCCAGCTCACCGCGGGCATGGACAGCGTGATCGCGCTGTACGGCCCGAGCGGCGCCTACATCACCCACGACGACGACGGCGCGGGCGGGCTCGCCAGCCGGATCGAGCACGTGGCCGCCCAGGACGGGCCGCACTACGTGACGGTGGTCCACTACAGCCGCGCGGCCGCCCGCGGCGGCTACGTGCTGCGCGCCAGCGGGCCGAGCGCGACCCCACCCGTGGTCACGCCGCCCGTGGTGACCCCGCCCGCCGCCTCGGGCACGGGCGAGCTGACCCTCGACGCGCGCGTGTTCGACCCCAAGCTCGAAGGAGCCGCCCTCGAGGTGCGCAGCCGCCGCGACGGGAGCGGCAGCTACGCGGCGCAGCTCACGGTGCGCGACGCGCAGGGGCGCGTGGTGCGCGCGCTCGCCAGCGAGACGCGCCAGCGCGGGCGCGAGTACGTCGAGCGCTGGGACGGACGCGACGCGGGCGGCGCCTACGCGCCTCCTGGCGCCTACACCGTCCGGCTCGAGGGCGGCGGCGCCGCGGTCGAGGTGGCGCTGCACGTGGTCCGCCTCGGCGCGCGCGCCGTCACGTTCGAGGGCGCGGGCCGCGTGCCGCTCGCCTACCACCGCGCCGAGCGCTGGGCGGGCAGCCTGTTCCCGATCGACAACGCCGGCGCGCCCTGGACCCTCGCCAGCTCGCCCGCCGGCGCCGGCTGCCTGGACGCCCTGAGCGGGGCGCCCCTGGCCGGGCCCTCGCCGTGGGCGGGCCTGGACGGCCCGCCGCGCGCGAGCAACGGCGCGCTCCTGGCGCGCGGACGCAGCCTGCCGGTGGCGTTCGCGGCGGGGAGCACGCCGCGCGTGCGCCTGACCCTGGGGAACGCGGCGGCCGGCCCCGCCGGCGAGAGCGGCTGCGGCTACCCGATCGCAGGGCGACGCCTGCGGGTCACCGTGGAGGGCGGCGCGGCGGCGAGCGCGCTCTCGGGCGAGATCGCGCCCGGCGACGCCGTGTCCCTCGACCTCGCGCCGCTCGGGGCGACCCTCGGCGAGCGCCCGCTGCGGCTCAGGCTGCGCTTCGCCTACGAGGAGCCCGACGGGAGCTGGCGCGACGTGCCCGGATCCCAGACGACCGAGCACACGCTGTACGTGCTCCACGGCCGCCCGCAGGCCGCGAACCTCCCGGGCGCGCTCCCCTGGGTGGCCGCGCTCGACCTCGCCGCGGGCTGGCTCACGGGCGGGGTCACGCGCCGCGACGAGGTGCTGGCCCGGATCGTGGAGGGCGTGAACGCGCGCCTCGGCCTGCGCTACGACATGGTCTCGGGCGCGCCGGCCTACACCTCCGGCTACACGCTCGAGTCGCCCGACCTCGACCTGAGCGCGTTCCTCGACGGGAAGGCCTACGGCTCGACGGTCAACTGCCTCGACTGCGCCAGCCTGGTCACGATCCTGGCGGCGCAGCTCGGCGTGAGCGGCGAGGTGCAGATCCTGGGCTGGAACTTCGCGCTCAACTACATGCGCGGGATCGGCTGGCCCGACTTCAGCCGGCGCATGCCGGCCTTCAGCTACCACGCGGTCGGCACGTTCGACCGGGGGAGCACGGTCCACGACGCCTGCCTGAGCGTCGACGACGACGCGCGCCCCTGGCAGGCCCCGTTCGTGGAGCGCCTGCCGATCGCCATGCCGCTCGATCAGTACCGCGCCCAGCTCAGCCCCGACTGGTTCTCGACCCAGGGGCTGGGCCGCGCCCAGGTCCGCTAGCCGCGCCGCGCAGGAGCACCCGCCATGTCGCACGCCCCCCGCTGGATCCTGGCCGCGCTGTTCGCCGCGGTCCTCGCCCTCCCCGCCGCCGCCCAGACGGCCCCAGGCGCCGACGCGCGCCTCGCGGCCACCGAGGCCGCCTACGGCGCGGCGAAGTGGCCCAAGCCCGCCCCCGCGCGCCACGGGATCGCGCCCGCCACGATCGAGGCGCCCGGCTGGAGCGCGGACGAGGTGCGCTACGACCCGCGTCGCGCCGAGGCCCGGGTCCGCTTCGCGCCCGCGAGCGAGCCCGGCGCCGAGCCGAGGGCGCCCCAGGCGGCGCTGCGCCTGCGCCTGTTCCCGAGCGCCGCGGCCGCGCGCAAGCAGCTCCTGCTCGACCTCGCCGGCTGCCAGGCCCGCCTCGAGCCCCTCGCCGGCCCGGGCGACGTGACGTTCGCCGACGCGGCCGCGGCGCCGGCCCTCGTCCACGGCGTGTTCGGCAACGTGGGCTTCACGCTGCGCGCCCTCGAACCGGGCGCGAGCCTCGAGCCGCTGGCCCTCGCCCTCGGCGAGGCGCTGCGCGCCGCGGCCCCGCAGGACGCCCCCGCCGAGCCCGCGCCGCGAATCGTGCGGGTGGACGTCGCGAGCCCCGCGCCGCCCGGCGCGCCGACCCGGATCACGATCGACCTCGACCCCGCGGCCCCCGCGCCCGCGGCGCTCGCCGCCTACTGCTCGGCCGGCGCCAGCGCCCTCGCGGTCGAGGGCGGGTTCGAGCTCTACCCCGCCGGGCCCGGCCCGGTGACGGTGGAGGTGCTGGCGTGCGGCCCCGACCTGCGCGTCACGCGCCAGCGGGTGGAGCTGGTCGTCCCGGCCGAGTGAGGCTCAGCGCTGGCGCGCCTCGCGCTTGGTCGGCTTCTTGGGCTGGCGGAAGCCCTTGCGGGCCGGCGCCTGGGCGACCATGCCCTTGGGGGTCTCGAACCGCAGCATGAACCAGTGGTCGCCGAACGGCTTCATGTTCATGCGCTTGTCGTTGCGCAGCCGCTCGAGGTTGTCGGAGGTCGCCTCGTCCGCCTTGAGCGCCTTGAGGCCGCGGGTCAGGGCCTCGATCGCCTCGTCGCGCCGGTTCTCCTTGGCGAGGATCCAGGCGAGGACGTTGTAGAGGACCGGCGAGGTCTTGTTGTAGCGGATCCCCAGCTCGAGCGCCTTGAGCGCCTCGTCGAGCTGGCCGCCGCGGTACAGCGCGGCGCCGAGCACGAGGTGGCCGAGCGAGACCTTGGGGTAGCCCTGGCGCAGCCGCTCGATCGCCTCCTTCTCCTTGCCTTGCGCCCAGTAGAACACCCCGATCTCGGTGTTGACCTGCTGCTCGAGGAACAGCTGCCAGTTCTTGTAGGCCAGCGCCTTCTCGAGCGACTCGATCGCCTGCGCGACGTTGCCGCTCTGGGCCTGGCGCTGCGCGGTCTCGAAGAACGGGCGCACCTGGTTGGAGGTGCGCCGCCACAGCAGCGTGACGGTCGGGATGAACGCCACCAGCGCCAGGAACGGGCCCAGGAAGGTGTGCGGGTGCTCGGGGATCAGCAGCAGGCTGAGCAGGATCGAGAGGCTGAGGGCGCTGGCGATCAGGAGGGGATGCACGAGGGGCTCCGCGGCAGGCGTGGCTTCGGGCGTGATTCTGCCCCAGATCGCGCAGGATCGCACGACCCGACGCCAGCGCGGTGCGGGGCCCGCCCGCCCCGACCGAGCCCCGCGCGCCGGCGCGGGGCGCGTATCCTCTCGGCACCCAGGAGGCCGCATGACCCCGCTCACGCCGCTCAGCGAGTCCGCCGCCGAGCTCGAGGCCCGCTGGCTGGCGCTCGAGCCCGCGCCGCGCAGGGTGGGCACCGTCGCGCTGCTGGTGCTGCGCCAGGGGAGCGGCGTCCACCAGACCCCGGCGGAGGTCGAGCTCAGCCCCGAGGGTGGCGTCCACGGCGACCGCTGGCGCGAGAAGGAGGGGCGCGACCTCGACGAGCAGGTCACGCTCATGAACGTGCGGGTCACGCGGCTGATCGCGGGGACCGAGCGGCCGCTCCACCTGCCGGGAGACAACGTGCAGGTCGACCTCGACCTCTCGCAGGAGGCGCTGCCCGCCGGGACGCGCCTCCGCCTGGGGACCGCGCTGCTCGAGGTCACGGCCGCGCCGCACCTCGGCTGCGACAAGTTCGCGGCCAGGTTCGGGGTCGAGGCGCTGAAGTGGGTCAACGCCAAGGCGCACCGCGAGCGCCGCCTGCGCGGCGTGAACGCGCGCGTGCTCGAGGGCGGCCGCGTGGCGGTCGGCGGCGTGGTGGAGGTCGTCAGCCCCTGATCAGCGCGACCGCCGCGCCGATCGCCAGCAGCGCGAGCAGCAGCAGACAGGCGCACCCCCGCCAGGGCGAGCGCGGCCGGGCGCCGACGGCCTGACCCAGCTCCGCGAGGATCACCTCGACCAGCGCGGGGGGCAGGCCGGCCTCGGCCAGGCGCGCGGCCGCGCGCGGGGTCGCCCCGCCCTCCTCCTTCAGCACGGTGAGGCACACGCCCGCGGCGCCGAACACCGCGCCGATCGTGTCCTCGGGCACGCCCTCGCGCAGCAGCCGTCGCTTGGCGTCCTCCACCTCGCCGCCCTGCTCGAGCAGCACCTCGGCCAGCACGCGGGCCGCGCGCCGGGCGTCCGCCAGCAGCGCGGCGGCGTCGCCGCCGCGCGCCCGCCCCGCCTCGGCGGGGTCGTCGTCGGGGAGCGCGCTCCCCAGCTCGGCCACGAGGGTCTCGAGCGGGCGGCTCGCCTCCTGCAGGCTCGCGAGCAGCTCGCGGTCCGCCTCCTCGTCGAGCTCGGGCAGGTAGATCCGGCCGCCCTCCGCGGCGCCCCCGAGCCGCTCGGCCCGCGCGCCGACCAGCTCGAGGAGCCGCTCGGTGGGGATCGGCTCCTCGATCCCCTGCACCGCCACGCAGTGCACGTCGGCGGCGACCAGGGTGGGGATCCGCGCCCAGGTCGCCAGCCGCACGCGCTTGCCGGCCACCCCCAGCACCAGGGTCGAGGCGGCGAACGCCACGGCGTAGCGCGCGACCCGCTCGGCGAGCCGCGCCTCGACCGCGGGCACGTCCTCGGGGCGGCAGGGCGAGGGGACGTCGCTCGCCTGGAGCTCGAGCATGAACGCGCCGACGGGGAGCATGGGCTCGTGCCCCTCGGAGAGCGCGTGCGTGACCGACTGGACCGCGAAGCAGAAGTCGCGGACCGCCGCCTCCTCGGCCGCCTCGGGGGTCAGGGCCTCGGCCGCGAGCACCTCGCCGTCCTCGCGGGTGAACGTCCCGCCCCCGCGCTCGAGCGCCCGGCGAATCACCGCGTAGGCGCGCCGCCAGTCGGCCCGGCTGGAGAGCGCCGCCAGCCGCACGTCGATCGCGCCGTCCGCTCCCTCGAGCAGCTGCACGCCCCGGATCGAGCCCGCGCCCAGGAGGTGCGCCCCGCCGTCGACGAAGCACGCCTCCCCGTACAGCTCCTCGCCCGCGGACCACTCCTGCAGCAGCGCGTCCCAGCCGTCCGCGTCGAGCTCGCAGCCGGTGAGGGTGAACTCGACGGACATTGGCGTCTCCCGGGTGCTGGGGAGGGCGCACTCTAGATCAGCGCGCGCGATTCCGCGAGCCGAGGAGGAGGCCCTCGCCCCCCTGCTCAGGCCAGCTGCGCGGCGAGCTGGTCGAGGCTGGCGCGGGCCCAGGCCGCGTGCTCGGCGTCGGCGCTGGTGTTGATCTCGGCCAGGCCCGCCAGGGAGCGCAGGTGCCAGCCCGCCTCGTGGCGCGAGGCGACCAGCTCGCGGGTCTGGAGCGGCGGCCCCGTCAGCTCCGCCAGCGAGGCGAGGAGCGGGAGGCAGCGCGCGTACAGCGCGCGCCGCTCGGCGCCCTGCGCGCTTCGCATGCGCTCGAGCAGCTCGACCAGCTCGACCACGACCGCGCCGGCGCGCGAGGCCCGCTCGTGCGGGCTGAGCGTCACGTCCGCCTCGGGGGCCTGCGGCTTCATGGGTCAGCTC
The DNA here is from genome assembly GCA_964569055.1 of uncultured Planctomycetota bacterium. Lineage (GTDB taxonomy): Bacteria > Planctomycetota > J058 > J058 > J058 > JAWLGW01. The sequence continues at coordinate 2,131 of CAZMSZ010000333.1, read as the reverse complement.
GCCGGGCGCATGCCGTTCTTGGTGGCCAGCGCCTCGACCTCGGCCAGGGTCACCCGCGAGTACTCGGTGAGCCGGCCGCGGTCGAAGTGCCGCACGCTCCAGGTCCGCCCGCGGTCGGCGCTGCGGGCCTCGATGCTCCGCTTGTCACCCACGAACTTGCGAAGCATGACGCACCTCCTCGCGCGCGGCGCCGGTCGTGAGCTCGGCCTCGAGCTCGCGCAGGGCGTCGTGGTAGCGGTCTTCGACCGGGTCCCAGCGGAAGTCGGAGCTGGTCTGGGCGCGGTAGGCGGTGAACGCCTCGAGCGCGCGCTCGAGCCGCGCGCGCGCCGCGCGCCCGCCGCCGAACGAGCGCTCGTAGGCCAGGATCCCGTAATAGAAGCACTCGGCGTCGCCGGCGAGCGGGTGCTCGCGGTGGTGCGCCTCGAGGAACGCGAGCGCCGCCTCCTCGTCGAGCGCGAACGGGGCCGGCGCGAACTCGACGTAGCGGCGCCAGACGTAGTGCTGGATCCGGGCCAGCGTGAGGGGCTCCGCCGCCGGGGCGGGGCCGCCGCGGACGGAGATCGGCTTGGTGGGGAGGGTCACGGGGCTTCCGGTCTGCCTGCGCGAAGGGGAACCGTAGAGCACGCCGCAGGTGGAATGCCGTAGGGTCGAAGCCAGGGCCACGGTTGTCGGGCCTCGCGTCGAACCTCCACGGTAGCACGGCGCCGCGGCGGGCGACCGCACATTCGGCGCGAGCGGCGGGCGCTCAGGCCTCGCTGGGCGGGGCCTGCCAGTCGGGCGCCCAGCTCGCGGCCGCGGCCGCGATCACGTCGCAGGTCGGGTCCTTGAGCTCGCAGTAGCGCGCGCGGTCGGCCCCGCACTCGGCGGCGAGGGCGCGCTTGACCGCGGCGTAGGCCGCGGCCACCGCGGGGTGCGCGCGCAGGTAGTCGCGGAAGCGCAGGGCGTAGCGGAAGTTCTCGGCGCCGAGCACGCGCAGGTGGACGTTGAGCGGGCCGAGCTCGCTCGGGCCCTTGGCGAGGCGCTTGGCCCACTGGCCGGGCTGGCGCGCGCCGGGCGGCAGGTGGTCGTGGTCGATCCGCTCGAGCAAGCCGAACCCGCCCCGGGCCAGGCCGGCGCCCAGCTCGGGGTCGTCGAGCGCGGCCACCCCGACCTGCACGTCGATCCGGTCCTTGGCCGGGAGCCCCGGCACGGCCGTCGAGCCAATGAAGTGGATCGAGAGCGCCCGCTCGCCGAGGGCGGCGCGCAGCGCCGCGCCGGCCGCCCCCTGCTCGGCCGGCCACAGGGCGGGCTCGGGGTCCACGATCTGGACCGCGGCCGGCTCCCACACCTGGAAGCTGTAGGCGTGCTCGTGGCGCTCGTCGGGCTCATGGCGCTCCTCGGCCGCGACCCGCCAGCTCGCGAGCAGCTCGTCGGGGAAGGTCGCGTCGCCCTCGGGGCGCGCGTGCACGCGCGTCAGGTGCACGCGGCGGGCGCGCGCCATGCCCTCGCGATACACCGCGCTCCCGCCGACCAGGCACACCTCCTCGTCGGGGCGGCAGCGCGCCAGCGCCTCCTCCAGGCCCGCGGCCACCTCGACCCCCGGCGCCGTCCAGGCGGGGTCGCGCGTCAGGACCAGGTTGCGCCGCCTGGGCAGCGGCTTGCCCACGCTCTCGAACGTGCGCCGCCCCATGACCACGGTCTTGCCCAGGGTCAGCCGCTTGAAGCGCGCGAGGTCGGCCGGGAGCCGCCAGGGGAGCTGGCCCTCGCGGCCGATCACGCCGTTCTCGGCCGCGGCGACGACCAGCGTGACGCGCATCAGACCGCGACGGGGGCCTTGATGTGCGGGTGGGGCGTGTAGCCCTCGAGCGTGACGTGCTCGAACCGGAACGCCTCCAGCTCGCGCACCTGCGGGTCGAGCCGCAAGGTCGGCAGCGCCCGCGGCTCGCGCGAGAGCTGGAGCTTCGCCTGCTCGAGGTGGTTGGTGTAGAGGTGCACGTCGCCGAAGGTGTGCACGAACTCGCCGGGGCGGAGGCCGGTCACCTGCGCGACCATGCGCGTCAGCAGCGCGTAGGACGCGATGTTGAACGGGACGCCCAGGAACAGGTCGGCGCTGCGCTGGTAGAGCTGGCAGGAGAGCCGCCCGTCCGCCACG
>CAZMSZ010000332.1:0-8647 GCA_964569055.1 uncultured Planctomycetota bacterium | reverse complement strand
CGGGCACGGGCACGAGACGGTTTGCCAGTGGGAAGGAGGGCCTCAGACGGGCGGGCAATGCCGCGAGATCGCCGAGAGCACGCCCCACAGCCGCACGAGGTGCGGGCCGAAGAACGGCTTGCCGCTGTTGACCAGCGCCACCGCGAGCTGACGCTCGGGGTCGGCGAACGTGAACACCTGGATGAAGCCGAGGTGCCCGAACGCCTGGCCCGTCCCCGGGCCGAACAGGCTGACGGGCTCGGCCCCCAGCATGAAGCCGAGTCCGTAACGCAGCGGGACGCCCAGGGTCAGGTCGAGCTCGAAGTACGAGGTCTCGGCGCGCGCGCGGCGGATCGTGCGGGGGTCCATGACCTGCACGCCGTCGAGCGTGCCCTCGTTGAGGAGGAGCTGATAGAAGCGCGAGGCCTCGTTGGCCGTCGCGAAGATGTTCCCGGCCGGCACGATCGCGTCGAGCCAGCGCGGGTCGTTGGAGATCCGCGCCGCCTCGCGGAAGGGGACGCCGAGCGCGCGCTTCACCAGCAGGGAGATCGGGAACGGCGCGGGCCGGCCGGTGAAGGCGTTGATCGCCACGCGCCCCTTGTCCTCGGGGGGCGCTCCGAAGTTCATGCCGCGGAAGCCGAGCGGGCGCAAGATCTCCTCGGCGAGGACCTCGCGGATGGTCTTGCCCGTCACGCGCCGCACGATCTCGCCCAGGACGAACCCACCCGTGACGGCGTGATACGCGAGGCGGCGCCCGGGCGGCGACGAGGGCCGGGCCGCGCACAGCCGCGCCACGATGTCGTCGGCGTCCACCAGGAGCTCCGCCTGGTCCTCGAGCTCGGGCGCGGTGATCGAGGGGATCCCGGCGCGATGCGTGAGCACGTGGCGGATCGTGGTCGACTCCTTGCCGTGGCAGGCGAACTCGGGCAGGTACTCGGCCACGCGGTCGTCGATGTGCAGCAGGCCCTTGTCGTCGAGGTGGTGCACCACGACCGCGGTGATCGCCTTGCTCGCCGAGAAGATGCAGAACGGCGTGTCGGGCGTCGCCAGCTCGCGCGGCGCGTCGGGCGGATCGTCGGGCCCTGCGCCCGCGCGCCAGCCGATCGCGCGGTCGAGCACCACCTCGCCGTGCCGCCGCACGCACAGCGCCATGGCGGGGTGGACCCCCGTGCGGAACAGGGCCTCCACGGCGCGCCAGATCGCCTCCACGCCGGCCGGCTCGAGGCCGAGCCGCCGCAGCTCGCCGGGCGAGGGCTCCGCCGCGCGCGTCGACAGCGCGCCGAGGTCGCGCGGGACGGCGACCCGCGCGGTCGCCAGGCCGATCACCGTGGCCCTCGCACGCTGCGAGGCTCGTCGAGGTTCACGCAAGCTCCTCCCCCACGGCGAGCGTACCGTCCCGCGCGGCCGCGCGCGCGGGTCAGCGGGCGAGCGGCCGCCGCGCGGGCGCTCAGGCGGTGAGGGGCCCGAGCGCCTCGGAGCCGCAGTGGCCGCACACCACGCGCACGTTCGGCGCGATCTCGAGGTCGCCGCCGCACACGGGGCAGTTGTTGTCCCCGACCTCCCGCGCATGCAGGCTGATCAGCGTGTCGTCGCGCCGGTCCCGGTAGAGCGGCGCCAGCCCGAGCAGCGACAGGCTCGCGATCACCTGCTCGAGGTGCGCGCGGCTCACGCCGAGGTGGGCGGCGACGTCGTCGAGGCGGGCGCGGCCCTTGAGCGCGACCGCGCGGATCAGCTCGGTGAACAGCGCGGCGTCGTAGGCGGCCGAGCCCGGGCTGAACTGCCGGAAGCGGAGGTCGTAGTACTCCCACACCGCGCGGATCAGCTCGTAGGCGAGGAACAGCTCCACGCCCACCAGGACCAGGCCGATCAGGATCCCCGGCATGGGGCCCTGGAGACCGAGGCCGTGATGCACGAGGTCCCACACCACACCGACGCCGATCCCCACCCCGTACAACACCACGATCCTGCGCCGCCGAGCCAGGTGCTCCTTGGCGAGAAAGGAGCCCAGGAAGGTCGCCCAGCGCTCGGCCGGCGTGGCGAGCGCGCCCCCGTCCTGTCCCATGCCGACCAGCACGTTGCGCGCGCGGGCGACCGCCACCGGCGTGCCCGGCAGCTCGTCGTAGCGCTCGAAGTCGCAGTGCTCGCACCGCCGGAGCCCCTCACCCGGGACCACCAGGGGCGCCCCGCAGTCGGGGCACGACTCGGGCGGACCTTCGTCCAGCGGCCGGAGCCCGCCGCCGCGTGTGCGCACCAGCCCCTCGTCGCCCGCGGCCAGCGCGTCCAGCGCCGCCTCGCGCTCGCGGTCGTTCGCGCTCCAGGCGGCGGGGACCTCGCCCGTCTCCTCGAGCAGGCGCTCCGCCTCGCGCCGGACCCCAGCCGCACGCCAGACGCGCCAGCCCTTGTAGAGCCACCACGGCGCCAAGAACACCGCGCTGCACACCGCGAGCAGCACCAGGATCTCCGCCCCGAGCCCGCCCAGGATCGCGGCGAACACCAGCGGGAGGAAGGTGGAGCCGAGGGTGAAGGACGTGGTGCTGCCGAGGTCGACGCCGAGCGCCCCGAGCGCCGCATGCCCGCCGAGCACCACCACGCCCGGCAGGATCAGCAGCGCGCCGCCGAGCAGGTCGCGGACGAGGCGCTGCCGCTCGACGGCGCGGCGCAGCCGGATCCGCGTCAGCGCCTCACGCGCTCGCGCGCGCCGGGTCGCGAGCGCCTCCCCGTCGGTCTCCACGGCGCGACGGTAGCGAAGTCGGGTGCGGCGCGCCAGCGCTCGGAGCGAAGCGGACGCGGGCGCTACGGCACCTCCCACAGGCGCACCCGCTGGTCGCGGCCCCAGGTCGCGAGGAGCTTCCCGTCCGGGCTGAACGCACAGCCCTCCACGCCGACCCCTTCGCCGCGCCGAAGCTCGAACGCGGCGAGCCTCGTGGGCTCGGCCGCGGCGAGGTCCCACATGCCGAGGTCCCCGATCGTCACGACGGCCAGCCGGCGCCCGTCCGCGGAGAGCGTCAGGCGCTGCACCGACCACCCGCTCGTGCGCCAGTCCTTCCCGACCTTGCGCGCGAGGCGAACGGCACCGTCGCGCGGCAGCTCGAGGACCTCGAGCCCCTCCGGCCGGCTCCAGGCCAGGAACGCGGCGCCCGGGGAGCCGGCCGCCGCGCACAGCTCGTCGTCGCTGGGCCAGGGGCGAGGCCCCCAGGGCCGGCGCCCGGCGGGGCCGGCTTCGTCGTCCTCGAGCGCCCACCGCTCGGGCGTCCCCGTGGGTCGCTTCACCAGGAGGCTCGCGCCTCCGGCGTCGAGGAACACGGCGGCCGTCCTGCGCGGCGCCGGGGTGCGCACCAGCACGCGGGCGCTCGCCGAGTCGACCTCGAGCACGCGGAGCTCGCCGTCGGGCTCGCGGAAGCGTCCGGGCTCGCTCGGCGGCGCGACCCAGGCCACGACCCGCACCAGGGACTCCCCGACCGGCTGGACGGCCAGCATGCGGTGGTCCTCGGGCAGGTCCAGTGCGACGCGCGACCGGGGCCCTTCCCGGGCGGCGCTCGCCGACCAGCGCTCGAGCCAGCCGTCCTCGACCACGAGCACGTCCCCGCTCTCGGTCCAACCGAGCCCCTGCTGCCGCGCGTCGGCGTACCTGGGGCTGCCGCGCGGGACGCGGATCGTGCGCCGCAGCTCCCCGCCGGCCACGTCCCACAGCAGCACCTCGCCGTCCTCGCCCATGCTCGCGAGCGAGCCCCCGTCGCGCGAGAACGCCGCCCGGGTCACGGTCACGTTGCCCCAGCGCCGCTTGTGGAGCTTGGGCGAGAACGTGCCCAGCACCGCCGTGAGCGTGCTGCCGTGCCCCGAGAACCACCCGCCCAGCCGCGCCACCTCGCCCGGCGCGAGCGCGGCCGACCAGCCCCACAGCAGGAACAGCCCCACGACGGCGGCGGCGAGCACACGCCGCGTGCGCCGCCGGCGCCTCGCGACCCACGGGAGCGGTTCCCGCCACCGCGCGGCGCTCGGGGACCCTCCGCCGTCGACCTCCACCACGACCGGCGCGACCCCGGCCCCCTTTCGGGGGTCGGGCGCCGAGACGACGGTCCCGCCCTCGGCGCAGCCGAGCGTGGGGCAGCGGCCGAGCTCGGCCCGGCAGGCCTGGTGCAGCCGGGTCCCGCAGCCCGTGCAGGCCACGAGCGGCTCGCCGGTCACGAGCGCGCTTCGGCAGTAGACGCAATGCTCCACGCGCGGATCGTACGCGCGCCCGCCTCGCCGCGCGAGTTAAGGCGCCTCTGCCGGGCGCCCTCGCAAATGGGCCAGGCGTCCATTAGCCTCGCCGCCTCGTGCGGGAGGTGGGCGTGGCGGGAGCGGAGCGGGAGGTGCTCGACGCGGCCGGCGTGGAGCGCGCGCTCGAGGGGATCGCGGCCGAGATCTACGAGCGAGGCGACGACCTCGAGCGGCTGGCGGTGATCGGGATCCGGCGGCGGGGCGTGCCGATCGCCGAGCGGCTCACGCGCAAGCTGGCGGCGCGCGGCGGCGCCGCCCCCCGCACGGGCGCGCTCGACATCACGCTCTACCGCGACGACTTGACCCTGGTCGCCGACCAGCCGGTCGTGTCCGGCACCGAGATCCTGTATCCGATCGACGGCCTGCGGGTCGTGCTGACCGACGACGTGCTGTTCACTGGGCGCACCGTCCGCGCCGCGATCGACGCGCTGTTCGCGATCGGCCGCCCCGCCAAGATCGAGCTGGCCGTGCTCGTGGACCGCGGGCATCGCGAGCTGCCGATCGAGGCCAACTACGCCGGCGCCCGGATCCAGACCACCCTCGACGAGTCGGTCGAGGTGTGGCTGCAGGAGGTCGACGGCGAGGACCGCGCGGTGGTCGTGCAGCGCGGAGGAGCAGGTCAGTGAGCCCGGTCGAGCCGCGGCGCGCCGAGCGCCCCACCGTCCCCTGGACGCGCCGCCACCTGCTGGGGCTGCGCGAGCTGAGCGCCGAGGAGATCGTGGCGATCCTCGACACGGCGGCGGGGTTCGAGGAGATCTCGACCCGCTCGATCCGCAAGGTGCCCACCCTGCGCGGCAAGGTCGTGGTCAACCTGTTCTTCGAGGCCTCGACCCGGACGCTGCTCTCGTTCGAGCTCGCCGCGCAGCGCCTCTCGGCCGACGTGCTCAACTTCAGCGAGGAGTCGTCCTCCACCAAGAAGGGCGAGACGCTGATCGACACGGCCAAGAACATCGAGGCCATGGGCGTCGACATCTTCGTGCTGCGCCACAACGCGCCCGGCGCGGCGGCGGTGCTGGCGCGGCACCTCGACGCCTGCGTGGTCAACGCCGGCGACGGCGCCCACGAGCACCCCACGCAGGCCCTGCTCGACCTGTACACGATCCGCAAGACGCTCGGCCGGATCGAGGGGCTGAACGTCGCGATCGTGGGGGACATCGGTCACAGCCGGGTGGCGCGCAGCAACATTTGGGGGCTGCAGAAGCTCGGCGCCAAGGTCACCCTGGTCGGCCCGCCCACGCTGGTCTCGGGTCGCTTCCGCGAGCTCGGCTGCGAGGTCTCGCACGACCTCGACGAGGTGCTGCCGCGCATGGACGTGGTCAACATGCTGCGGATCCAGCGCGAGCGGATGGGGCACCTCAACTTCCCCTCCACGGGCGAGTACTCGCGCCTGTTCGGCCTCGACGAGCGGCGCATGAAGCGCGCCAAGCCCGAGGTCGTGGTGATGCACCCGGGCCCGATCAACCGCGGGGTCGAGGTCACGCCCGGGGTCGCCGACGGGCCGCGCTCGGTGATCTTGCGGCAGGTCTCCGCCGGGCTCGCGGTGCGGATGGCGGCCCTGTACCTGGTCGCGGCCGCCAAGGAGCGGGCCCCCGAGCCCGCCGGCGACCGCGCCGAGAACGGAGGCGAGCGGTGAGCGAGCTCCTGATCGCGGGCGGCCGCGTGGTCGACCCGGCGCGCGGCGTCGACGGGCAGCTCGACGTGCTGGTCAAGGACGGCAAGGTCCTGGCGGTGGCGCCCAGCCTGGCCGGCTCGGGGCGCTACGACCGCGTCCTCGACGCCACCGGGCTCCTGGTCGCGCCGGGGTTCGTCGACATGCACGTGCACTTCCGCGAGCCCGGGCGCGAGGCGGACGAGACGATCGCGAGCGGCTCGGCGGCGGCGGTCCGCGGCGGGTTCACCTCGGTCGCCGTGATGCCCAACACCGAGCCGGCCGTCGACGACGAGGCGGGCGCCGAGTTCCAGGTGCTGCAGGGCAAGCGCGCCGGCAAGGCGCGGGTCTACCCGATCGGCGCGATCACCAAGGGGCGCGCGGGCAAGGAGCTGGCCGAGATGGGCGGGCTCAAGCGCGGCGGCGCGGTCGGGTTCTCCGACGACGGCGACCCGGTGCGCAACGCCGAGGTCATGCGCTGCGCGCTGCTCTACGCCAAGATGCTCGACCGCGTGGTGATCCAGCACGCCGAGGACCCCGACCTCGCCAAGAACGGCGCCATGCACGGCGGCCTGGTCTCGCTGGTCCTGGGGCTGTCGGGCAAGTCGGCCGCCTCCGAGGAGGTCATGGTCGCGCGGGACATCACCCTGGCCGAGCTGACGGGCGGGCGGCTGCACATCGCCCACGTCTCGACGGCGGGCTCGGTGGCGCTGGTGCGCGAGGCGAAGCGGCGCGGGCTGAAGGTGACCTGCGAGGCCTGCCCGCACCACTTCACGCTCACCGACGAGGCGGTCTACAGCTTCGACCCCAACTTCAAGATGAACCCGCCGCTGCGCACCAAGGGCGACGTCGAGGCGCTGGTGGAGGGGCTGCTCGACGGCACGATCGACGCGATCGCCTCGGACCACGCCCCGCACTCGCGCGAGAAGAACGAGGTCGAGTTCCACCACGCGCCCAACGGGGTGATCGGGTGCGAGACCATGGTCCCGGTCGCCGTCAGCGAGCTGCTGTTGAAGCGCGGGATGCCGGTCTCGCGCCTGGTGGAGCTGCTGAGCGTGGGCCCCGCCCGGATCCTGGGGCTGCCCGCGGGGACCCTCGCGCCCGGCGCGCCGGCCGACGTGACCGTGGTCGACCTCGACACGCCCTGGACCGTGCGCGACGACTTCCGCAGCAACTCGAACAACTGCCCGTTCATCGGCTGGCAGGTCCGCGGGCGCGCCGTCTACACGGTGGTCGGCGGGAAGGTGGTCTACGACCGCGCCGCCGAAGAGGCCGAGGCCCCGGTCGAGGCCGGCCTGGCTTGAGCGCCCGCTGGCGACGCGCCGCCGCGCTCGCGGCGGCCGGTTGGTCGCTCGCGCTGCTCGGCGTGGGGAGCATCCCCGCCGAGGCGCTGGCGGTCGCCCCGCGCGTGTGGGACAAGCTGGCGCACGCCGTCGGCTACGGCCTGTTCGGGGCGCTGGCCGCGCTGGCGCTCGCAGCGCGCCTGCGCGGCGGCGCGCTGATCGCGGCGGCGACGGGGTTGGCGGTCGCGGTGGGCGGGCTCGACGAGCTCCACCAGCGCTGGGTCCCCGGCCGCGCGTGCGACCTCGCCGACCTCCTGGCCGACGGGCTCGGCGCGCTCGTCGCGGCGGTCGTCGTCGAGCGGCTCATGGCGCGGCGGGCGCCCGCCGCGCCCGCCGCCGACGAGCGGTCCGAATAGAGTCCACGCCGCGCAGGAGGCGACATGAGGCAGGTCTGGATCCCCCGAATCGGCGGCCCCGAGGTGCTCGAGGTCCGCGAGGCGCCCGACCCGACGCCGGGCCCCGGGCAGGTGCGCGTGCGCGTGGAGGCGGCCGGGGTCAACTTCGCCGACCTCATGGCCCGCATGGGCCTCTATCCCGACGCGCCGCCGCCCCCGGCCGTGGTCGGCTACGAGGTGGCGGGCACGATCGACGCGGTCGGCGACGGGGTGGACGGCGTGGCGCCGGGCCAGCGCGTGGTCGCCATGACCCGCTTCGGCGGCTACTCGGACGTGGTCGTCATCCCCGCCGCGCAGGCGCTCCTGCTCCCCGACGCCCTCGAGGCCCGCGCGGCGGCCGGGATCCCGGTCAACTATCTGACCGCCTGGGTGATGCTGGTCCACCTCGGCAACGTCCAGGCCGGCGACCGCGTGCTGGTCCACGCGGCGGCGGGCGGGGTCGGCCAGGCCGCCGTGCAGATCTGTCGCTGGCGCGGCGCCGAGGTGATCGGCACGGCGAGCGCCGCCAAGCACGAGCGCCTGCGCGCGGCGGGCGTGGCCCACTGCATCGACTACCGCACGCAGGACTACGAGCAGGAGGTGAAGCGGATCACCGGCGGGCGCGGCGTCGACATCGTGCTCGACGCCCTCGGCGGCCGCTCGTTCGCGCAGGGCTACCGCTGCCTGGCGCCCCTGGGCCGCCTCTACATGTTCGGCGCCTCGAGCTTCGTCCCCGGCCCGAAGCGCAGCCTGTTCGCGCTGCTCAAGGGTTTCTTGGCCCTACCCACCTTCAAGCCGCTCCCGCTGATGGAGCACAACCGCGGCGTGATGGGCGTCGACCTCGGCCACCTGTGGGAGGAGACGCCCAAGCTCCTCGGCATGATGCGCGAGATCATCGCGCTGACCGAGCAGGGGAAGCTCGCGCCCGTGATCGACCGCAGCTTCCCCTTCGCGCAGGCCGCCGACGCGCACCGATACCTGCAGGAGCACAAGAACTTCGGGAAGGTGCTCCTGACGCCGGACTGACCGACCCCGCGCGGCGG
>CAZMSZ010000331.1:0-8655 GCA_964569055.1 uncultured Planctomycetota bacterium | reverse complement strand
CCTCGGCACGGGGCGCTGCCAGGGAGTATCATGAGCTCATGCTCGACATGGACCAACTCGCGCCCGAGACCCTCCGCCCGATCAGCCGGGCGGAGTACGACCGGTTGGTCGAGCTCGGCATGTTCGAGGACGAGCGGGTGGAGCTCCTGCGCGGAATGCTCGTTCAGATGAGCCCTCAGGGCACTCCTCACGCCGAAGCCATCCAGCGGTTGACGATGGTCCTGGTCGTCGCCGTGCAGGGCCGTGCCCTCGCCCGCGTGCAGCTCCCCTTCGCCGCCTCCGAGGACTCGGAGCCCGAGCCGGACTTCGCGATCGTTCCCCTCGGCTCCTACCGCGACGCCCACCCGACCGAGGCGCTGCTCGTGGTGGAGGTCGCCGAGTCTTCGCTCGAGAAGGATCGGCACATCAAGGGCGCGCTCTATGCCGCCGCGGGCGTGCCGGAGTACTGGATCGTCAACCTCGTCGACGACTGCATCGACGTCCACACCGAGCCCGAGCGCGGCGCCTACGGCGCGGTGACGCGGCGAACCCGCGGCGAGCAGATCACCCTCGTCGCCCTCCCGGAGGTCACGGTCGCGGTGGCGGATCTCCTGCCCTGACTCGCCGCTGCACGCCCGAGGCGGTTCCTGACCCCCGTGTTAGAGTCCTCGCCCGAAGGAAGCGCGACGCGTGGCGATCCTCGAGTCGGAGGCGATCGTCCTCCGCAGCATGGACTACTCCGAGACCTCGCTGATCGTGTGGTTGTTCACGCGCGATCACGGGCGGGTCCACGTGATCGCCAAGGGGGCGCGGCGGGCGCGCAGCCCGTTCGAGGGGGCGCTCGAGCCGCTGGTGCGCGGCGAGCTCGTGTTCTATCGCAAGCGGGGGGGCGACGGGCTGGACATTGCGAAGGAGTTCGACCCGCAGGACCTTCACCTCGGGCTGCGGCGCGACCTGCCGCGGCTGTATCGGGGGCTGTACTTGGCCGAGCTGTTGACCGAGCTCTCCGAGCGCGAGGCGCCCGCGCCGGCGGCCTACGACGCGGCGGTGCGCGCGCTGGCGGGGCTGGCGCGCGGGGAGCTGGGGCAGATCGATCAGACGCTGGTGCGGGCGGAGCTCGAGCTGTTCGCGGCGGCGGGGCTCGCGCCCTCGCTGGAGCGGTGCGCCGCCTGCGGGGCGGCCGCGCCGGGGGCGGCGGCCTTCTCGGCCGGAGCGGGCGGGGTCCTGTGCGCCGACGACGCGCGGCGGACGCCCGACGCCGTGGCGGTCGCGGCGGGCGCGCTCAAGACGCTGCGGGCGCTCGCCGCGGGCGAGGCGATCGGGGTGGGGCGGGAGGTCGGACAGGCCATGCGCGGGCTGCTCGACGCGTTCGTGCGCCAGCACCTCGGCAAGGAGCCGCGGCTGCTCGGCTACGTGCGCCGCACGCTCGGGGCCGGGGCGGGGCCGCGCCGCGCGCCCGGGCGGGCCGTGGCGCCGGGCGCGCCGGCGGGAGGGATCCGTGGCTGAGACACGTCGGCGAGGGCGGTGGCTGGCGGGGGTGGGGCTGCTCGCGGCCGCGCTCGCGGGCGCCGCGGCCGGGTGCGGCGGCGTGGCGCCCGCGCCGCTCGAGCCCGAGCCCGCGATCGTGGTCGAGGTGGCCCCGATCACCACGCAGTCGAGCGGGGACCCGCTCGAGGAGGTCGCCCTGCAGGCGGCGGCCGCCGGGCGCTACGAGGACGCCTGGCAGGCCTACGACGCGCTCGGTAAGCGGACGATCGACCCCGGGCTGCGCGCCGAGTTCGTGTTCCTCGCCGCCGAGAGCGCGCTCGGGGCGAAGAAGACGCACGAGGCGCTCCTGCTCTACCAGCGCCTGCTGCGCGAGTACCCCACCACCCCGCGCTACGCGTCCGCCGTCGACCGGGTGTTCCTGATCGGGCGGCTGTTCTGCCTGGGCAGGGCGCTGCGCCCGAGCTGGCTGGGCGTCGAGACCGAGGACCGCGAGCTGGGGATCTCGGTGCTGACCAAGTTCGTGGAGGGGCGCGAGCGACACCCCCGCGCGGACGACGCGCTGCACGCGATCGCGCAGGCTCAGCTCGAGCTCGGCGAGTGGGAGGACGCGGTCGACTCCTGGACGCAACTGGCCCGCGAGTATCCCGCCAGCGAGTACGCCCAGACCGCCGAGTACCGGATCGCGCTGACCACCCTCTCCGCCTCGGACGGGGTGGAGTACGACAAGGGCCCGGTGGAGGCGGGGCGGCGGCTGCTCAAGCGCTACCTCGAGCGGTTCCCCAAGGGGAACCACGCCCAGGAGGCCGAGGCGAAGCTGGCCGAGGTCGAGCAGGCGCTCGCCGCGCAGAAGCTGCGGGTGGCGCGGTTCTACCTGCGGCGCGACGAGTATTACTCGGCGGACGTCTACCTCGCGGCGGTGCTGCGCGAGTATCCGGGGACGCCCGCCGCGGACGAGGCGCGCGACCTGCGCGCCGGGCTGCCGCGGATCTCGCCGCCGCCTCCGCCGCCCGACCCGGGCGGGCTGGGCGGCGAGGCGGAGGACGAGGAGACGAATGAAGACCGGCTCCGGCTGGCGCCCGCGCCGCTCACCGACTCCTGGTAGGAGCGCGGCGCTGCTCGGAGCGGCGGCGCTGGCTGGCCTCGCCGCCGGCTGCTACTCGCTGGGCTACGTGCCCGCGCCCGCGCTGGCCGGCGGGCGGGTCGCCGTCCCGATCTTCGAGAACCGCACGCTGCGGCGGCACCTCGAGCACGACCTCACCCGCCACGTGCGGCGCGAGCTGCTCGAGACCACGCCGCTCCACCTCGCGCGCTCGAGCGACCCCGGGGTCCCGATCCTGCGCGGCGTGATCGAGCAGGTGCGCGAAGGGCCCCTGGTGGTGGACGCGCGGCAGCAGCGGCTGCTGGCGAGCCTGGTCGTGACCGTGTCGTTCGGCGTGTTCGCGGGCGAGGACCTCGTCGAAGGCGTGGACGTCGACGGCGACGGGCGCCCCGACCAGCCGCACGTGGCGATCGGCTACGCCGAGTTCGCCCCGCCGCTGGGCGAGTCGCGCGAGACCGCCGCCGACGAGGCGCTGCGCGACGTGGCCGAAATGATCGCGCTCCGGCTACAGGCCCGCGGCGACGACCCGCTCGAGCCCAACGACCGGCCGGCCGAGGCGGCGGCGCTCGCGCCGGGGCGGCAGTTCGCGCTGGTCCACGGCGACCCCGACTGGTTCCGCCTGAGCGTGCCGGCGCGGGGGGCGCTGACGGTGACCTTGCTCGGGGCGGCGCCCGGGCTGTCGCTGCGGGTGGCCGCCGTGGAGGCCCCAGGGCAGGAGCTGATTGGCCCGGCGGCCGACGCGGCGACCCGCGACCGCGGCGAGGTGCAAGACGGCGGGCGCGCGGTGTGGGTCGTGGGCGGGCGGGAGCCGGGCGAGGTGCTGCTCGAGGTGGCCCGGGCCGCGGACGCCCCAGGCGCCATGCTCCCGTATCAGCTCCTGGTGGAGGCCCCGGCCGACGACTGGCGCGAGCCCGACGACGTCCCGGCCGCGGCCAAGCCGCTCGCGGCCGACCGGCCGCTGCGCCTGCTGCAGCGCGACGAGGACTGGCACCGGGTGGAGCTCCCCGCGGGCCGCGCGCTGCGGGCGCGGATCGAGCCGCTCGAGCCCGTCGCGGGGGAGGCCGCGCCGGGCGAGGTCGACCTGCTGGTGACGGACACCGAGGGCGTGCCGCTGCGCGCCGCGGTCGCGGCGGGCCCGCGCGAGGCGAGCCTCCCCGCGAGCGACGCGGCGCGGGTGGTGCTGCTGCGGGTGAGCGGGGACGGGAGCGGCGTCCCCTACCGGGTCTCGATCGCGGTCGAGTGATCCGGCGCGCGAGCCGACGGGCCCTGCCCGTATCATGGAGCGCCCGGGGAGGAGCATGAGCGAGAGGACCGAGGTGCCCCCGCACTACCGCCGCACCGTCCGCCGCCTGGTGCGGTTCGCGGCGGTCGGGATCGGGGTGGGGCTGCTGTTGGGGCTGGGGTGGACCGAGCTGCGCAAGCAGGTCCGCTACGGCCTGGCGCCGGGCGCGGTCGCGGCCAGCGACCCCACCGCCGGGCGCGCGCGGCTCGAGCTCCCGGCCGGGCTCATGTTCGAGGCGGGGCTCGACCTCAAGCTCGCCCACGGGCACGCGATCCTGATCGCCGGCCTGCTGCCGCTGTGCTTCGCCGCGGCCCTCCACCTGACCCGCGTCAGCGGCGGGCGCGAGGTCGGCCCGGGCGCGCTCGCCTGGTTCACCTGGCTCTACCTGCCCGGCGCGAGCGTGGCGCTCGCGCTCATGGTCTACAAGGGCTGCGCGCAGTTCCTCGCGATCCGCGCCGCGGCCCTGGCGGGGGCGGCGCCCGACCTCGCCGCCCTCGACCGGGGGCTGTTCCTCGGCAGCCGTGCGCTGCGGGGCGCCTGCTACGGCCTGTCCCACTCGGCCATGGCGATCGGCGCGTTCGTGCTCCTGTACGCCCTGTGGCGCGCCGCGGGCGGGATCGAGGACGAGCCGGCCCGGCCATGACCGGTTCGCCCCAGACGACGCGCCGGCGGTAGCATCGGCCCCTCATGGCGCAGGTCCAGGTCGCGAAGCGTCGGCTCAACCTCAAGATCGCCTACTACGGCGCCCCCGGCGCCGGGAAGGCCACCAACCTGCGCGCGCTCGAGGGCGCGGTCCCCGGCCCCAAGGGGCGGGTGGGCCAGGTGGCGCTCGACCCCGAGGTCGCGCTGCGGTTCGAGTTCCAGCCGGCCTGGCTCGAGCCGGTGCGCGGGCTGCGCGTGAACCTGCAGCTGTTCACGGTCCCGGCCGACCGCTGGGCCGAGACCCACCCCCACAGCCTGGTGCTGCAGGGCGCCGACGCGGTCGTGTTCGTGGTCGACTCGCGCCCCGAGGGGCTCGAGGCGGCGGCGCGCGCCTGGGAGCACCTCGCGGCGAACGTCGCCGCGCAGTCCGAGCGCCTCGGCGAGCTGCCGGTGGTGTTCCAGTGGAACAAGCGCGACCTCGCCGGCGCCCTCCCGCTCGAGCGCCTCGAAGCCGCCGTGGCCGGCTGGCCCGAGCCGCGCGCCGACGCGCCCGCCTGCGAGGCGGTCGCCTCGCGGGGGCAGGGCGTGCTCGAGAGCGTCCGCCAGGTGGCCGAGGCGACCACCGACGCGCTGCGCGGTCGGCTCGACGAGCTCCTGTAGCCCTACTGGCGGTCCGACCAGACCGCGAGCTCGTTGCCGCTCGGGTCGGCGAAGTGGAACCGCCGCCCGCCGGGGAACGAGAACACGTCCTGGACCACGCGCCCGCCCGCGGCCAGGACCGCGTTCAGGCTGTCCTCCAGGGCGCGCGAGTAGAGGACCACCAGGGGCCCGCCCGCGCGCGGCGCGGGGTCGAGCCGGAGGCCGCCCTCGAGCCGACCGTCGTTGAAGCTGGCGTAGTCGGGGCCGTAATCGGTGAACTTCCAGCCGAACGCCGCGCCGTAGAACCGCTTGGCGGCCTCGACGTCGCTGACCGAGAGCTCGACGTAGTCGATTCCGTGGTGGGGGTGGGCGTCCTCGCTCATGCGGCCTCTCCTGCCGAGCGGACGATACCCGATCGACCGCCCGGCGGGCGGGGGGTCAGCGCGGGCCCCCGGTACGGCGCGAGGCGCGCCGCTCTCCGCGGCGCGCCTCGCTGCTTCGGCCCGACGACGGGTCGTCTCGCTAATCGCTGCCGTCGCTCTCGGCGAGGCGCGCGCGGTAGCGCTTGATCAGCTCGCTCCAGCGGCCCGGGGCCGGCTTGTTGCTGGCGTTGGCGGCGTCTTGGTGGAGCTTGGCCGGGAGGTTGCCCCAGCGCTCGGCCGTGCCGCCGCCCTCGCCGAGCGGGCCGTCGCCGCCCTCGGGCGGGGTGCCCTGCTCGCGGCGCTGCTGCTCGGCGGTCTGCTGGTCCTGGCGCTGCTGCTCCTGTTGCTTCTGCTCTTGCGCGTGGCGCTGGCGCTCCTGCTCGCGCTCGCGCTCCTGCTGCTCGCGGTCCTTCTGCTGCTGCTTCTGCTGCTGCTGCTTCTGCTGCTGCTGATCCTGGCTCGACTGGCTCTGGCTCTGCTGCTGCTGCTTCTGCTGCTCCTCCTCGACCTTCTTGATCAGCTCCTCGAGCGCGGCGCTGGTCTTGTCCTCGAAGCGCATGGCCTCGACGATCTTCTTCTGCTCGTCCTGCGTGAACGCGCCGGTGTCCGCCTCGACCAGGCGGTTCTCGACCTCGTTCATGAGCTCGAGGATCTCCTCCAGCGGGTTCTCGCCGATGCCCGGCAGGCCGGGCTGCTCGCCCTCCTTGCCCTGGCGCTCCTCGGCCTCCTTCCACTCCTCCTCGGCCTTCTCCTTGTCGTCCTTCTGGTCGGCCCAGGCCGGCCCGCCCAGGAACAGCGCCGCGGCCAGGGCCGCGGTCCCAAACGACGCGCGGCTCGCCGCGCGCAGGATCCGGTTCGCCTTCACCGACCACCCTCCTGGCGGCCCTCGCCGCCCTCGCCGTCGCCGTCGCCTTCGCCTTCGCCTTCGCCGTCGCCGTCGCCCTCGCCGTCCTGGCCCTGCTGCATCTGCTGGGCCTGCTCCATGATCGCGTCGTTTACCTGCTGGAGCAGGTCGCGGATGTTCCCCTGCGAGGACGTGACCCGGTCGAGGAGGCGCCGCTGCACGCGGTTGAGCTCCTCGGCGCCCGAGGCCTGCAGCGCGTCGTACAGCGTGCGCGTGCGGCCGTTCACGTCCTGCTGCATCTCGCGCAGCATCTTCAGCTCCGCGAGCGGCGGCACGAGCCGCCGCTGGCCCTGCTGCTGCTGCGCCTGCTGTCCCTGCTGCTGCTCCTGCTCCTCCTCCTCGCGCCGCTTGAGCTCGCGGTCGAGGCCCTTGCGCAGCGACGTCAGCCGCTCGAGCACGTCGCGCTGCAGCCCCTGTGTGGCGGCGCCGGGGTCGAACGACTTGAGCAGGTCCTGGATCTCCTGCAGGTCGAGCTGCGCCGACTCCATTTGGTAGGCGTAGACCACCGCTCGCTCGGCCTCGAGCATCTCGCGGACCTTCTCGGTCTCCTGCTCGACCCGCGCCTCGACCTGGACCAGCGTCAACAGGTCGCGCTTGTCCTTGCGGGTGAGGTCGCCCTTCTCCAGGCGGATCGCGTCCAGCGCGCGGGTGCGCCGGTTGACCTCCTCCTGGATCCGGATCGCCTCGTCGAGCATCTCGCGCATGGAGTACAGCTCCTCCTGCTGCTGGAGCTGCGCGTACTCCTGCTCCTTCTTCTCGAGCTCCTGGCGGGCCTGCTCCAGCTCCTGCAGCGCCTGCTCCTGCTCCTGCTCGGCCTGCTCCTCCTGCTCCTGCTGCATGCTCTGCGAGGCGCGGGACTGGCTCTCCGAGGCTTGCTGCGCGTTGCGCGCGGCGCGGCGCCGGGCCTCCGCGTCCTGCGGATCGCTCTCCTGGGCCGACTTCTCCAGCCGCTGCGCCAGCTCCTCGGTCTGCTTGCGCAGCTCCTCCTGCTCCTTGCGCAGCGCCTCGAGATCGCGCTCCTGCAGCCGCTTCAGCACGCGCTCGCGCTCCTTGGCGAGCTGCTCCTCCGCCTTGGCGAGCTGCTCCTCCGCCTGCTGCTGCGCCTGGTTGGCGCCCGCCCGGTCGAGCTCCGCCAGCTTCTGCGCGGCCTGCTGCATGCGCTGCTGACCCTGCTCGAGCGCCTGGGCCGCGGCCTCGGCCTGCTCGGCCGCCTCGCCCTCGGTCTTCTTGCGCTTGGCGGCGAGGTCCTTGAGCTGCTCCTTCAGCCGCTCGACCTGCTCCTCGAGCTTCTCCTGGGCCAGCGCCTGGCGCTCGGCCTCGCTCCGCTCGCTCATGGCCTTCAGGCCGCGCTCCACCGCCTCGCGGGCCTCGGCGATCCGCTCCTCGACCCGCTCGCTCGCCTGCTCGCCGGCGTTCGCCTCGCGCGCGGTCTCCTGCGACTGCTGCTCGCCTCGGCTGGCGTCGCTGAACTTCTGCTGGGCCTGCATGGCCTCGCTGGCCGCGCGCGCCAGCTCCTGCGCCGCCCGCTGCATGGCCTGCGCGTCCTGCTCGCTCGCGTTCGCCTGCGCCTCGCGCGCCAGCGCGTCGAGCGCCTGCGACAGCGCGGCCGCGTCCTCGGCCACCTCGGCCTCGCGCTCGGCCGCGTCCTTCAGGGCAGGGCGCGCCGCCTGGGCCACCGCGTCGCGGGCCCGCGCCAGCTCCTCGCGCGCCTTGGCCAGCTCGGCCTGCGCCTGCTCCTGGGCCTGCTGCGCCGCGCCGGGCTCACCGGCCTTGGCCTGCTCCGCGAGCGCCTCGCTCGCCCTGGCCATGGCCTCCTTCGCCTCGCTCACCGCCTCGCGCGCCTCGGCGGCGCGCTCCTGAGCGTCCTGCGGGAGGGTCGCGCCCTGCGCCTGCTCGAGCGCCTGCTCGATCCGCTCGGCCTGCTTGGCGGCGTCGGCCTGCTGGCGCGCGAGGTCCGCCGCCCGCCGCGCCTGCTCGGCGCGGCTCTGCGGCTGCTGGCCTTGCTGGCCCTGCTGACCTTGCTGGCCCTGCTGACCTTGCTGGCCCTGCTGGCCCTGCTGACCCTGCTGACCCTGCTGGCCCTGCTGACCGCCCTGCTGGCCCTGCTGGCCCTGCTGGCCTTGCTGGCCCTGCTGGCCTTGCTGGCCCTGCTGGCCTTGCTGACCCTGCTGGCCTTGCTGACCCTGCTGGCCTTGCTGAC
>CAZMSZ010000330.1:0-8704 GCA_964569055.1 uncultured Planctomycetota bacterium | reverse complement strand
AGCGACAGCCCTCAGCTCGCCAACCGCCGCACATGCCGCGGCAACGGCTCCACGAACGGGAGCAGCTGCGACGCCCGCCGGATCAGCCCCGCGAACCCCTCCGTCTCGCGCAGCGTCGCGGCCAGGCGGGCCGGGCGGCCGACCTCGGCCAGGAGGTGCTCCGCCGCGAGCCAGCCGGAGCGCGCGGCGCTCTCCATGGAGGAGGGCAGCCCCGTGCGGGTCCAGTCGCCCGCCAGGAGCAGGCCGCCGATCGGGCTCTGGATCGCGGGGCGGCGCCGCTCGGTCCCGGGGAACGGGCAGTGGATCGCCATCGGGATCCTGTTCACGACCGAGTGCACGACCTCGGCCGCGCGCGCGTCGGGCATGTTCTCGCGCAGCTCGCGCACGGTCTCGGCCACGACCTCCTCGTCGCTGAGGTCGGCGGCGCGGTGGCTGTAGATGATGTTGCTCGCGACCACCGAGGGGCGCTCACGCCAGCCACGGTTGATCAGGGAGAGGTCGTAGAAGTCGCAGTTGAGGTCGGTCGGGGAGTGGACCCGCGCCCAGAACGGGACGTCGCTCACCTTGCGGTCGAACCACACCTGCACGCTCACGTAGGGGCAGGGCTGGAACGCGACCAGGTCGCGGAACGTCTGGTACGCCTCGCGCCAGCGATGCGGCAGGAGCGCGCGCACCGCCTGCGGGGGGAGCGCGGCGACGACGCGCCGCGCGCGGACCCGCCGGCCGTCGGCCAGCTCGGCCCCCGTCGCGCGCGCGCCCTCCCCGGTGAGCCGGCGCGCCGGCGCCCCGAGCATCACGCGCACGCCCGAGGCCTCGAGCAGCGCCTGGCCGGGCGGCGCGAACAGGTCGCCGAGGCCGCCGTCGGGGAAGCCGATGCAGAACCCGTTGTGGCCGATCATCAGCCGGTAGAAGCGCATCAGCGCCGCGGCGGAGCACAGCTCGAGGGGCAGGTTCAGGATCGACATGCACACGAACGCCCAGAACCGGTCGATCGAGCGCCGGCTCACGCCCATGGAGCGGAGGAAGGCCAGCGCGTTGATCCCGTCGAGGCGGAGCACGTGCTCCTCGGTGAGCTGCATGCCGCACAGCGCGATCGGCAGGTTGCTCGCGAGGTCGAGCGGGCCCACCGCGCCGTCCACCCGCGAGCTCGTCATGAAGTGCAGCGGCGGCGGGAGCGCCGACATGCGGAACACCATCCGCCGCGAGCCCTCGACCAGGGTGATGAACCGGCTGCGCTGCCACACGATCTTGTCGCGCGTGCCGAGCAGGTCGAGCAGGCGAAAGATGTTCGGATACTCCGACATGAAGATGTGCGGGCCGATGTGCACCGGGTCGCCGGTCCGCGCGTCGGTCCAGCTCGCCGCGCGCCCGCCGAGCTGGCGGTCGCGCTCGAGCAGCGTCACGCGCAGCCCGCTGCCCTGCAGCCCCACCGCGCAGCACAGCCCGGCCAGGCCGCCGCCGATCACGAGGACGTCGGTCTCGAGGTCGCGCGCGTCGTCGTCGCTCATACCCCTGGTTTAGCGCGGAGTCGCCGGCGGACCAGCGGCGCGCCCCGCGTCGTGCGGCGCGCGCGCGGCCCGCGTTGACACGGCCCGGCCGTGCCTCGACATTCGAGTCATGCCGAGCGTGCACGACCCGACCGCCGAGCTGCTGGCGCGCGCGCGCGCCGGAGACGGCGCGGCGTTCGCCGCCCTGGTCGACCCGCTCGCGCCGCGCCTGCTCCTGTTCCTGCGGGCGCGCGCCGGCGCGGCGGTCGGCGCCGACTGCGCGCCGGAGGACCTGCTGCAGGCCACGCTGCTGCGAGCGTGGCAGGCGCTCGGCGCGTTCGAGCCGCGCGGCGCGGGCGCGCTGCACCGCTGGCTGGTCAGCCTGGCGCACGGGATCGTGGCGGACCGGGTCAAGTACCAGCGGGCGAAGGGGCGCGGCGCCGCGCGCCACCTCGAGTCGCTGGTCGACTCGCGCGGCGGCGGCCCCGCGGCCTACGACCCGCGCACCTCGATCACGCAGGTCGTCGCCCGGCGCGAGGCGTTCGCGCGCGCCGAGGCCGCCCTGGCCGAGCTCGACCCGGCGGCCCGCCGCGTGGTCGAGGGCCACGTGTTCGAGGGGCGCTCGCTGGCCGAGCTGGCGAGCGAGCTCGGGCTCGCCAAGTCCACCGTGTGGCAGCGGCTCCACGACGCCATGGCCGCGCTGCGCGCTCGGCTGGAGGAGACGTGAACGGCGACCCGCTCGAGGCCCTCGACGCGCTCTTGGCGCGCGCCCGCGCCGGCGAGGCGGTCGAGCACCTGCTGGCGACGCTCCCCCCGGAGCTGGCCGAGCAGGCCCGGGCGGTGCTCGAGGCCGAGGGGCGGCTCCTGGCGGCGCTCGGCGGCGCTCCGGCGCCCCACGCGGCCGGCGACGAGCCCGTCCGCGCGGGGCAGGTCGTCGGCGGGCGCTATCTCGTGGAGGGCGTGCTCGGCCGCGGCGGCATGGGGGTGGTCTACCGGGCGCGCGACCCGAGCGGGCAGCCGGTGGTGCTCAAGTTCCTCGCGCCCGAGCAGGCCATGAACCCCAAGGTCCGCCGCCGCTTCGTGCGCGAGGCGGAGGCCATGCAGAAGGTCGGGCCCCACCCGCACCTCGTCGCGATCCACGCCGTCGAGGCGGGCGGCGACGAGCCGTACCTCGTCATGGAGCTGGTGGAGGGGACGCCGCTCTCGGGGCTGCTGCAGCGGCACGGGCGCCTGGCGCCGGAGGCGGCCGCGCGCGTCGTGATCGACGTGGCGCTCGGCCTCGCGGTGGTGCACCGCCACGGCCTGTTGCACCGCGACCTCAAGCCGGCCAACGTGCTGGTCACGCCGCAGGGGCGGGCCAAGCTCGTCGACTTCGGGCTGGCGAAGGACCTGTTCCGCAGCACGCTCACGGCCCCGGGGGCGCTGCTCGGCACGGCGGCCTACATGGCGCCCGAGCAGTGGGAGCAGGAGGGGCCGCTCGACGCGCGCTGCGACGTGTTCGGCCTGGGCGCCACGCTGTATCACGCCCTCGCCGGGGCCCCGCCCTTCGAGGGCGAGCACGCGGCCGAGCTGTGGGACGCGATCTCGACCGGCGAGTACGAGCCGCTGCGGGCGCGGGTCCCCGAGCTCCCCGAGCCGCTCGAGGAGGTGGTGGACCGCATGCTGGCGGCCGACCGGCGGCTGCGCTATCCGCGGCTGGAGGCGGTGGCCGAGGACCTCGAGCGCGCCCTGCGCGGCGAGCCCGCCCGCGTGCCGTGCCTGGTCGCGCAGGAGCCCGCGCCGCTGCGGTTCGCGCTGGTGCGGCGCGAGGAGGCGCGCCTGGGCCGCGAGGGGTGCGACCTCGTGCTGGCGGACGCCACGGTCAGCCGGCAGCACGCGCTGGTGCGGCGCGAGGAGCGCGGGTTCGTGCTGCGAGACCTCAAGAGCAGCCACGGCACGTTCGTGAACGGGGCGCGCCTGACGGGCAGCCACGTGCTGCGCGACGGCGACCGGATCCGCCTCGGCGACGTGGAGCTGGTGTTCTCCGATCCGCTGGCGGAGGGGAGCGCGCTCGAGGTGAGCGTGGCGCGGGCCGAGCGGCGCGACCCCCTGGTGCAGGGGCTGCTGCGCCTGCGCGACCCGCGCTGCGCCGCGCACCTGCTCGAGCGCCTGGCGCCCGACCCCTGGGTCGAAGCCTGGGTGGCGGGCGGGCTGAGCGCGCTGCTCGGCGCCGAGGTGGCCGCCGCCTGCGGTCGCTGGCGGGCCGAGCGCGCGGCGCGGGTCGGAGCGGCCCTGCCCGCGGTGCTGGCGCAGGTCAGCGGCGCGCCGTCGGGGAGCGAGCCGAGCGCCTGGCTGGCCTGGTGGGACCACGCCCGGCTCGGCGCCGAGGAGCAGCTCGACGTGCCGCGCCTGCCGCGCCGGCTGCGCCTGCGCACGACCGCCGGTGAGCCCGCGCCGCTGGAGCTCGAGCTCGCGCCGGGCGCCGGGGTGCGGCTGGGGCGCGACCCGCGCTGCGACCTGCGCCTCACGTCGGAGGGCGTGTCGCGGCACCACGCCACGGTCTACCCGCTGCACCGGCGGCTGGTCGTGGCCGACGCGGGCGGCCGGAGCGGGACCCGCGTGAACGGCGCCCCCGCGCGCCGCGCGTTCCTCGACCCAGGCGCCGAGCTGACCCTGGGCGACGTGACGCTCGTCCTCGAGGGCGACCCGCCCCCGGTCGGCTTCCCCGCCGTCGCGGCGGGCACGCACGCCGTCGACCCCGACACGTTCGGCGCGCTGGTGGAGCTGCGTCACCCGGCCGCCGTGACGGGGCTGGTGGCGCTGGTGGCCGAGCCGCCGGGCGGGGCCGACCTCGAGCGGGCCGCGCGCGAGCTGTTCGCCGACGAGGCGCGCGCGCGGGCCTTCGCCGAGCGCGTGCTCGAGGCCTGGCAGGAGCGCGCGGCGCAGGCGCGCGCGCTGCTCCCCGCGCTCCTGGGCGGCGGAGCCGACCCCGCGGCCTGGCAGGCCCTCCTCGCCGCGCGGCGCGCCGCCCTGCCGCCGCAGCTCGTCCCGGCGGGCTGGCTGGCGGCCACGCGCGCGGTCGCCGTCGCATGAGCGGCGGCGACGAGCGCACGCTGCCGCCCTCGCGCCCGCTCGAGGGCGGGACCCTACCCCCGTCGCGGCCGCTCGAAGGCGCGGGCGGGCCGGCGCCCTCCCTCGACCCTGGCGAGACGGTCACGCGGGCCCCCCTGGGCGAGTCGCCGTCGCTGGGCCCCTCGACGGCGGGCGGCGGCGCGCCCGCAGGCCTGACCCGCAACGCCGGGGTCGGCGCGCTGCGCGAGGGCACGCAGCTCGGCCCGTACGTGCTGGTGCGCGAGCTGGCCCGGGGCGGCATGGGCGCGGTGTTCGTCGCGCGGCACCAGGCGCTCGGGCGCGAGGTCGCGCTCAAGGTGCTGCTGATGCCCGCGCACCGGGCCAAGCAGCAGCAGGTCCAGCGCTTCTCGCTCGAGGCCCAGGCGGCGGCCCGGCTGCGCCACCCTCACGTGGTCCCGATCCACGACCTCGGCGCGGCGGCGGGGTTCCACTACCTGACGCTCGACCTCGTGGACGGCGAGTCGCTCCAGCGGCGCCTCGACCGGGCCGGGCCGCTGCCGCCGCGCGTGGCGGCCCGCGCGCTGGAGCAGGCGGCGCGCGGGCTGCAGCACGCGCACCACAGCGGCGTGCTGCACCGGGACATGAAGCCCGGCAACGTGTTGCTCGGCGCGGACGGGCGCGCGCTCGTCACCGACTTCGGGCTCGCCAAGGACCTCCACGACGGCGAGGCGCTCACGATCACCGGCGAGCTGCTCGGCACCCCGGCCTACATGCCGCCCGAGCAGGCCGGCGGCAAGGGGAAGCACGTCGACGCGCGCGCGGACGTCTACAGCCTGGGCGCCACGCTGTACGCGGCGCTCACGGGCGAGCCGCCGCACCAGGCGACCACGCTGATGGCGCTCCTGGCGCAGATCCTGACCGAGCCGGTCGAGCCGCCCTCGCGCCTGAGGGCCGAGGTCCCCGCGGCGCTCGACGCGATCTGCCTGCGGGCGCTCGCCAAGGACCCGGCGGCGCGCTATCCGACCGCCGGGGCGCTGGCCGACGACCTGGCGCGGTTCCTCGCGGGCGAGGCGCCGCTCGCGCTCGGCGCCGCGGAGCGCGCCCGCCGGCCGCGCGAGCTGGCCATGGCGGCGGGCGCGCTGGCGGTGTTCGCGGTGGCGGCGGCGGTGGCGCTGCTCACGAGCGAGGAGCCCGCGCCCGGCCCTGGCGAGCACGAGTCGGCGGCCGCGTCTCCCGCGCTCGAGACCGTGTGGGGCTGGGAGCGGCGCGACGTCCCGGGGCCGCCGCCCCGCCGCCGCGCGCAGGAGACCGCCGTGTGGGACGCCGCGCGGCGCGAGGTGGTCCTGTTCGGCGGGCTCGACGGCGATCGGCTGTGCGGCCAGACGTGGACCTGGGACGGCGCGCAGTGGCGCGCGCGCGAGGTCACCGACGGGCCCGCGCCGCGCTACAGCCACGCCATGGCGTATGACGCCGCGCGCGAGCGGGTGCTCCTGCTGGGCGGCTCGACCGGCCGCGCGAGCGAGCCCCCGGTGCTGTGGGAGTGGGACGGCGCGGCTTGGTCGAAGCGGCCGCTGGAGGGCGGGCCTGGCGTGCTCGCGCACCACGCTATGGCCTACGACCCGTCGCGGCGCGTGCTGTGGGTGGTGGGCGGCACCGCCGAGGGGCGCACGCAGCCCGAGGTCCTGTGGAGCCTCGACCCGGTGAGCGGCGCGTGGACCCGGCACGACGCCTCGCCCGCACCCAAGGGCAGGCGCCTCCCCGCGGTGACGTTCGACCCGATCCGGGGGCGCCTGATCGTGTTCGGCGGCGACGACCCCGACCGCTGCCTGGACGACGTGTGGGAGTGGGACGGCGCGCGCTGGCACGCGTTCCCGGACGCGGCCGGCCCCTCGCCGCGGCGCGGGGCGGTCATGCTGTTCGACGGCGAGCGCGCGCTCCTCTTGGGCGGCGACGACAGCGACGGCGCCGTGCTCGACGACCTGTGGGCCTGGGACGGCGCGCGCTGGCGCGAGCTCACGCCCGAGCGCGGGCCGCCCGCGCGCTCGCGCGCGGCCTGGGTGTGGCTGCCCACCCGACGCGAGGGACTGCTGCTCGGAGGCGACGGCCTGCCGGCCAGACGGGGCGCCGAGACGTGGATCTGGCGCGCGTCCGAGGTCCCGCGCGCGCCCGCGGAGGCGCCCGCCGAGCCGCTCGGCCCGCCCCCCGCGCGCCGCTGGCGCGAGCCGTGGCCGGGGGTCAACGTGCCGCACCCGCGCGAAGGCCACGAGAACGCGCTGGTCTACGACCCGCTGCGCCGCGAGGTGGTGCTGTTCGGCGGGTGGGACGGGAGCGCGGGCGCGTTCGGCGACCTGTGGACCTGGCGCGGCGCCGAGGACGGCTGGAGGCGCGTGCCCGAGGAGGGCGAGTGGCCCGCGCCGCGGATCGGCCACGGCCTGGCGTTCGACGAGGCGCGCGGCCGGCTGGTGCTGTACGGCGGCGTGCCGCGGATCGATCAGCCGCAGACCGACGACCTGTGGGAGTGGGACGGCGCGCGCTGGGAGCAGCGCCGCCCGAGCGGGCCCGGTCCCGGCCCGCGCGCGTGGCACGGCTTCACGTACGACCCGGCGCGCGGCGAGGTGGTCCTGTTCGGCGGTGACGACGGCGCGCGGGTGCACGGCGACCTGTGGAGCTGGGACGGCGAGCGCTGGGAGCGGCTGGCCGAGGAGGGGCCCCCGCCGCGCAGCCACCCCGGCCTGGTGGCCGACCGCCGGCGGGGTCGGCTCGTCCTGTACGGCGGGCTCGGCCTGCACGAGAGCCTGTGGGAGTGGGACGGCGAGCGCTGGCGCCGCATGCGCCCCGACGGCCCGCGCCCCCCCGACCTCCAGGCCCCGCGCCTGGTGTTCGACGGCGAGCGCGTGTTGCTCCACGGCGGCTTCTCGCGCCGCCGCGGCAACGTGGCCGACCTGTGGAGCTGGGACGGGGTGCGCTGGGAGCGGCTGGAGGTGAGCGAGGGGCCGTCTGGCCGCGTATGGCACGGCTTCGCCTGGGACGCGAACCGCGGCGTGGGGGTGGTGTTCGGCGGCAGCGAGGGACGGCGCCGCCTGGCGGACACCTGGGAGCTGATCCCCGCGGAGTGACGGGCGGACGCCTTGCGCGCGCCGCAGCCAGCGCCGAGCATGCGCCGCGCGCGGCCCGTGAGGCGGCCGGCGCAGAGGAGGGTGCATGGAACGGCGCGCGCTCGGAGCAGGAGGACCCGAGGTCTCCGCGATCGGCCTCGGGTGCATGGGCATGTCGGACTTCTACGCGCCGCCGGACGAGGCGCGCTCGCTCGCGGTGATCGACCGGGCGCTCGAGCTGGGGGTCACCCTGTTCGACACGGCCGACATGTACGGCCGCGGCGCGAACGAGCGGCTGCTGGGCCGGGCGCTGCAGGGTCGGCGCGAGCGGGCCGTGATCGCGACCAAGTTCGCGGTGGTGCGCGGGGAGGACGGCGCGTTCCTCGGGGTCTCGGGCAAGCCCGAGTACGTGCGCGCCGCCTGCGAAGCCAGCCTGCAGCGGCTCGGGGTCGAGACGATCGACCTTTACTACCAGCACCGGGTCGACCCGAGCACCCCGATCGAGGAGACCGTGGGCGCCATGAGCGAGCTGGTGCGCGAGGGGAAGGTGCGCTGGCTCGGCCTGTCGGAGGCCGCGCCCGAGACGATCCGCCGCGCCCACGCGGTGCACCCGATCGCGGCGCTCCAGACGGAGTACTCGCTCTGGTCGCGCGACCCCGAGGACGAGCTGCTCGAGACCTGCCGCGAGCTGGGGATCGCGTTCGTGGCCTACAGCCCGCTCGGCCGCGGGTTCCTCACCGGCGCGATCCGCACGCTGGAGGACCTCGCCCCCGACGACTGGCGCCGCCGCTCGCCCCGCTTCATGGGCGAGAACTTCCAGAAGAACCTCGACCTCGTGCGCGAGGTCGAGGCGCTCGCCCAGGAGCGCGGCTGCACCCCCGCCCAGCTCGCGCTGGCCTGGCTGCTCAGGCGCGCCCCGCACGTGATCCCGATCCCGGGCACCACCCGCGTGGAGCGCCTCGAGGAGAACGTTGGCGCGCTCGCGGTCGCGCTGAGCGAGGAAGACCTCGCCCGAATCGACGCCGTCGCCCCACCCGGCCGCGCCGCGGGCACCCGCTACGACGAGGGAGG
>CAZMSZ010000329.1:0-8713 GCA_964569055.1 uncultured Planctomycetota bacterium | reverse complement strand
TCGAGCAGCGGGCGACCGACCCGGGGTGGCTGGTGGCCGGCGCGTCCGCCGAGCTGGGCGAGGCGTTCGTGGAGGGCGTCGCGGCGCTCGCGTCCGGGCGAGACCAGCGCTACGGCCGGGTGCTCTGCCTGCGCTACGAGTCGCCGGTGGCGGCCACTCGGGCCCTCGACCTGCTGCAGGCGCAGTTCCGCTCGCATGACGACTCGGGGCAGCTCGACACCGCCCCCGGCCGCAGCCTGCCGATCGCCGAGTCCGACTACCAGCCGGT
This sequence comes from uncultured Planctomycetota bacterium, assembly GCA_964569055.1. GTDB lineage: Bacteria > Planctomycetota > J058 > J058 > J058 > JAWLGW01. The sequence goes on along the minus strand of CAZMSZ010000329.1, from coordinate 8,445 downwards.
CGGGCTGTCGCTGCCCGGGTTCTTGGTCGACCGTCGCCTGACGCTGCCGAGCCTCGGCGCGGGGGTCCCCAGCGAGGAGACGACGCTGCGGACGCTGGCGCTGATCTCGGGCTCGTTCCTGGTCTTGATCGAGGAGCTCGCCCCCGAGCACGACCACGAGGGGACGCGCTCGCAGGCGGAGAGCGTGCTGGCGGCGCTGCCGCAGTAGCGGAGGTCCGGGGGGCAAGCGCGCGAGCCGCGGCGTCGACGACGCCTCGCGCCAGGAGGGGACGATGCTCGGGCAGGGGCACGGGCGCGGGCATGGGCACGGCGGCCGATCGGCGCGCGCCGATCGCCGCTCCCTCGAGGCCGCGTCCCCGCAACCACCAACCCTCGATTAGGCTGCCTGGGTGCTCCGTCGGCGACTCGCGCTCGCGTTGATCGCGTTCGGCCTGTTGGCCAACGCCGGGGCCGACTACCTGCTGGTGCTCCGCAACCCCGAGGAGCTCGAGGCGCAAGCCCGGCAGGTGCTGCGGACGGTCCTGCCGGGCTACGCCCCCTCGTTCGGCGCGAGCACGTTCAATTTCGCCACGCAGCGCCTGGTCGTCACCGACGTGGTGTTCCACGAGCGCGGCGACCCCACTCGGCGCCTGCTGGAGGTGGAGCGGCTCGAGGTGCAGGCGAGCGGGTTCCCGCCGCGCGCGCTGCTGCTCACGCTGGTGCGCCCCGAGGTGGTGGTGCGGATCGACGCCGAGGGCCGGCTCAACCTGCCGCAGCCGGCAGGGGACGGGGACGGCGGCCCCGGGGCGCTGCCGTTCGAGCTCGCGATCGCGCTCCGTGAGGGGCGGGTCCTGGTCGACTACGGCTATCAGGGCCTCGACCAGTGGGTGCTGATCGACGAGATCACGATCCCCGAGGACGAGCCGCTGACCGTGACGCGCGACCTGGCCGTGCGGGGCGGGGCGACGCTCGGCCTGGGCGTGCTGGTCGGACCCGAGCACCGGCTGTTCTCGGGCTCGCAGGAGGTCGCGCGGCTGCCCGAGCACCTCGCGGCGCGGCGCCTCCGCCCGCTGATCCGTCGGCTGACCGCCACGGTCGACCGCGGGCCCGGGCACCCGCTCCGAGTCGACGCGGGCGGCACGGTCACCCTCGAGAGCCTGATCGGCGAGCTGGTCCCCGCGCCGTTCGACGTGATCTGGACCGAGCTCAACCCCCTCGGCGGCCGGGTCCACGCCCAGGCGCGGATCCAGCAGGACGAGCAGCACGGCGTGCACGTGGGGGTCACGCTCCACCCCGACCGCGCGGGGATCAAGCCCGCCGGGTTCCCCGTGCCGATCACCGACGTGAACGCCGGTCGGTTCGAGATCGCGGTCGCCCTGGCGGAGGAGGGCCTCGAGTTCCTGGGCGTCCACTGGGAGGGGCTGACCGCGTTCGTGGGCGAGCCCTCGCCCGAGCGCGACCTCGACCGCCCGCAGCTCGTGTCGCGCGGCAGCGTCTATCCGGGGCGCGACGCCGAGGGGATCTCCATGTTCCTCTACGCGGAGGTGAACGATCTGCCGCTCAGCCGCGAGCTGGTCGCCGCCTTCCCGCCCGACATTCGCGACGTGTACCGCCAGTTCGACCCGCAGGGCACGATCCCGCGCGCGTTCGTGACGATCTTCAAGGGGCCCTTCGAGCACGACGCGCTGGTGCTCGACGGGGGCGACGAGCTGCCCGGGCGGATCCTGGCGGAGACCCCGCTGGGCGTGACGATCGAGGACGCCTACGGGCGGACCCACACGGTCCCGCACGCGCGGATCGTCAAGGTGCGCCGCAACGACGAGCCGCAGCTCTCGATCCTGGTGCCCGAGATGGGCGGCGCGATCTCGGCGCGCTACGCGGGCGACCCGGCGGCGGGGCGCGAGGGCGTGGACGTGCGGCTCAACAACGTGCGCGGCGCGTTCCAGCTGCAGGAGGGCGCCAACGTGACGATCCGCGCCGAGGGCGACCTCGACGTGGGCGGCACCGCGCGGGTGCGCGCTCAGGTCATGAAGGGCGACTTGATCTCGGTCGACGTGTGGGGGAACGACGTCCCGGTCAGCGAGCGGGTCGCGGCCGCGCTCCCGGGCGGGACGCGGGAGGTGGCCGAGGCGTTCCACCTCGAGGGCGGCGCGTTCGACTTCCACGTGCGGGTGGAGAAGCCCGGGCTCGACCGGCCGGCGCAGCCGCGGATCCAGCTCGACCTCGAGCGCGTCGCCTTCCGCCACGACGCCTTCCCGCTCCCGCTCCTGGCCGAGTCGGGGCGGGTGGACATCCTCCCCGTGTTCGAGACGCGCGAGCAGGACGCCCCCGACCGGATCGAGGTCGAGCTCGACCTCGCCCTCTCGGGCGAAGGGGTGGTGGCGGCCGCGGTGAGCGGGAGCTTGGTGCTCCCGCCCGAGCAGCCGCCCGACGACCTCGTGTTCAGCGGAGACCTCGGCGTGCGCGCCGAGGCGGTCGACCTCGCGGCGCTGCCGGCCCGGGGCCAGGAGCTCTTGGCCGAGATCGGCCCGCCCACGGGCGTGGCGGAGGACGTGCGCGCGCGGGTCCACGGGCCGCGCACGTTCCGGGTCTCGGGCCGGGGCCGCGGCCTGCGGGCGGTTCCGCGCCGCGTGCCGTTCCCGGTGCTCGTGGAGCGGTTCGCGGTCGAGCTCACCGAGGAGGCCGTGCTGCTCCACGACGTGCAGGCGCGGTGCGAGGGGGACGGGGCGCTGGCGATCACCGGCCGGGTCGGCCTGCCGCCGCGGGGCGCCCCCGAGGGCGCGGCGGCCGAGGTCCCAGCGGCGCTGCAGGTCGTGGCCGACGGGCTGCCGCTCGGCCCCGAGCTGGTCGCCGCCCTGCCCCCGCAGGTGCGCGAGCCGCTGGAGAGGCTGCGGCCGCGGGGGCCGGTCGCGGGGGCGCTCGAGGTCCGGATGGCGCCCGGCCAGGCGGCGCGCGCCACGGGCGCGCTGGCGCTGCGCGGGGTCGAGGTCCACCTCGACCGGATCGTGCCCGACGTGGTCGTGCGGCGCGATGGGACGCGGCTCGAGGGGGCGCTGCTCGAGCGGACCGCCGCCGCGGTCACGCTCCGCCTGCGGAGCGGGGAGACGACGCGCACGCCGATCGCGGAGGTCGCCGAGGTGATCCCCAACGCGCTCGCGAGCCTGGCCGGGACGCCGGCGCAGGAGCTGCGCGGGGAGGTGCGCCTCGAGCCCGACCGGATCACGCTGACCAACCTGCGCGGGCGGTTCGCCGGCGCGGCGGCCAGCGCGGAGGGAGAGCTGGGGCTCGACGCGGGCGCGCACCTGGCGCTGACCGCTCGGCTGGAGCGGCTCGAGGTGGACGCGCGGACGCGCGAGCTGGCGGGGCCGATCGCGGCGCCGTTCTTCGCGAAGTTCGACGTCTCGGGCCCCGCCGACCTGACGTTCACCGTGCGGCGTCCGGCCGGCGCGGAGGAGACCGCGGTCGAGCTGGTGGCCGAGCCGCGCGGCATGACCGCGGTCGCGGCGCTGGTCCCCGTGCCGATCACGAACTTGACCGGGCGGGCGCGGCTGGTCGGCGGCGACCCCGTCGAGCTGGCGCTCGAGGGCGAGCTGGCGCCGCCGGGCGTCCCGTGGGAGCCGATCCTGCTCGGGCCCAAGCCGCGCCTGCGGATCGAGCGGCGCGCGGCCGACGAGGCGCGGTTCCCCGAGGGGGGCGCGGCGGGGCGGGTGTTCGCCGTGCGGATCGACGACCTCCGCCGCCCCGACGACCCGGCGTTGCAGGCCGCGTTCGAGCAGCGCCTGCCCCCCGCCTGGAAGAGCATGCTCAGCGCCTTCCGCCCCGAGGGGGCGCTCGACGTGGAGGCGTTCGTCTATCAACCGCACGAGGAGCGGAGCGCCTTGCGCTGGGTGGCCGAGGTCGGGCTGGAGGACTTCGCGTTCACCGCGGGGGCGCAGCGCTACGTGGAGGTGACCGGCCGGCTGTGGGCGCAGGGCCGCCTGGCGGAGTTCGAGCTGGGCGCCTGCGACGGCGAGCTGCGCCTCGAGCGGCTCGACCTGCGCGAGCAGACCTTCACCGAGATCGCGGGGCCGTTCAGCGTCGAGCAGGGGGTGCTGCGCGTGGGGCGGCTCGGCGCGCCGATCGTCGCCGAGCTGTACGAGGGCGAGTTCCGCGGGATCGTGGAGTACGCGTTCGAGACGGGCCGCTACGGCGGCTGGCTCAGCCTGGGGGGCGAGGGGGCCCGCGCGGCCGAGCTGGGCCCGTTCATGCGCGAGCTCGACGAGCTGTCCGAGGAGGCGCAGCAGATCGCGCGCAGCCGCGAGGCGCTCGCGCGCTGGGGGCGAGAGCTGGCCGCCCTCGAGGAGGCCGCCCTCGCCAAGGACGTCAAGCGCACCGAGTACCTGCGGCGGGAGATCCCGCGGCTCGAGCAGGAGATCGCTCGGCTGGAGCGTGATCTGCTGAGCGGCTCGAGTCGGCCCTACCGCGGCAAGCTGTTCGCGTCGCTCGACTTCACCGGCGGCGGGCCGGCGCTGCTCGAGGGTCAGACTCGCCCGTTCAGCGGGCGCGGCGTGCTGACCCTGACGGGCTCGAACCTGCTCGACCACCCGGCGCTGCGCACGCTGCACACCGCGCTCAACCCGTTCGTGACCGGGAGCGACTCGACCGACGCGCTCCCCAACTTCGACCTGCGGTTCGAGGCCACCCCGAGCGGGCTGAGGATCGACGAGCTGCGCCTGTCGGGCCCGGCCCTGACCGTCGGAACGCCGGGGAACGGCTTCCTGAGCTACGATGGCCAGATCGACGTGCGGCTGGTGCTGTTCAACGTGCAGGGGGCGGCGCAGAAGTTCCTCCAGCTCGTGCCCGGGACGGGCTGGCGTTACCGGGGCTCCCTCACGGAGGGGCCCGAGATCAACACGCTGCCGGGGTGGTACGAGCTCGAAGAGGGGCTCGACTGGATCCAGGAGCTGTTCACCTCGGGGGGCCGCCGACGGAGGGACTGACGTGGCGCGAGACGAGCTCGATGATGTCCTGAAACTGCGCGACCTCGAGGGGCTGCGGCGCTCGGACCCCGAGCAGCTCTTCCGCCACCTCGACGAGGTGCGCCAGACGTTCTTGTTCGGGGTGGAGGACCGCAGCGAGGAGGAGGACGAGGAGGGTGAGCGCTGGGGCGGCGACTACCTGGTGCGGATCAACCGCAATCTCGCGCTCCACCTCGCGCCCGGCTTCCGCCCCGGCATGGAGAGCCGGGCGCAGCTCCCGCAGTTCTGCGTGATGCCCGACGAGGACCGCGCCGATCAGGCCGAGGAGTTCCAGGCGGACGCGGGCGACGCGGGCGAGCAGGCGGGCGGGGTGATCTTCTGGGTCGACCCTTACGAGTACGACGTGCTCGCGCGGGAGGCGGAGCAGATCGCGAGCGAGTACCGCGGCTGGGACCTGATCCCCGACTCCTACTTCATTCAGCACGAGCTGGTCCGGTTCATCACCCGGACCGTGCTCGACCACCCCGCCGTGCGAGCGGAGCGCGAATACGACTTCCGCTTCGGCATGTTCGGCGGCGTGGCGGCGCCGCCCCTCGACGACGAGGAGATGCTCGCGGCGGAGGACCTGATCGGGACGTCGGCGCAGCAGCGCGAGGAGGACGAGCGCGCGGCGCGGGAGGAAGACGACGACGAGGGCGAGCGCCGGGACGAGGACGACGAGGACGAACCTCCGCTCGAAGGGATGCGCAGTCACCCGGTGCAGTGGAGCTAGCGGTGAGGCGCGCCGCGCGTCCGCTCGGGGCGGACGCCGAGGTCTCGCGGTGAGCGGCTGGTTATCGGCCGAGCTCGAGGAGGAGTTCCAGCGGCTCCGCGCCTCGTTCCGGGGTGCCGGTGGCGCGCTCGCCAAGTACGAGCCGCTCGGGGCCCGCTGGCTCGGCCGCTTCTGGCCGCCCGAACGCTGCCTCGAGGACCTCCTCGTCCGTGCGGCCGAGAGCTTCACGACGCCGACGCGGCCGGAGCAGGCGCTGGTGGAGGCGCTGCTCGATCGTGGAGCCGATCCGTTCGTGCGCTCGCCGCGGTCCGGGGTGTGCGCGCTCGAGGTCGCAGCTCGTCAGGGCTCCACCTGGCTCTGCGCGCGGCTCCTGCGGCTCGGAGGGGGACGGGGGCGTTCGCGAGCGCTCGAGGCGGCGCTCCTGCAGGCCTGTATCGTCGGCGACGTCGAGATGGCCGACGCGCTGCTGAGCGAGGGGGCGGACGTGCAGGCGGTGTGCGCGCGCGGCGTGTCGTCACTGTTGCGGATGCGCGGCTCGGTCCTGCGCCTGCTCGAGCGCCGCGGCGGAGCGTTGCCGGCCGAGATCGCGGAGTTGGTCGCTGCTGGCGCAGCGCTGGGGGACGCGAAGCCGGAGGCCGAGGCGGGGCTCAGAGGGTGAGTGGAGTGGAGCCAAGCCGCGTGACCTGGAGCCGCCCAAGCGCATGGGTGGGGCCGCTCGCGCTTCTTCTCGCTGGCTGCTCGCACGGCGACGTCTCGGAGCTGCAAGCGGAGCGCTCGAATGGGCGAGTGATGCGCATGCAGTTCGAAGACGTCGTGTGTGACGCATGTGGGGAGATCTCGACGCAGCATTGCCTGATGTGCGCACGGAGGACCACCGCTTGTCCGAAGTGCGGGGCACCGCTCTCCGCAGCCGCACGCACACGACCTCGAGGTCTCGACGAGACGCGCTGACCGCGAGGTGGCCGCCGGGCGGGCGATCCGGTAGGTTCGCTGCGGGAAGGAGCTCCGCGTGTCACGCACAGACGCCTTTCGCTTCCTGGCCGCAGGCCTCGCGCTCTCGCTCGTCGCGTGCGCCACGGGGAGCTCGGATCCCTCCCCCGCCGCGCCGGGTCGCGAGGAGCCGCCCGCCGCGGAGTCGGCCGCGCACCCGCCTCTGCCGAACCTGCACCGCCTCACGGATCGGATCCTCAGCGGGGGGGTGCCCGACGGCGAGGCGGGGTTCGCGGAGCTGGCGGCGCTGGGCGTGCGCACCGTGATCTCGGTCGACGGCGCGGCGCCCGACGTGGCGGGTGCGGCCGCGCACGGGCTGCGCTACGTGCACATTCCGATCACCTACGCCGAGGTCAACGAGGCGGAGCGGCTGGAGCTGGCCCGCGCGATCCGTGACCTGCCGGGACCGGTCTACCTCCACTGCCACCACGGCAAGCACCGCGCTCCGGCCGCGGCGGCGGCCGCCGGGGTCGCGCTCGGCGCGATCACGCCCGAGGCGGGGGTCGCGTTCATGAAGGAGGCCGGCACGGCCGCGAGCTACGAGGGGCTGTACGCCTGCGTGTCGCTCGCCCGCGCAGCCACCCCCGAGGAGGTCGACGCCGCGCCGGCCGCGTTCCCGGCGGTGCGCGAGCCCGAGGGGATCGTGGCGGCCATGGTCGAGATCGACCACGCCTTCGAGCACCTCGCCCAGATCGCGCGCGCCGGCTGGAAGGTCCCTCGCGACCACCCCGACCTGGTCCCCGCGGCCGAGGCCGGCCAGCTGGCGGACGGCCTGCGGGTCGGCGGTGAGGACCCCGACGTCGCGGCGCTCGGGGACGCGTTCGCGAAGCGTATGGCCGACGCGGTGGCGAAGGCGACGGCGCTGGAGGAGGCGATCGTCGCGGGCGCGCCGACGAGCGAGCTCGACGCGCGGCTCGCGCTGGTGCGCACGTCGTGCAAGGACTGCCACGGGCCGTATCGCAATCGGCGCTGAGCGTCGGCCGCGAGCTCTCGGCGCAGCCAGCCTAGGTCGAGCCGGCGGCCCGTGTCGCACGTGCGACGGCCGAAGGCCCGGTCGCCTGCGACGGCGGGAGGTCCCTGTCGCACGTGTGACGGCGAAGGTCCCTGTCGCACGTGCGACGGCCGAAGTCCCTGCCGCACGTGCGACGGCCGAAGGTCCTCGTCGGCATGTGCGACGGCCGGCGGTCCCTGTCGCATGGCGACGGCCGGCGGTCCTCGTCGGCATGTGCGACAGCCGGCGGTCGGCCGGCGGCCCCTGTCGCATGTGCGACAGCCGGCGGTCCCTGTCGCATGTGCGACGACGGCGGTCCCTGTCGCATGCGCGACGGCCGGCGAACCTCGTCGCACGTGCGACGGCACTCACGTCGCAGATGAGCGCGACGCAGCGATGCCAAGCCTGCTGCTCGGCACGCGCAGGTGGGTTCGCGAACAGCAGTTGCGACCTCGACCGACGAGACCCGCACATCCGTGCGGCGAAAGCACTGGGCTCGCGCCGCAAAAAACACGAACATACAGCGAACCTCCGTAGTAGGGTAGGCGCGACCGACCACGCTAGGAGGAACGAGATGGTTCAGCCGGAGCTCGACCACGCCCCTGTATCCACGGCCTCGCGCGCCCCCACTGCGGGCGCGCGGCTCGCCGCCGCCTCCGCCTTGGACGCGCAGATTCAGACGCTTCACGAGCGTCGAAATCAAGACCAGGCCCGGCTGGCGGAGCTCCTCGTCGAGATGGCCAGGAGCGGCGGCT
>CAZMSZ010000328.1:0-8726 GCA_964569055.1 uncultured Planctomycetota bacterium | reverse complement strand
TAGGAGACGTCCTGCTGGTCCTTGTTCGAGGCCGCGTCGATCGTCCCCGCCGGCACCTCCACCGGCTCGGGCTGCTCGACGAGCTCCACGATCGGCTCGGGGCTCTCGACCTCCACCGGGATCTCGGGCGCCTCCTCGAGCGCCCGCTCCTTCAAGAGCGGCTTCTCCCGAACCGGCGGGCTGGGAACGATCCGCAGCGACGCCACCTCCTGCTTGGCCGGCATGGCGATGATGATCGTCGCGAGCAGCAGCAGCACCGCCGCGTGCACCAGGAACGACACCCCATAGGACGTCCCGAGCACCGCCAGGACCCGACTCCGCACCGCCTCCCCCCGGCCGTCACCCCCGCCGAGGACCTCCTCGAGCTCCTCCTCGTCGTAGTACTCCTCGTCCCGCGCCATGACCGCCTCCGTCCTTGCCGATTTGGCAACACGCCGTACGCACCATCTCCGCAGCAGGCTGAACGGCCAGCACTTACCCGCAGAATTGCGCCGCCGGCAAGCTCACCCCGAGCAGGCGAGGGAGGTTCCCGTCGAGTTGCGATCCTGGCAATGACTCATCCCGGCGAGCGCGAGCGCCGGAGCGGGCGACTCGTCGCCGCGACGGGCCGCCGAAAACGAGAGACGCTCGGAAGCGACATGCGTCGCTCCCGAGCGCCCGGGTTCGCCAGAACTACGAACCGCCCGTCAGTGACTTTGGGCGCGCTCGTAGCGGTAGTAGATCTCGAGCGTGAGTGCGTTGATCGCGGTGGTGTAGACGCGGCCGCCGGCGAGCGCCCACTCGCACACCCCGTCCCACGAGCCGTCCTCGCAGTTGCCCATGCGCTGGGTGGGGAGGAGCGCCTTCTGCATGGCGTCGTTCCACTCCTTCCACTTGTCGCCGCCGACCTGGAACATGGCGTAGGTGCCGTAGTACCAGTAATACATGTTGACCCTGCGGTAGTCGCTGGTCCAGGTGGGCGGGTTCTCCATCAGGATCCGCGCGCCCTTGCGGATCGCGTCCTCCGAGCGCTTCTCGCCGGTGAAGATGCGGCAGATCACCGACACGGCCGTCATGCAGGGCACCGGGTCGTACTTGCCGTCGTTCTGCGGGAGGAAGGCCGAGCCGCCGCCGGGGGTCTCGTAGCCGACGTTGCCCTGCGAGTCGGTCGCGCGCTCGAACCAGCGGCGCGCGCCGGTGAACGCCTCCTCGGGGACGTCGATCCCGGCGGTCTTGCCGGCCTTGAGCGCGAGCACCATCCAGCCGGTGACCGAGGTGTCGTTGCGCCCGGTCTGCACGCCGTACTTCCAGCCGAGGTTCGGGTTCTGGGCTTGGACGCAGAACTGGATCGCCTTCTCGGCGTAGCGCTTGAGCGTGAAGTCGCGTGAGACGGCGTAGGCCTCGCACAGGGCCATGGTCCCGATGGCGTGGTTGTAGATCGTCTCGCCGTGATCGAACGCGATCGAGCCGTCGGCCTTCTGCTGGTGCTTGAGCCACTGCAGGCCCTTGTTCACCGTGCGCTTGAAGGTGCCGAACCGGTGGGTGTGGCCGTTGCCGAGGAAGGCCAGCAGGGCCAGCGCGGTGAGGCCGGCGTCGTAGCGCGCATCGCCGTTGTCGGTGCCCGGGCCGCTGCACTTGCCCTTGGTGCAGTTCGCCTGCCACCCGTCGGTGTCCCAGCGCCCGTCGGGAGACTGGTGGAAGCTCAGCCAGCGGAGCGCCGCCGTGACCGCGCTCTCCGTGCCCTCGCTGCCGCCCTCGCGGGCGAGCGAGCCCTTACCCCATCGCTGGCCGTAGGCGCCCGCCCCGCCGCCACCCACGCCATAGGCGTCATTGACCGAGGTCGAGTCGAGGTTCTTGTTGGAGAGGTTCGAGAGGTCGGTGCCCTTGGGGACGTCCGTGGCGACCTCGACCTCCTCCTCGAGGATGATGATCGGCTTCTCGACCACCTCCTCGGCGGCGATCTTCGGGGTCTTGTGCATGTCCCGCTTGAGCTTCTCGTCGAACTCCTGCTGCTTGACCTCGCGCTTGGCGATGACCACCGCCTCCTTCTTGGGCTGCGGCGTCGCGATGATGATCGTGGCGAGGATCACGAGCACGGCCACGTGGATGGCGATCGAGATCCCGTACGAGGTGCTGAAGATGGCGATGATCCGGTTGCGCCGACCCTCGACGCTCTCGGGCTCGAACTCCTCGTCGAACTCGCCCTCGTCCTCGTAGTACTCTTCTTGGTCCTTGCCCACGGCGTCCTCGCTGAGTCGGGTCTGCGGGCGGGTTGGCGGCTTTGGCGCGTCCCGCGGGTGGGTGGTCGAACTCGTCCCACGCTAGCCGTTGTTGCGGAAATGTCAAGCGCGCTCGGGCCGCGTTTCGACACTTCCCATACACGGCCGACCCGGCCCAATTCCTGGCCGTAACTCGCGTGCGTACAACGCCTCGCCGGGCGTTGCGCCCTTGGCAATCGCTACTGCTCGGGCAGGAAGCGGTGGATGTCCGCTTCGCTCACGACCTCGCCGATCCAGTCGTCGACCCGGCGGGCCCAGATCTCCTCCTTGAGCTGGGCCTCGATCTCCTCTTGGACCTCCTCGAACGCGAGCACGCCGCGCTCGCGCCGGTCGACGAGCTGGACGAGGTAGATCGCGCCGCGCCCGTCCGGCCGGGCCTCGCTCACCTCGCCCACCCCGAGCTCGCGCACGAGCCCGTCGAGCGGCGGGACGAGCGTGTGGGGGGACTCGACCACCCACTCGGTGTCGTGCTTGATCCCCATGGAGGCCTCGACCGCGAGCTTCTCGAAGTGCTCGCCCGCCAGCGCGCGCTTGCGCAGCTCCTCGGCGAAGGCGGCCGGGTCCCAGGTCCCGGCCTCGAGCCGCTTCTGGACGACCTCGGGCACGCGGACCGCGTCGTCGGGGCTGCGGTAGAGCACGATCTGCCGGAAGCGGGTCTCGCCGGGGCGCTCGAAGCGGTTGAGGTGCTGCTCGTAGTGCTTCCGCAGCTCGGTGGGCGTGACGAAGATGTCGTGGGAGATGTTCTTGACGAGGAGCTTGTTCACGAGCAGCGTCGCGCGCTGCCGGTCCACGTAGTACTCGTAGGGGATCGCGATCGCGTCGAGCGCGTGGCGGAGCCCCTCGATGCCGCCGTAGGGCTCGGCCTTGCGCTGGAGGTCGAACTCGAGCCGCCGCTCGTCGTCCTCGGTCAGCTTCAGCGCGTCCTGCTCGGCGCGGAGCGTGAGCACCCGCTGCTTGATCAGATCGGTCAGCACCGCGTGGCGGATCCGCTGCGCGGCGCTGCTCTCGAGGGGGAGCTGCAGGTACTCGCTCGGCTTGGTCAGGCGGCAGAACAGCTCGAGCTCGTAGCGGGTGATCGGGGTGCCCTCGACCAGCGCCACCACGCCGTCGGGGTAGCTCCGGGGCGCGGGGTCGTCCTGCGCCCGAGCGGGGGCGAACGGCGCGCACGACAGCGACAAGCCGAGCGCGGCCGCGAGGAGCGCGGGCCTCGGCGGGTGGGACCCCGACATGGCCTTACTCTACTCGCCCGCGCCGGCTTCCAGGAGACCCCGTGGAGGAACGCTCGCGCGCGGCGCGCGCCCTCCCCCGCTCCTCCCCACGTCGCGCCCGAGATATTCACAACCCATTGAAAATGAAGAAGCTAGCGTTGTCGGCCCGGGTCACTAGGATCGGCCCTCGCGCCGCCGGGCGATGGTCCCGGGGCGGAGGGGTGCCATGACCAAGCCGACGCAGCGCGACTTCGTCCACCTCCACGTCCACTCCGACTACAGCCTGCTGGATGGGATCGCCAAGGTGCCGTCCCTGGTCAAGCAGGCCAAGAAGTGCGGGCAGGAGGCGATCGCGCTCACCGACCACGGCACCGTGTCGGGGGCGATCGCGTTCTACAAGGAGTGCAAGAAGCACGACATCAAGCCGATCCTGGGCTGCGAGGTCTACCAGTCGCTCGGGCCGATGCGCGAGCGCACGCGGGGCTACAACCACCTGACCGTGCTCGCCAAGGACGACGCGGGCTGGAAGAACCTCTCGCGCCTGGTCTCGCTGGCCAACCTGCACGGCTACTACTACCGCCCGCGCGTCGACTTCGAGACGCTCGCCGCCCACCGCGAGGGGCTGATCGTGCTCTCGGGCTGCCTGAAGGGGCCGGTGCCGGTCGCGCTGCAGCAGGACAAGTGGGACGAGGCGCGCGCCCGGGCCGGCGAGTTCAAGGAGGTGTTCGGCGAGGACTTCTACCTCGAGGTCCAGCCCAACTCGCTCGACCAGCAGCGGGTGGTGAACGACGGCTGCCTCAAGCTCGCGCGCGAGCTCGGGATCAAGACCGCGGCCACGTGCGACCTGCACTACGTCGAGCCGGAGGACGCGCCGGCGCAGGAGGTGCGGATCTGCATCTCCAGCGGCAAGACGCTCGGCGACCAGAACCGGCTGAAGATGAAGGAGGACTTCTTCTTCCGCAGCTCGGAGCAGATGATCTCCGCCTTCGATCACTGCCCCGAAGCGATCTTCGCCACCCGGGAGATCGCCGAGAAGGTGGGCGACTACGACCTCCTCCCCGGCAAGCGCAACAAGTACTTCCTGCCCAAGTTCACGCCGCCCGACGGGGGCGACCCGATCCAGTACTTCCACCGGAGCTGCGAGGAGGGGCTGCGGCGCCGCTACGGGGAGCCCACGCAGGAGCAGCGGGCGCGCCTGGCCTACGAGAAGGAGGTGATCCTCCAGCTCGGCTACGCGACCTACTTCCTGATCGTGGCCGACTTCATCCAGTGGGCGCGCGAGCACGGCTGCCCGGTCGGGCCGGGGCGCGGCTCGGCGGCGGGGTCCATGGTGGCCTACTGCATGGGGATCACCGACCTCGACCCGCTCCGCTACGACCTGCTGTTCGAGCGGTTCCTCAACCCCGAGCGCGTGTCGATGCCCGACATCGACGTCGACTTCTGCGAGGCGAACCGCGGGCGCGTGATCGAGTACGTGCGCCAGAAGTACGGCTCGGAGAAGGTGTGCCAGATCGTCACGTTCGGCACGCTCAAGCCCAAGGCGGTGGTCAAGGACGTGGGGCGGGTGCTCGAGATCCCGTTCGCGACCGTCGACAAGATCAGCAAGCTGATCCCCGAGGGGCCCAAGCTCAAGTCGCTCGACCAGGCGTTCTCCGAGTCGCCCGAGCTGGCCGAGCTGCGGCAGGACCCGACCTACCGCGACCTGTTCGACATGGCGCTGCGCCTCGAGGGCGTCAACCGCCACAAGGGCAAGCACGCGGCCGGGGTGGTGATCGCCGACGAGGACCTGCTCGAGCGGATCCCGCTCACGCTGGTCAAGGAGGACAAGACCACCGAGTTCACCATGACCGAGGTCGAGGAGTGCGGGCTCCTCAAGATGGACTTCCTCGGCCTGCGCACGCTGACCCTGATCGAGAACTGCGTGCAGCTCGTGCGCAAGCGCGGGGTCGACCTCGATCCGGACGCGATCCCGCTCGACGACGCGAAGACGTTCGAGATGCTCGCGCGCGGCGACTCGGTCGGCGTGTTCCAGCTCGAATCGAGCGGGTTCCGCAAGCTGCTCAAGGGCGCGCGCCCCGACCGGTTCGAGGACATCATCGCGCTGATCGCGCTCTACCGCCCGGGCCCGCTCGGCTCGGAGATGGACAAGGACTACATCAACCGCAAGCACGGCGTCGAGCCGATCACCTACCTCACCGACCTCCTCGCGCCGATCCTCGGCGAGACGTACGGCTGCATCCTCTACCAGGAGCAGGTCATGCGGATCGCCAACCAGATCGGCGGCTTCTCCATGGCGGACGCCGACAACCTCCGCAAGGCCATGGGCAAGAAGAACGCCGAGCTGATGAACAAGTACAAGCCCGCGTTCATCGCGGGCTTCGTGGAGAAGGGCGTCAAGCAGGCGATCGCCGAGGAGGTGTGGGGCCAGATCGCGTTCTTCGCGGAGTACGGGTTCAACAAGTGCGTCGTGGGCGAGACCGAGCTCGTCGACGCGGACACGGGCGAGCGCGTCACCGTCGGCGAGCTGTTCGAGACCGGTCGGCGCATGCGGGTCCACGCGCTGGGGGACGACTGGCGCCTTCGTCCGCGCCAGGTCGTGGACGTGGTCTCGAACGGCGAGAAGCCGGTGTTCGAGCTGCGCACGCGCCTGGGCAAGCGGATCGTCGCGACCGGCAACCACCCCTTCCGCACGCTCGACGGCTGGACCAACCTCGAGGACTTGAGCGTCGGCGCCCGGATCGGGGCGCCCCGCACGCTCCCCGTGAGCACCGGAGCGGCCTGGGAGCCGCATCAAGTGATCCTGCTCGCGGGGCTCCTCTCCGAGGGGAACACCTGCCACCCGAGCTGCCTCTACTTCTACGGGAACGACCGCGCGCTGGTGGAGGACTTCGCCGCCGCCGCCGAGCGCTTCCCCGAGTCGGCCGCGCGGATCACGGCGCGCGCGGACGGCCGGCGCCTCGAGGTCTGCGTCAGCACCGGCCGCCGGGGAGGGCGCCCGCGCGAACAGGGCGGCGTGGCCGTGCGGGTCCGCTCCGGCGCCTTCGAGTGGGTAGAGGCGCTCGGCCTGCTCGGCAAGCGCGCCACCGAGAAGGCGGTGCCCGCGGAGGTGTTCGCCCTGCGCGACGCTGACCTCGAGCTGTTCTTGGGGCGCCTGTGGGCGGGCGACGGCTTCATCGCCAACGCGACCCAGGCGGTGCCGTTCTACGCCACGTCCTCACGGCGGCTCGCCGGCGACGTCCAGCTCCTCCTGCTCCGCCTCGGGATCACCAGCCGGATCCACGAGAAGGTGTTCCGCTACCGAGGCGCCGAGCGTCCCGGGTACACCGTGCACCTGATCGGAGAGGGGGCGGCCGTCGCCTTCGCGCGGCGCGTCCTCCCGCACTGCGTCGGGCGGGACGCGGCCGCCGCGCTCCTGCGGCGCCACCTCGACGAGACCGCGCGCCGGCGGCCCAGCTTCGACACGATCCCCGCCGAGGTGAAGGCCTGGGTCGCCGAGGAGCGCGAGCGCTCCGGGCTGACGTGGCGCGAGATCGAGGAGCGCTCGGGTGTCTCGACCAAGATGCTCCTGGGCGCGGGGAGCCCGGACAAGCGTGGCTTCCGGCGCGAGACGATCGAGCGGCTGGCGAAGTTCTTCGCGAGCGAGCGCCTCGCAGCCGTCGCCACCTCCGACGTGATCTGGGACGAGGTGGTCGCGATCGAGCCGCGGGGCGTCGCGCCCACGTTCGACCTGACCGTCGAGCGGGACCACAACTTCGTGGCGGACGGCTTGATCGTCCACAACAGCCACAGCGCCGCCTACGGCCTGGTCACCTATCGCACCGCATACCTCAAGGCGCACTACCCGGCCGAGTTCATGGCGGCCACGCTCACCTCGTGGCTGGGGGACACCGACCGGATCCTCGACTACAAGAGCGAGTGCGACCGGATGGGGATCGCGGTCCGGGCGCCCGACGTCAACTTCAGCCAGGTCAAGTTCGACGTCCAGGACGGCACGATCGTGTACGGCCTGGGCGCGATCCGCGGGCTGGGGGAGGGGGCGGCGCAGGAGATCGTGAGCGCGCGCGAGGGCCTCGGGGACGGGCGGTTCCGCTCGATCTTCCAGCTGTGCGAGGAGGTCGACGGCAAGCTGCTGACCAAGGGCGTGCTCGAGACGCTGGTCAAGGCGGGCGCGCTCGACTCGCTCGGCGCGCGGCGCAGCCAGCTGGCGGCGGTGGTCGAGCAGGCCCACCAGATGGGCGTGCAGGCGCAGAAGGACAAGCTCTCGCAGCAGGTCAGCCTGTTCGACGTGCCGGCCGTCTCCGAGCAGGTCGACGCGATCGAGCGCGGGCTCCTCCCCAACATCCCCGAGTGGCGGGACGCCGAGCTCCTCGCGGGGGAGAAGGAGGCGCTCGGCTACTACCTGACCCGCCACCCGCTCGACCCGTTCCGCGAGCGGCTCGAGCGCTACTGCACCAGCAAGATCGCCAAGCTGGCCGAGCTCGGGCCCAAGGCCGAGGTCACCGTCGGCGGGCTGATCACCGGCGTCCGGCTGCACATGACGCAGCGCGGGCAGCAGATGGCGTTCGTCACGATCGAGGACTTCAGCGGCGGCACTGACGCGGTGGTGTTCCCGAGCGTGTTCCCCGACGTGCGGGCGCTGCTGATCCCCGACCGGGTGGTGTTCATCGAGGGCAAGGTCGACACCGAGCGCGAGCCCCCCTCGGTGCTGGTCGACAAGATCCTGCCCGCCGACGAGGCCGAGGGGAAGCTGCGCGTGTCGGTCTCCGCGGAGCTGGTGATCGAGCACACCACCGAGGACACCCTGCGCCGCTTCCGCGACGTGCTGCTGCGCCACCGCGGCCAAGACCCGGTCTACTACGCCTTCCGCCGCGAGCGCGACCAGGCCAAGAGCCCCCTGTTCCGCTGCGGCCCCAACCTGCGCGTGACCGGCAACGACACGCTCAAGGAGCAGCTCCTCGAGGTGCTCGGCCCCGGCGCCAACGTGCGGATCGGCGCGCGGCTGTAGGGAGGAGCGGGTAACGGTTGGCGAACAGCGCCGTGCCCCTGCCCCTGCCCGTCAACGCGGCCTGTGGCCCGTTCACGTCTGCCGATCCCCCACATCTCGCCCCCTCGTCCTCGTCCTCGTGCTCGTGCTCGTGCTCGTGCTCGTCTGGCAGTCCCACCCATCGCGCTTTCGCGGGCATGTGACGGCCGGAGCCAGAGGCTCGAGGGCCTCGAGCGCGAGCGCCGCGTTGCGCTCGGCCGAGGCGCGCACCCGCTC
>CAZMSZ010000327.1:1422-8730 GCA_964569055.1 uncultured Planctomycetota bacterium | reverse complement strand
TCGGGCGCCCGTCGGCCCCCCACACGAGGCGCTGATCCTGCAAGCGACAGCCATTCTGGCATTCGGATTGTTGTTCGCTGTTGATATTCCGTGTTGTCTTCGCTTGCCTTTCTCTTCCCTGACCCTCGCCGCCCGCCTACCCGCCCTGCTCCAGCCGCTTGCCCTGGCCATCCGCCCAGGCGCGGATCCGGGTGGCGAGGGCGGCCGCGTCGAGGCCGAGCGTCTTGCCGAAGGCGACGAGCTTGGCCTGCTCCTCGGTGGTGAGCTTCCCGTCCGCCATGGTGACGGCGATCATGCCCCTCGCGAGCAGCTCCTGCTCGGCGGCGCGCTTGCTCACGCCGAGGCCGACGCCGCGCCGCCCCTCGTCCTCGAGCTGCGCGGCCTCGGCCGGGCCGATCCCGAACCTGGCGCGAAACTCCTCGAGGTAGCGCTGCTCGCGCGCGGCGAAGTCGCCGTCGCACCAGGCCAGGTTGCACAGCGCGCGGTAGATCCGGCGCGCTCCGTTCGGCGAGACCTCGCGCTCCTCGTCCGCCACGTCGCCCTCCCCGCCGCGCTCGCCGCGCCGGCGGCGGGCAGATTATCACGCGGCCCGGGCGGCGGCAGCGCGGCCTTGAGGCTTGCGCTCCCGTCCGCCGAGGGTTCGGCTGGGGTGCGCGAGCCCTCGTCGATCCGCCATGCCCCCTCCGCGACCCGGTCCCGCTCCCCCCGAACTCGCGCTCGCCGCCGGCGAGCCGCGCGCCGTCCGGCTGCTCCTCGACGCGGCGGGCCGCGCGCTCGCCGTCGCGCCCGGGTGCCCGCTCCCGCTCGCGGCGGGCGGTGACGCCCTCGCGGCCAGCGCGGCGGCGGGCCCGGGCGCGGCGGCGCTGACCGAGGCGCTCGAGGCGCTGCTCGCGGGGCGGCGGGCCGAGGGCGAGGCGGGCTGCGAGCTCGCCGGTCGTCCCTGGCGGGCGGCGCTCGAGCGGCTGTGCGAGGGAGGGCCGGTGCTCGTCTCGTTCGAGCCCGGCCCGGGCGCGACCGCGCGCGAGCGGGCGGCGCTGTTCGAGCAAATGTTCACCGGGGCCAACGACGGCTTCGCCGTGCTCGACGCCGCCGGGCGCTACGTGCTCCAGAACGACGCCCACCGGCGGCTCCTCGGGGTGTCCGACCAGGAGCTGCTCGGCAAGACGCCCCGCGACTTCGTGGGCGAGGCGGCGGACACGGTCGAGGCCTCGCTGCGGGCGCGCGGCAGCTTCCGCGGCGAGGTGACCTGGCGCGGCCCGCACGGCGAGCGGCGCCTCGACCTGAGCGCGTTCGTGGTGCGCGACGAGCAGGGCCAGCCGCGCTGGCTGATCGGGCTCAAGCGCGACGTCACGGCCGAGCGGATCGCCGAGCAGGCGCTCCTCGACGTCGCCGCCCGGCAGCGCGAGCTCCTCGCCACCGTGCCGGGGCTCCTGTATCAGTTCGAGCTCGCGCCCGACGGGCGCCGCACCTTCCCCTTGATCCACGGCGACGTGTGGCAGCTCGCGGGGCTGCGCGCGGAGGACGCGATCGGCGACGCCCAGCGCGTGTTCGACCGGATCCACGCCGAGGACCTCCCGCAGGTCCTGGCCGCGATCGCCGAGTCCGCCCGCACGCTCGAGCGGTTCTCGCGCCAGTTCCGCCTGCACGGGCCCGGCGGGGTGGTGCGCTGGCTGGCGGTGACGGCCGACCCGCGGCGGCTCGCGTCGGGCACGGTCCGCTGGAGCGGCATGGCCCTCGACGTCACCGAGCGCAAGGAGGCCGAGGTGGCGCTCCAGCAGGCGAAGGAGGCGGCCGAGGCGGCCACGCGGGCCAAGTCGGAGTTCGTGGCCAACGTGAGCCACGAGATCCGCACCCCGCTCAACGCGGTGATCGGCCTCTCGAGCCTGCTGCTCGAGACCCCCCCGCTCACCCCCGAGCAGCTCACCTACGCCCAGACGATCCGCGGGAGCGCGGACGCGCTGCTGCTGCTGATCGACGACCTGCTCGACTTCTCGCGGGTCGAGGCCCGCAAGATGGAGCTCGAGCGCCACCCGTTCGACCTGCGCGAGTGCGTGGAGGAGTCGCTCGGGATCCTCGCGACCAAGGCGGCGGAGAAGGGGCTCCAGCTCGCCTACGTCTACGAGCGCGACGACGTCCCGCCGGTCCTGTGGGGGGACGTCACGCGGCTGCGGCAGATCCTGGTCAACCTGCTCAGCAACGCGGTCAAGTTCACCGAGCGCGGCGACGTGGTGGTGCTGATCGGTGGCGAGCCGCGCGAGGGCGAGCGCTACGCGCTGCGCCTCGCGGTGCGCGACCCCGGGATCGGGATCGCGCCCGAGCGGATCGACGACCTGTTCGAGGCGTTCCGCCAGGGCGACCCCTCGACCACGCGGCAGTACGGGGGCACCGGGCTGGGGCTCGCGATCAGCAAGGGTCTGGCCGAGCTGATGGGCGGCACGCTGCGCGCCGAGAGCGAGCTCGGGCGGGGCTCGACCTTCTTCCTCGACGTGGTGCTCGAGGCGGTGCCCGACGAGCGGCCGCCGTCGCCGACCGCGCTGCTGGGGCGGCGCGTGCTCCTGATCGAGCCCGACCCCAACGCGCGCGCGATGCTGCTCGAGCAGCTCCGCTGGTGCGGCATGAGCCCGCGCGCGGTCGACCCCGACGCGCTGGAGCAGGCAGCCGAGGGGTCCTACGATCTGGCGCTGGTCGCGCACGAGCCGCCGGCCCTCGACGCCGAGGTGCTGGCGCGCCGGGTGCGCGCCGTCGCGCGCGCGCCGCTGCCGGTCGTGGCGCTCTACCGGACGCCGCGCCGGGACGCGCCCTCGGGCGGGGCGCCCGGGGTGGCTGGCGCGCTGCTGAAGCCCGTCCGCGCGCGGCAGCTGCAGGCCACACTGCTCGGGCTGGTGGGCGAGCGCCGGCCTGGGTCCGAGCCGCCGGCGGCCGACGCGGCGCCGGAGGTCGGTCGGCGCGGGCGGGTGCTGGTGGTCGAGGACAACTCGGTCAACCGCAAGGTCGCGGTGAGCATGTTGGCGCGCCTCGGCTATCAGGCCGACGTCGCCAGCAACGGGCAGGAGGCGCTCGAGGCCCTGGCGCGCGCGAACTACGACGTCGTCCTCATGGACGTGCAGATGCCGCGCATGGACGGGCTCGAGGCGACGCGCGCGATCCGGCTCCGCTCGCCCGGTCGCGCCGGGCCACGGGTGGTCGCCATGACCGCGAGCGTCACGGCCGAGGACCGCCAGCGCTGCCTCGAGGCGGGCATGGACGACTACCTCAGCAAGCCGGTCCGCCTGCCCGACCTCGAGGAGACGCTGCGGCGGCTGCTGGACGAGCGCGCGGCGGCCGGTCCGCCGGTGGACCTGCGGGCGCTCGACGCGCTCGGCATGCCCGACCTCGTGCGCGAGCTGATCGACCTGTTCCTCGAGGACGGGGTCGCCATGGTGGAGGCGGGCGGCCGCGCGGTCGCGGCGGGCGACTGCGACGCGCTGCGCAGCGCGGCTCACCAGCTCCGCGGGAGCGCGAGCAACATCGGCGCGCACGACCTGGCCGCGCTGTGCGGCGCGGCCGAGGAGGCGGCGCGCGCGGGCCTGCGCGCCCGGGCCGAGCTGCTGCAGCGGCGGATCGAGGTCGAGCACGCGCGCGTGGTCGCCGCGCTGCTGGCCCGCCGGGGCGCCGCGCCCTGACCGCGCCGGCCCCCGGCCTTCCGCCCGCGCGGCCGCTGCGCGCGCTCGTGTTGATCCTGCTGGCGAGCCTGGCGTTCGCGGCGCTCAGCGCCACGATCAAGGGCGTCGCCGACCAGACCGGCCTGGCGGCGCCGATCCTGGCCCGCGGCCTGGTCGGGCTCGTGGTCGGGCTGACCCTGCTGCGGCTGCGCCGGCGCCCCCTCCGCCCGCGCGGCTGGTCCATGCTGGCGCTGCGCTGCGCGGCGGGCACGGTGGCCATGGCCTGCTACTACTGGTCGTTCGTGCCGGGCGGCGGCGCGACCGACCTGTTCACCGCGGCCGTGCTGCTCAAGACCGCGCCGCTGTGGGTGGCGTTGCTCGCGCCGCTGGTCGTGCACGAGCACCCCGACCGCTGGGTGTGGGGCGCGCTGGCGCTCGGCTTCGCCGGGGTGGCGCTGCGCTACGGCCTCTCGCTCGAGGGCGAGCGGGCGGGCGTCCTGGCGGCGCTCCTGGCGGGGCTCCTGGCCGCGCTGGCCTACCTGGCGCTGCGCGGGCTCGCGCGCACCGACGACCCGCTGACCGTGGTCACCGCCTTCTCGATCTGCCTCACGCTCGCGCCGCTGCCCTTCCTGGGCGACGCGCCGGTGGCCTGGCGCGCCTGGAGCGCGAGCACCTGGGCGCTGCTCGCGCTGGCGGGCGCGCTGGGCACGGTGGGCCAGCTCCTGCTCACCGCCGCCTACCGCTGGCACTCCGCGGCGGCCGTCACGGTGGGTGGGCTGAGCGAGGTCGCGATCGCGCTCGGCTTCTCGGTGCTGCTGTTCGGCGAGCGGCCGAGCGCGGGCGGGCTGGTGGGCGGCCTGCTGGCGCTGGTGGCGGGCGTGCTCGCCGCCGCCCGCTCGCGGGGCGAGCCCGTGGCGAGCGACGCCCCCGCCCGGTAGAACCGGCGCGGAGAGGGGGCGCCATGAGCGTGTCGTTCGAGCCCGGCGAGGAGCTGGCGCAGGTCGTGGACGCGGTCCGCGCCTTCGCGCGGGAGCGGCTGCGGCCCGCGCTGCGCGAGCTCGAGGCGGCGGGGGCGCTGAGCGAGGAGCTGGCGCGCGAGTGCCACGAGCTCGGGCTCGCCACCTTGGGGCTGCCCGAGACGCTCGGCGGCTCGGAGCTGCTCGACCTGCGCGCGGCCGCGCTGTGCGCCGAGGAGCTCGCCTGGGGCGACCTCGGGGCCGCGGTGGCGCTGCCCGGCCCCGGCGCGGCCGCGCCGCTGGTCCTGGCGCTGGGCACGGGCGCGCAGGCCGAGCGGCTCCTGGCGCCGTTCGCGGACGAGGCGGAGGGCTGGGCGCGCCGCGCGGCGCTGGCGCTGGTCGAGGGCCCGTTCGGGGTCGACCCCGCCGCCTGCGAGGCGACCTGCCGGCGCGAGGGCGAGGAGTGGGTGCTGTCGGGGCGCAAGCGCTACGTGCGCGGCGGCGCCGACGCCGCGCTGACCCTGGTGCTGGCCCGCGACGTCGCGAGCGGCGCGCCCGACCCCTGGGACCGCCTCGCGCTCCTGGCGGTGGTCGGGCGGCCGGCGGGGCTGGCGGTCGAGGCGCGCCACGAGACGCTCGGCCTCGGCGCGGCGCGCTGGGCCGACCTGCGCTTCGAGGAGGTGCGGGTCCCGGCGGCGGACCGCCTGGGCGGCGACGCGGCGCCGGGCGCCTTGCGGCGCGTGCTGCGCGACGCGCTCGCCCGCCAGCGCACGCTCGACGCGGCCCGCCTGGTCGGCTGCGCGCGCGCCGCCACCGAGCACGCCTGCGACTACGCCCAGGAGCGCCACGCGTTCGGCGTGCCGCTCTACCAGCACCAGGCGCTCGCCTTCATGATGGCCGACATGGCGACCCGGGTGGACGGCGTGCGCAGCCTGGTGTGGCAGGCGGCCGCCGCCCTCGACCGCGGCGACGCTCGCGCGCCGGCGCTGGCCCTGCTCGCCCACCGGCAGACCGCCGAGCTCGCGGTCGAGGTGTGCTCCGACGCGGTGCAGGTCCTGGGCGGGCACGGCTACCTGTGGGACCACCCGGTCGAGAAGTGGATGCGCGACGCGCGCACGCTGTCGCTGGTCGACGGGCTGACGCTCCCCGAGGACGAGGCCGAGGACGAGCTCGCCGGGCTCGAGCTGGCGGAGGGGTAGCCGTGGCGATCGACTTCACCCTCACCCCCCAGATCAAGCAGGTGCGCGAGCTGACGCGCACGTTCGCCCGCACCTACGTCCGCCCCTACGCGCTGGAGTCGGACCGGCTCGAGGGGCCGCACCCCGCCTTCGTCGAGGCCTGCAAGCAGTTCGGCCTGGGCACGGGCGCGCTGTCGGGCCTCGGCGGCCCCGGCGGCGAGAAGCGCGAGCGCGGCGGCCCCAAGCAGCTCAACCGCACGCTGATGGTCGCGATCGAGGAGCTCGCCTGGGGCGACCCGGCCGCCGTCCTCAACCTGCCCGGCCCGGGCCTGGGCGGCCCGCCGGTGCAGATCACGGGCACCCCCGAGCAGCGCGAGCGGTTCTTGGGCCGGTTCCGCCCCGACGGCTACGAGTTCGGCGCCTACGCCCTGACCGAGCCCGGCGCCGGCTCCGACGCCAAGGCGATCACCACCCGCTGCCGCAAGGACGGCGAGGCCTGGGTGCTCGACGGGAGCAAGATCTACATCACCAACGGCGGGCGCGCGATCTGGACGGTGGTGTTCGCCACGATCGACCCCGCGCTCGGCCGCGCCGGCCACCGCGCGTTCGTGGTGGAGAAGGGGACGCCCGGCTTCAGCGTGCCCAAGATCGAGCAGAAGATGGGGCTCAAGGCGAGCGAGACCGCCGAGCAGGTGTTCGAGGAGTGCCGGGTCCCCGCCGCGAACCTGCTCGGCGGCGAGGAGCACTACGAGCGCAAGGCGAAGGGCGGGTTCACCACCGCCATGAAGACGTTCGACGCCACCCGCCCGCTGGTGGCCGCCATGGCGGTCGGGATCGCCCGCGCCGCCTACGAGATCGCGCGCGACTGGGTGGACGAGCACTACGCGCTGGCGCAGCACACCCCGCGCTACCGGCGCCTGCGCGAGACCCTGGCCTGGATGGAGCGCGAGATCCACACCGCGCGCCTGCTGTGCTGGAAGGCGGCCTACCTCCTCGACCACGAGCGGGAGAACGCCAAGGAGTCCTCCATGAGCAAGGCCTACGCGGGCAAGATGGTCGACCGCGTCACCTCGCGCGCCCTGGAGGTGCTAGGCCCCGAGGGCGTCCTGCGCGAGCGCCTGGTCGAGAAGCTGTACCGGGACCAGAAGGTCTACGACATCTTCGAGGGCACCGGGCAGATCCAGCGCCTGGTGATCGCCCGCCGCCTGTTCGCCCGCTGATCGGGCAGGGCATTCCCTCGCCCTTGCCCTTGGGCAAGGCGGCCGTGCTCTCAGCGTCAGCCGAGGCAAGGAAGGCGTCTGCCCCTACAGCGGCAGCCCTCCCTCCCAACCGATCTCCACGCGAGGGAGCCTCCCCCGATCAGCGACAGCTCTTCCCTTGGCGTTCTTGGCGTTCTTGGCGGTTCGTTCTTCACGCGAGGGAGCCGCACCTATTCAGCGGCAGCTCTTCCCTCGGCGGTCGTTCTTCAGGCGAGGGAGCCCCCCCGATCAGCGACAGCTCTTCCTTGGCGCTCTTGGCGTTCTTGGCGGTTCA
>CAZMSZ010000327.1:0-1322 GCA_964569055.1 uncultured Planctomycetota bacterium | reverse complement strand
CCTTGGCGCTCTTGGCGTTCTTGGCGGTTCACTTTTCACGCCAGGGAGCCGCACCTGTTCAGCGGCAGCTCTCCCTCCGACCGATCTCCACGCGGAGGGAGCCTCGCCTGATCAGCGACAGCTCTTCCTTGGCGCTCTTGGCGCTCTTGGCGGTTCACTTTTCACGTCAGGGAGCCCCGCCTGAACAGCGGCAGCTCTTCCTCGGCGCTCGATCTCCACGCGAGGGAGCCTCGCCTAATCAGCGACAGCTCTTCCCTTGGCGCTCTTGGCGCTCTTGGCGGTTCATTTTCATGCAGGGAGCCTCGCCTCATCAGCGGCAGCTCTTCAACCGGTCGCTCTTGGCGGTCATTCTGGATGCGAGGGAGCCGCGCCCAACCCGCGGCAGCTCTTGGCGGTCTCTTTCACGCGAGGCAGCCCCGCCCGATCAGCGCCAGCTCCTTGGCGCGGGCGGGAGCCGCACGGGGCCGGCCGCCACCCGCGGCTCGGCCGCCGTGCGCTAGACTTCGGGCTTCCCCAGGAGCGACGCGTATGGCCACCACCGCCACCCCGAGCCCCGCCACCACCAGCCCCCGCAAGCTCGACGCCGCCGCCGTGGCGGCCAAGCTGCGCGGCTCGTTCGCCAGCGGCAAGACGCGCACCTACGCCTGGCGCCGCGCGCAGCTGCGCGGGATCGAGCGCATGCTCGTGGACGAGGAGGCGCGCCTGCTCGAGGCGCTGCGGGCCGACCTCGGCAAGTGCGACCTCGAGGGCTGGGCCGGCGAGGTCGGGTTCTCGCTGTCCGAGGTGCGCCACGCGCTCAAGCACCTCAAGGCGTGGATGCGCCCCACCAAGGTCTCGACCCCGCTGGTGAACTTCCCCGCCACGAGCAAGATCCACCGCGACCCCCTCGGCGTGGTGCTGATCATCGGCCCCTGGAACTACCCGGTGCAGCTGGTGGTCGGCCCGCTGATCGGCGCGCTCGCGGCCGGCAACGCGGCCGTGGTCAAGCCCTCGGAGCTGGCGCCCGCCACGGCGCGCACCCTGGCCGACCTGTTGCCGCGCTACGTCGACGCCGACTGCCTGGAGGTGGTCGAGGGCGGCGTGCCCGAGACGACCGCGCTGCTCGAGCAGCGCTGGGACCACGTGTTCTTCACCGGGAGCACCCGCGTCGGCCGGATCGTCTACCAGGCGGCAGCCAAGCACCTCACGCCGGTGACCCTCGAGCTCGGCGGCAAGAGCCCGTGCCTGGTCGACCACGACGTCGACATGGAGGTCGCGGCCCGCCGGATCGCCTGGGGCAAGTACTGGAACGCGGGCCAGACCTGCGTGGCCCCCGACTACGT
>CAZMSZ010000326.1:2301-8817 GCA_964569055.1 uncultured Planctomycetota bacterium | reverse complement strand
GACCGCAAGCCGATGGCCGTCGAGCTGGAGAAGGGGAAGGAGTATTGGTGGTGCGTCTGCGGCCGGAGCGCGACCCAGCCGTTCTGCGATGGCTCGCACCAGGGCACCGGCTTCACGCCCCACAGGTTCGTCGCCGAGCAGGACGGTGAGGCGTGGCTGTGCATGTGCAAGCGCACCAAGAACCGGCCGTTCTGCGACGGGACGCACAACCAGCT
Source organism: uncultured Planctomycetota bacterium (assembly GCA_964569055.1). Lineage (GTDB taxonomy): Bacteria > Planctomycetota > J058 > J058 > J058 > JAWLGW01. The sequence goes on along the minus strand of CAZMSZ010000326.1, from coordinate 8,602 downwards.
CGCCGCGGCGGAGGAGCCTGCCCCGGCGCGCCGCGGCAGCGAGCTGCCGCGCGCGGTGCCGACGCCGGAGGAGCCGACGGTGCGGCAGATCCACGAGCTCGCCGAGCACGGGCTCGAGCGCACCGGCCACCACGGCGAGGTGGCCGCCATGGGGGTGCCGTGGCCCACGCTCCCCCGGTGGGACGACATTCAGCTCCTCCCCGGCCAGTTCGCCGTCAAGCCGCTGCTCGACGACGCCGCGGTCGGCACCGAGCTGGTCGTCGGCCCCCGGGCCAAGAAGCCGCTGGTGTTGTCGATCCCGATCCTGGTGTCGGACATGAGCTTCGGGGCGCTCTCGCAGGAGGCGAAGGTCGCGCTCGCCAAGGGGGCGGAGCGGGCGGGGACCGGGATCTGCTCGGGCGAGGGCGGCATGCTCCCCGAGGAGCAGCAGGCGAACAGCCGCTACCTCTACGAGCTCGCCTCGGCCAAGTTCGGCTACAGCGAGGAGCTGCTCACGCGGGTGCAGGCCTTCCACTTCAAGGGGGGCCAGGGCGCCAAGACCGGCACGGGCGGCCACCTGCCCGGCAACAAGGTGGTCGGGAAGATCGCCGAGGTGCGCCGGCTGCCGGAGGGGACGCCGGCCATCTCGCCCGCCACCTTCGTCGACATGACGACGCCGGCCGACTTCCGCCGCTTCGCCGAGCGGGTGCGCGCGGTGACGGGCGGGATCCCGATCGGCATGAAGCTGTCGGCCAACCGGATCGAGCAGGACATCGACTTCGCGCTCGAGGTCGGCGTCGACTACATCATCCTCGACGGCCGCGGGGGCGGAACGGGTGCCGCGCCGCTGATCTTCCGCGACCACATCTCGGTGCCCACGATCCCCGCGCTCGCCCGGGCGCGTCATCACCTCGACAAGCGGCGCCGCTCGGACGTCACGTTGATCGCCACCGGCGGGCTGCGCATGCCCGCGGACTTCGCCAAGGCGCTGTGCCTGGGCGCCGACGGGGTGGCGATCGCCAACTCGGCCATTCAGGCCATCGGCTGCGTCGCGGCGCGGATGTGCCACACGAACCTGTGCCCCACCGGGGTGGCCACCCAGCGGCCGGAGTTGCGGGCGAGGCTCGACGTCGAGCGCGGCGGCGAGCGGCTGGCGCGCTTCCTCGACGCCTCCACGGAGCTGATGAAGGTGCTCGCGCGCGCCTGCGGGCACGACCACCTCGGCAAGTTCCAGAAGCAGGACATCACCTCCTGGAAGCGGGACGTCGCCGACCTCGCGGGGATCAGCTACGCGGGCTTCGACCCCAACCGGTGAGGCCCGCCCGCGACCGCGGCCCGATCAGAAGTCGAGCTGCAGCCGGAACAGGAACGACGTGTCGCGGCCGCTCCCGCTGAACGCCGCGGGCTCGCTGTCGGCGATCGTGCGGGTGAGCTGGAACGTGAGGCGCACGGTGCGGAACGGCCACCAGTTCACCGCCACGTCGAACGTGCGGAACTCCTGGCTCGACGGCGGCGTCGTGGTGAGCCCGCGGGTTTGCCCAGGGACGAAGGCCCGGTCGCCCTCGGCGTTGGTGTAGCGCACCGCGATCTCCCACATGCCGGGGCCCCACGTGCCGTCCTGATAGAGCGGCCAGCGGGGGAAGCCCTGCGGGCGCGCGAGCTGGTGGAACAGCCGCGTGTCGTAGGGCTCGCCCGTGATCCGCCAGGCGATCGTGGCGCTCATCATGAGGTTGTCGCCGTCGGACTCGTGCAGCGGCCCGGTGGGGCCCTTGGTGATCTCGAACAGGTCGAACTGGCCGAACTCGTGCAGGATCCGGATCGGGCCCGCGTCCCAGCCGTAGGCGAACACCCAGCTCTCGGTGCGATCGGCCTCCAGCGGCGTGGCGTAGAACAGCGTGTTGCGCAGGCTGGTGTCGAGCTCCAGCCCGCCGCGGTAGTCCCAGCCCCAGGCGTAGGAGCCGCCCAGCCACAGGCCCGACAGGCCGCGGAACGCGTAGGGCCCGGCGGGGAGCACGTCCTCGAGCAGGCGGAACGGATAGCTCTGGAGCTGCAGCAGGAGCGAGGGCCCGGAGCGGCGCTCGCCGCGCTGGTCGAACCCCTCGCCGCCGCCGCCCTGCACCGCCCAGCCGATCGTGCCCTCCCACAGCTCGCCGTCCACCCGCGCGCCGAGGTCGTGGTACCCGAGCAGGAAGGCCGCCATGCTGTAGTCGACGAACGGGAGGGTCGGCTCGGGCTGCATGTGCTCGTAGGAGAGCGGGAACTCGAGCAGCCCGCCGGCGATCCGCAGCGTGTGCGGCAGCGGCTCGACCGCGAGCCAGGCCTCCTCCAGCGCGTACTCCACGTCGGTCCCGCGCAGGTCGGCCAGCACGCGGCCGTAGAACGGGCCCGCGCCGCCCTCGAGCCCGATCAGGGCCCGGTCGAGCCAGATCCCCGAGTCGCGGATGTTGCGCGGGTCGTAGCGGCGCACGTCGACCGCCAGCAGCCCGCGAGGGCGCACCCAGAACGACTCGCCCGCGTAGGCCAGGCCCACGTTGGGCCCGAGCAGCAGGCCCTGCCCCGCCGGCGGCGCGCCGCCGATCGGCGTGAGCGGCGGCGCCGCGGCGGGCGGGCTCGGCGCGGCGCCGCCCGCGTCCTGGCCGAGGGCCGGCCCGGCGAGCGCGGCCAGGGCCGCGACGGAGAGCGATAACGCGATGTGCGAGCGCGTGCGGGGGCTGCTCCTCACGGGCCTCCTGCTCCGCCACGCCGCTCGCAAGCGGCGCGCCGCTACGAGGCCGTGGCGCGCGCGGCGCGGGCGCGGCCGCGCTCGATCCCGCGCGCGACCAGCCAGCCCAGCGTGTCGGGCACCAGCCGGTGCAACCAGTGCAGCACGTGGGCGTGGCCGGTGATCACGATCCGGGCGCGGTCCTTGCGCACGCCGCGCAAGATCGCCCGCGCGCAGGCGTCGGCCGCCAGGGGGCGGACCATGACCTGCCCGAGCGCGAGCTCGCGCGGGACCCCGCGCATCACCGCGCGCTCGGAGACCAGCGGGGTGGCGATGAACCCCGGGCACACCGCGCTCACCGACACGCCGAACCCGCGCCCCTCGGCCCGGAGCGCGGCCGACAGCCCGACCACCGCGTGCTTGGCCGCCGCGTACGCGGCCAGCCAGGGTGAGGGGATCAGGCCCGCCAGCGAGGCGGTGTTGACGATGTGCCCGCGCCCGCGCGCGACCATGCGCGGGTAGGCCGCCGCCACGCCGTGGACCACGCCGAGCAGGTTGACGTCGAGCACCCAGCGCCAGTCGTCGAGGCTCATGGCGTGCGCCTCGCCCGCGACCGCCACCCCCGCGTTGTTGAACAGGAGGTCGATCGCGCCGCGCTCGGCCCACACCCGCGCGACGAGCGCCTCGAACGCGCTCGCGTCGCGCACGTCGAGCGCGACCCCCTCCGCGGCGTCGCCCAGGCTCGCCGCCACCCGCGCCGCGCCCTCGGCGTCGAGGTCGGCCACGATCACCATCGCTCCGGCCTGCGCCAGCTGCCTGGCCAGCTCGGCCCCGATCCCCGACGCCCCGCCCGTGACGAGCGCGACCTTGCCCGCGAAGTGAGTGCTCATGGGGCGTGATCTTACGGGTCGGCGCGCGCGGCGGGTGCCGGTGCGCGGGCCCGACGCTTCCCTGCCGGCACGCGGCGCGCGAAGATCGCGGCATGGCCCACCGCCCGAGACTGACCGTCGGCTCGCTGCGCGGCGTCCCCCAGCACCGCGCCTGGCCCCACACCCCCAGCGGCGTGTCCCCGAGTGGATCGAGCGCCGCGCCCCCCCCGCCCCCCGCCAAGCTGGGCCGCGGCTGCTGCCACCGCGGCTGCATGGGCTGCCCCTGGGCCGAGGCCCAGCGCCGGGCGCTCCTCCGGCCCGACTTCGCTGCTGGACAAGCCTCGCCCGGTTGATATCCTGCGCGGCTACTCAAATCAGGGGCCAATCGGCCCAGTTGGAGGACGCCGTGGACTTGCAGCGCTGGGACCGGGCGAAGGAGCTCGTCGGCAACACGTTCGAGCTGACCACCCTGATCCAGAAGCGGTGCCGCGAGCTCGTCAAGGGGCGGCAGCGCAAGCTGGTCGACCTCGAGTCGCGCAACCCGATCCAGATCGCGTTGGAGGAGGTCCTCCAGGGCAAGATCCACCTCGCGCCCCCGCCGCCGCCCGGCGCCGACGAGCTCGAGGGCGTGGGCGAGCCGGTGCGCCCCGCCGCGGCCGGCGAGGCCACGATCGAGGTCAAGATCGACTGAGGCATGTCGCCCGTCCCTCACGGGGCGGGACGACCTTCGCGACCGCTGGCTCCCGCCAGCGGTCGCGTCCTTGTACGCTGTGTGCCATGACCGCGCGCCGTGCTCGCCGCGCTCGCCGAGGTCGCCCGTGAGGCGGCTCGAGCAGGCGGCCCCCCTCAACCTCAAGGACCTCGACCGCGAGGCGCTGCGCGCCGCCTTCGAAGCGCGGGGCCTCGAGCCCTACCGCGGCGACCAGGTGTTCCGCTGGATCTGGCGCCGCGGCGCCGCGGCGGTCGAGGGCATGACCGACCTCTCCAAGGCGCTGCGCGAGCGGCTCGCGGCCGAGGCGCGTCTTCCGCGCCTCGAGCCCACCACCGCCCGGGTCGCGCCCGACGGGACGACCAAGCTCCTGGTCGGCCTCGAGGACGGGCGCGAGGTGGAGGCGGTGATCATTCCCGACGGGGAGCGCCGCACGCTGTGCGTCTCGACGCAGGTCGGCTGCGCCATGGGCTGCGCGTTCTGCCGCACCGCGACCATGGGCCTGGTCCGCAACCTCGCGCCCTGGGAGATCACCGAGCAGGTGCTGATCGCCGAGCGCCTGCTCAAGGAGCGGGGCGACGCGCGCGTGCTGCAGCTCGGGCGCGGCGAGGCGGGCAAGGTCGAGCGGCGCCTGACGAACCTGGTGTTCATGGGCATGGGCGAGCCGCTCCACAACCTCGAGGGGACGGTCACCGCCTGCCGCGTGCTGACCGACCCCGCGGGGCTCGCGTTCCCCGAGCGGCGGATCACCGTCTCGACCGTGGGGCTCGCCGACCGGATCGAGCCGTTCCTGGCGCGCACCAACGTCAACCTGGCGATCTCGCTCAACGCGCCCGACGACGCGGTCCGCTCGCGGATCATGCCGGTCAACCGCAAGTTCGACATGGACGACCTGCTCGAGGTCGTGCGCCGACTCCCGCTCGCCGGCCGCCGGCGGGTCACGTTCGAGTACGTGCTGCTCGCGGGCGAGAACGACGCCCCCGAGCAGGCCCGCGACCTCGCCCGCCGCCTGCGCCGCGTGGCCGACCGGATCAAGATCAACCTGATCCCGTTCAACCCGCACGAGGGCGCGGCCTTCGCGCGTCCCGCCCCCGAGGCGGTCGAGGCGTTCGGCGCGCTCCTGCAGCGCGGCGGGGTCGAGAAGGTGCACGTGCGCCGCCCGCGGGGCGACGCGATCCTGGCCGCCTGCGGGCAGCTCGCCCTGGAGCGGCGCTGAGCGTGGCGGACGTGGCCACCATGTTCCAGCGCCTCCCCGCCGGGCAGGAGGCCCAGAGCTGGGGCCGGCGCTACGGCGACGACCTGGGCCACGCCTGGCAGGAGTGCCCGCGCGGCGACTGGCTGTTGTGGCTGGCAGCGATCCTGGAGGCCGACCCGCGCCTGGTCACGCTCGCGGCCTGCGACTGCGCCCGGTTCGCGCTCTCGCTCCTGCCCGACGGCAAGCAGGAGGATCACCTGCGCCCGGTGCTCGAGACGGCCGAGCGCTGGGCGCGCGGCGAGGGGAGCAAGGTCGAGGACTGCCGCGACCTCGCCCGGCAGATCCTGGAGATCTACCGCGACGCCCCCCAGGAGCTCGGCGAGCAGGCCGCGACCGCCGGCTACGCCACCTCCGCCGTGTCGGCCGCCGTCAACCTCCCCACCTTCGAGTCGCCCTACGGCGTGGCCTGCGCCGCCGCCGCCGCCGCGCTCGCCGCGGCGCAGGTCGCCGCCCCCAACGACGAGGACGCGATCGACGACGCCCACCGCCGCTGCGCCGACCTGGTCCGGGCGCGGATTCGGTTCGACGAGGTGGCGCGGACGAGCGGATTCCAGACGTACGCGTCCTTGGTGGAGCCGAATTCCTCGCCGAATTCCTCGGCTGGTTCGGTGTGAACGGCCCGGGGTTGGGTGGGGCGCCGAGGAATTCGGATGGGGGCGGTGGTTCCGGTTACGGCTCCGCCTTCCGGTCACGAGTGTGTGCTGTCGCAGCGAGGGCAGCTCCTTGGCGGGTGCGAGACGAGCTCGAGGGGGCGGTGATTGGGGAGACGGCTCCGCCTTGCGGTCGGG
>CAZMSZ010000326.1:0-2201 GCA_964569055.1 uncultured Planctomycetota bacterium | reverse complement strand
CGAGACGAGCTCGAGGGGGCGGTGATTGGGGAGACGGCTCCGCCTTGCGGTCGGGTGTGTGTGCTGTCGCTGGGAGGGCAGCTCCTCGGCGGGTGCAAGAGCTCGAGGGGGCGGTGATTGGGGAGACGGCTCCGCCTTGCGGTCGGGAGTGTGTGCTGTCGCTGGGAGGGCAGCTCCTCGGCGGGTGCGAGACGAGCTCGAGGGGGCGGTGATTGGGGAGACGGCTTCGCCTTGCGGTCGGGAGTGTGTGCTGTCGCTGGGAGGGCAGCTCCTCGGCGGGTGCGAGACGAGCTCGAGGGGGCGGTGATTGGGGAGACGGCTTCGCCTTGCGGTCGGGCGCGTGTGCTGTCGCTGGGAGGGCAGCTCCTCGGCGGGTGCGAGACGAGCGCTGGGGACGGCTCCGGCGAGCGGCTGTCGCTGCGCGCGCGTGCCCTGGAATCAGCGTTTGAGGAGGGCGCCGGCGGCGGACTATGATCCGGCCTCATGGAGCTGCTGTTCTCGCTGCTCATGATCGCCGTGGTCACCGCAGTGATCGCGCTCGGCGCGCAGGCCAAGGCCGCGCGGCTCGCGCGGATCGCGGCGTTCAAGCACACCCTCGAGCGCGGGCAGGGGAAGACGGCGCTGAGCTGGGCCGAGGGGCTGGCCTCCGCCTGGGTGCGCGGGTGGATCGACGAGCTCGAGGTGTCGCTCTCGTTCGAGCGGCGCGGCGCAGGGAAGCACAAGTATCACGTGGCGATCTTCGAGGTCCCCGTCGAGCACTCGCCGGGGGACTTCGAGCTCGAAGCGCCCAGCGTGTGGCGGGACCTCGGCGCCATGTTCGGGCTGGTGGACGAGCCGGAGCGGATCCCCGGAGCGGGCGGCCTGGCCGTGGAGGGCGGGACCGCGGCGCGGCGCCTCGTCCAGCAGGCGGCCGTGACGGCGGCCCTGGGGCGGCTGCGTGCGGCGGGGGCCCGCCGGGTGTGGCTGCGCGACGGGACGCTCGGGACCGAGCTGCGCGTGAACGACGAGGTCCTGGAGCCGCGCGCGCTGCGCGCCGTGTTCACGCACCTGGGCGAGGTCGCGCGGGCCTGCCGGCGCCGCGAGCTGAAGATCGAGGTCAAGGATCGCGCGCGGGCGCCGCGCTTCGCGTGGACCGGCGGCGGCGAGGTCGCGCTCTGCCCCTACTGCCGCGACGAGGTCGCGCCCGAGAGCGAGGCGGCCGCGGACTGCGACGCGTGCGGGACGGTGCACCACCGCGAGTGCCTCGCCGAGGCGGGCGGCTGCACCGTGTTCGGCTGCGCGGCCGGGCGGCCCCGCGAGCGGGCGTAGCCGCCTCAGCCCTCGCGGGGGGCGGCCGCGCTCGACGCCGGGCGGCTCGGTCGACGCAGCAGGTTCAAGAACGCGCGGGCTGCGGCGCTCGGGAGGCGGTCGGCGCGGGTGATCAGGGCGAGCTCGCGCTCGAGCGGGGCGTCGGCGCAGGCGAGGCCCTCGCGGCGGCGCTGGAGCGCGAACCGGCTCACGAAGGCGGCGCCGATCCCCTGGGCGACCATCTGCTTGATCGACTCGATGGAGCGCAGCTCCATGGCGACCTCGACCGCGATCCCGGCGCGCGCGAGGTGCTGGTCGATCAGCGCGCGCACGGCCGTGCCGGCCTCGAACAGGACCAGCGACTGCCCCTCGAGGTCGCGCCAGCGGAACGTGCGGCGGCGCTCCAGCGGCGAGCCGGGCGGCACGATCAGGAGCAGCTCGTCCTCGACCCAGCGCTCCACGTGCAGGCGGGCGCCGCTCGGGGCCTGGAGGGGCAGCGTGACCAGGCCGAGGTCGAGCTCGCCGGCCAGGACCGAGGCCACCACCGCCTGGCTGCCCTGCTCGCGCACGAACAGGCGGATCGCGGGGTGCTGCGCGTGGAACCGGCCGAGGAGCGGCGGCAGGAGGTAGGTGGTCGCGGTCGCGCCGCCGCCGATCGCGAGCGTGCCCCGCTCGAGGCCCGCGAGCTGGGCGATCGCCTCCCGCCCGTCGACGAGCCGCCCGAGCGCCTCCTCGGCGTAGCGGCGGAACAGCCGCCCGGCCTCGGTCAGCGCCATGCCCTTGGGCGTGCGGTCGAACAGCGGCAGCCCCAGCTCGCGCTCGAGGCGCGCCAGCTGGTTGCTGACGGCGGGCTGCGTGAGCTGGAGCTCCTCCGCGGCGCGGGTCACGTTGCCGGTCCTGGCCAGCACGAGGAA
>CAZMSZ010000325.1:0-8820 GCA_964569055.1 uncultured Planctomycetota bacterium | reverse complement strand
GGCCTCCGTCGTCATGAGACGAGCTGATCCGCTCGGCGGACGGGTCGACCGGCTGGCACGCGGAGCTCCAGAAAGCCATGCTCCCCCGTGGAGCTCGCTCGGACGGGCCCGCGCTCGCGCGCCGCCCGAGGTCACCGCGCCGACCAAGAGGCTCCCGCGAGCTCCACCGCGCGGCTCCGACGAGCCGGTGTGCGACCCCGGTCTACGAGCCGCTCGGCCGCATTGGCAGCCTCCCACTCCTCCTCGCGTGGCTGCTGAGGGTGGCGGTGCAGAACGTCCTCGTTCAACGTAAGGGGCTTGTTACCGCTTACCAGCCGCCTGCTGGAGCGTAGGCTAAGGGGCGGAGGGCCGCCGGGTGGGCAAGAAGGACAAGAAGGGCAAGCCGTTGACCGGGCTGGCCGCCGCGCTGGTCAAGTCGGGGCACCTCGACGAGAAGAAGGCCAAGCAGCTCGTGCGCGAGCAGCGGCGCGAGGAGAAGGCGATCGGGCGCGAGGGGGTGGCCGCCCTCGAGGAGGAGCGGCGCCGCGCGGCCGAGGCGGCGCGCGAGGCGGAGGCGGCCAAGAGCCGCGAGCGGGAGCGGGCCCGCGTCGAGGTGGAGCGCGACGAGCGCGTGCAGCGGACCCTGCGCGAGGGGCGCCTCTCGGGTGTGGGCGGGCGGCGGCGCTGGTTCTACGTGGCCCGCTCGGGCCGGGTCGAGTTCCTCGACCTCGACGACTCGACGGCCGGCCTGCTCGCCGCGGGGGAGGCCGGGATCGTGGAGGACCCCGCGGGCTCGCCGCTCGGGCACTCGGTGCTGGTGGGCGAGAAGCTGCGGGTGACCCTGGTCGGGATCGACAAGGAGCTGGTCCGGTTCTGGAACCCTGGGCGCTAGCGCGTCGCGACCCGGTCCGCGGCTCGGTGCGCTGACGGCGGGTCGCTGCGCGGGGCCCACGCGGTCGCGCAGGCCAGCGTAGCGGCGAACCACAGGGCCAGTCCCAGCCAGCCCAAAGTCACGCTGAGGGCAGGGGCGAGGGCGCGGTCCGGAGGGGGGGCGAGGGCTCGGGCCATGGTGGGGCTCCTCCCCTCACACGACACCGCCCGCCGGTTGGGTTCCCGCCCGCTCGCTCCGGGTGGGCGACGGCGGCGTAACCTGCTCGACGACCGCTGACCGCGGGCGGGAGGAGGAGCGTCCCTACGGGCGTGGCTGAGGTTTGCGCCGCGCCCCGCTCTTGGCGCCGAGCCGGTGGACGAGCCTGGGCGCCAGCCCCGCCGCGAGGCCGCCGGCCAACATCAGCAGCGCGCCGATCGCGACCTTCTCGGAGGAGTAGACGGTCTGGCTCAGGACCAGCCCGAGCGCGTAGGCGACCGCCAGGATCGCCGGGGTGCAGAACGCGTAGAGGGCTGAGCCGGAACGGAACGCGACCACCAGCACGACCAGCCAGCCGACGGCGTGCAGCCCGTTGAATGGAGCGAACCCGCTCGGGACGAGGCCCATGCTCGCCAGGAGCATGGCCAGCCCGGCCGTGATCGTCAGCGCGTCCCGCCAGTCGAACTCGCTCGGCGCGGGCGGCTCCGGCCGGAGCGCCTCGGGCCGGAGCGCGTCGAGCGCCGCCTCGACCTCCTCGCGCGTGTGCCCGGCCTCCACCAGCGCGCTCACGATCCGCTCGCGCGTCAGCGGGGCGCGCGCCGCCGGCTCCATGCGCCGGTCGCACCCGCAGCTCGCGCAGCTCGCCGCCTCGTCCCAGCAGCCCGCGTGGTGCCGCGCCAGGCACTCGTGGCAAGCCACGTTCGACTCGGACGACCGGCACTCCTCATGGCAGTAGGGGCAGCGCGTCGGCGAGCGCTGCACCTCGACCGCCGCCTTCTCCTTCATGGCCGACCTCCTCGGGGTCGGAGGATAGCACCGGCGACTTGGCGCGGTTCGCTGCCGCGCCGGGGTCGGCGAGGTAAGCTCGACGGTCATGGGACGACTCGGACGCGGTCTCGCGAGCGCGGCGCTGGGACTCCTGGCGGTTCTCAGCGGCTGCGAGCCGCCGCCCACCCGCACCGAGGAGGCGGCCATGCAGCCCGCCGAGGGCGCCGACGCCAACGCCGAGCCGCTCCTCGCCTTCCGACTCGAGCACCACGACTCGCCCCTGAGCCAGCTGCGCGAGCGGGGCGGGAACCTCCCCGACTTCCCCGATCGGCTGCCGGCGCGCGAGATCCCGGCGCCGGCGGCCGGCGCGGAGCCGGCCTGGGTGCCACTGCCGGTGACCGCCGACGTCCAGCTCGACGGGCGGCCGCTGGTGTGGCTGGCGGCCGACGGGAGCGGGGTGGCGGTCGACGCGCGGGCGTTCAGCGACCTCACGTGCGTCGACGCGGGGCGGATCCCCCAGGGCGGAGTGGTCCTCGGCAAGTGCCTGGTCCCCGACCGACTCGCGCCGCGGCAGGTGGCGCGCCTCCTGATCCAGGCCGACGCGGTGCGCGCGAACATTCACACCCACGCCGACGTGAAGCTGCTGCAGGAGCTGCCCGGCTACGGCGGGACCTATCGCTCGGTGTGGGAGAGCGAGGCGACCTACTTCACCAACCAGCGCAACGTCGCCACCATGCGGTTCGTGATCGAGGTCGAGCGCGACGGCACGCTGCGGGTCAGCAAGGGCTGAGCAGCCAGCGGTCCTCCTCGAGGCGGAACACCACGTCCTGCCGCGGGACGCGGGCGAGGTCGAAGCTCGCGACCAGCGCGCGCGCGGCGACCGGCTCCCTGGGGCCGAGCCCGCTCCAGTGGGCGAGCAGCCCGACCACCCGCTCGGGCGCGACGCCTCGCGCGCGGTAGTGGGCCAGGCGCGTGTCGCCGTGGCGCTTGGCCAGGCGGCGCCCGTCGTGGCCGCGCACCAGCGGGAGGTGGCCGAAGCGCGGGGCGGGGAGCGCGAGCGCCTCGTAGAGCAGGAGCTGGAGCGGAGTGGACGGCACGAGGTCGTCGCCGCGCAGGACCACGTCCACGCCCTGGAACGCGTCGTCGACCACCACGGCGAGCTGGTAGGCGGCCTCGCCGCTCTTCTTGGCGACCACGAAGTCGCCCGTGGTCGCGGCGGGGACGTGGCGCTCGGGCCCGCGCACCAGGTCGTCCCAGGCGAGCGTCCGCCCCGCCGGCGCGCGGAACCGCCAGGCGGGGACTCGGCCGCTGGCCGCCGTCGCGGCGGCCTCGTCGGCGAAGCGGCCGGCGCAAGTCCCCGGGTAGCCGGGCGCGGGCTCCTCGCCGCCCGCCGGCTCGTGGGGCGCGGAGCGCGCCTCCTCGATCTCCTTGCGCGTGCACACGCAGGGATAGACGTGGCCGGCGGCGCGGAGGCGCGCCAGCGCCTCGTCGTGGGCCGGCGCCCGGGTCGACTGCACCAGCGGCCCCTCGTCCCAGTCGAGCCCCAGCCAGGCCAGGTCGGCCAGCGCCTCCTCGGCCGCGCCCGCCTTGACCCGCGGGCCGTCGATGTCCTCCAGCCGCAGCACCAGCCGGTGCCCGCCGGCGCGCGCCCACAGCCAGGTGAGCAGGAACGTGCGCGCGTTGCCGAGGTGGAGCGCGCCGGTCGGGCTCGGGGCGAGGCGCGTCGTGGCCACTGCTACATCACATCTGCTCGAGGGGCTCGATCCCGAGCAGCTCGAGCGCCTCGCCCATGGCCTTCTTGGCGCAGGTCACCAGCAGCACGCGCGCGGCGCGCAGCCGCTCGGGCGTGACCCCCGCCGCCGCCTGCTCGGAGGTGGGCGCGGCGTCGATCACCCGGTGGTGGTGCACGAAGGCGTGGGTCTTCTGCGCCAGGTCGATCACCGCCCGCGCGATCACGCTCGGCTCCGACCGGGTCGCCGCCAGCGAGACCACGCCCGGGAGCTCGGCCAGCGCCTTGATCAGGGCGCGCGCCTCGGGCTCGCCGAGGAGCGCGAAGTCGGCGCCCTCCAGCGTGACCGCGCCCTCGTAGCGGCGCAGGATCCCCGCCAGCCGCGCGTAGGCGAACTCGAGGTAGGGGCCGGTGTCCCCCTTGAGGTCCAGCAGCCGGTCCCAGTCGATCCCCTCCTCGCCCGGCTTGGAGAGGTCGATGTCCTTGGTGCGCTCGGCGCGGAGGTCGAAGAACTTGACCGCGCCGGTCCCGATCGCCCGCGCGACGGTCGCCCGCTCGGCGTCGCTGAGCTCGATCTTCTTGCTCGCCTGCGCCGCGGCCTCGCGGGCCTGGGCGCGCGCCCGCTCGAGCACCTCCTCCAGGAACACCGCCGTCCCCGCGCGGGTGCTCATGCCCTGGTAGCGGCCGAACGGCACGTGCACCAGCTCGCCCTGCCAGCCGGTATCGAGCATGCGCAGGATCTCGAACCAGCCCTCGAAGTGGTCGCACTGCTCGCGCCCGGTCACGTAAATGATCTTGGCCGGGCGGTAGGTCTCGATCCGATAGAGCGCCGCGGTCAGGTCGCGGGTGGTGTAGTTCGTCCCGCCGTCGCTCTTGACCACGATCACGAACCCGTGGTCCTTGGTGTTCACCCCGAGCGGCCGCCGGCCGTCGTCCTCGGCCGGGACCGCCGCGCGCGCCTTGGCGAGCTGGCCCTCGAGCGCGGGCAGCTCGCCGTCCACGGCGGCCGCCCGCTTCTCGAGCTTCTTGCGCTCCTTCTCCTTGAGCTCGGCCGCGCCCAGCTTGGCCGTCAGCTCGCCCCGCTCGGCCCGCCGCCGCGCGAGCTTGGCCTCGAGGTCGCTCACCTTCTGCTCGGCCAGCTCCTTGGCGGTCATGCCCGGCACCAGCAGGCCGGCCTGCTTCAGCCGCTCGATCGTGGCGGGCATCTTGTCCTCGTAGAACGCCTCGCCCGCGTCGCTCTCGTGCGCGATCCCCAGCAGCTCGTAGATCCGCGCGAACTCGAGCTTGGAGCGCTCCACGAAGAACCGCCACAGCTCGCGCGCCGCGGGGTCGCCCTGCTCGAGCTTGGCGAACCAGGCGCGCGCCTCGTCGCGCAGCTCGGGCCGCTCCTTCGACTCCTGGTAGATCCGCGCGTACAGGTCCGCGAACACGCGGGTCTCCTGCTCGCCCGCCGCGATCCGCGGCTCCGCCTCGTCCTTCCAGCGCGTCCAGGCCGCGATCATGAAGCCGAACTGCGTGCCCCAGTCGCCGAGGTGGTTGACGCCGACCACCTCGTAGCCGAGCGCCCGGTGGATCTGGCGCAGGCTCCAGCCGATCACCGTCGAGCGCAGGTGGCCGAGGTGGAACGGCTTGGCGATGTTCGGCGAGGAGAAGTCGATCACCACCGTCTGGCCGCGCCCGACGTCGCTCCCCGCGTAGGGCGTCCGGCTCCACACCGCGCTCAGCACCTCGCGCGCGAGGGCGGCCGGCTCGATCCGGAAGTTCACGAACGGCCCCGCGGCCTCGGCGGTGACATCGCTCAGCGCCAACCCGGCGATCCGGCCGGCCAGCGCCAGGGCGGCGTCCTTGCCGGGGGTCCCCAGGCGCGCGGCCAGCGGGAAGCAGGGGAGCGAGAGGTCGCCGCGCTCGGGGTTGCTGGGCGGCGAGAGCGGCTGGAGCACGTCGTCGGCGGCGAGGCCGAGCTCGGCCGCGACCGCGGCGGCGATCCGCTGGGCGAAGGGTTGCACGGCGCCTCCTGGGGAGCGTCCCCGCGCGGCGCGCGCGCGGGGTCGCGCAGTTTACGTCCCCGTGACGCGCTCGCCGACCGCGGACGTCGCTGGGGTCGCGTCGAGGGAAGCCCGCCTGCGCGCGGCGCTTGGCCGACCTCGCCCGTTTTCGGCCGTCCGCCCGCGGCGGGCGCCCGCAGCAAGCCTCGCCCTCGCTAAGGGTCGCGTTTTACGGGCGACTGACACAGCGCCCCGCCCTCCTTCCTTAGCCTGATTCGCGCACCGGGAGGAGTCCATGGCACGCTTCGTCTTCGCCGCGCTCACCGCGCTCGCCCTCGCCACGGGAGCGCAGGCCGCCCCGCTCTCCAGCCGCGAGTTCGCCGACCTCAAGAAGGAGGCCACGCGCGCGCTCAAGTCGGGGGACTGGAACGGCGCCGCCGAGGCGCTCCGCGCGCTCGGCGCGGACGACTCGCCGCGGGCGCTCGACTTCCTGTGCGACATGGCCAAGGTCCCCGACGCGGGGGTCTACAAGGCGGCCCGCGAGGCCGTCGCCGCCATGCGCTCGCCCGAGGTCGAGGACGAGATCAAGGACGTCCTCCGCAAGAGCGGCGGCAGCGCGGTCGACAAGCTGCTGCTCGTGGACGCCATGGCCGAGCGCGCCGACCGCTTCGCCGAGGAGGCGCTCGGCCTGGCGCTGTCGGCCAGGCAGGACGAGGTGCAGCGCGCGGCCCTCGCCGCGATCGGCCGCAAGAAGATGCTGGGCGCCATGGACGGGCTGATCGACCTGCTCGAGCGCCTCGAGCGCAAGGAGGCCGACGGGCTCAACGCCAACCTCGTGCGCCAGACCCTCGAGGACCTCACCAAGGAGTCGTTCGCGACGGCGGCCGACTGGCGCAACTTCTGGGAGCCGCGCCGCGGCAGCTTCGAGCGCCCGACCACCGGCGACGTCAAGCGCCCGGTCGAGGACGGCACCCGCCGCCGGGAGCGCCCGACCTTCTTCGGGAGCGAGCTGCGCTCCAACCGCCTGGTGTTCGTGATCGACGTCTCGGGCTCCATGACCGCGGCCGACCCGCCCCGCGCCACGACCGGCGGCGGGCGGCGCGGCCCGCTGACCGGGGGCGGCCAGCGGCCCGAGGAGCCGGCCGCGCCCGAGTCGCGGGTGCGGATCGAGCGGGCCAAGCAGCAGCTCGCGCAGGCGATCGAGGCCCTACCCGAGGACGCGCGCTTCACGATCCTGGCCTACTCGGGCGTGCTGCTGCGCGGCCCCGGCGGCGGCATGCTCCCGCCGAGCTCCGACCCGAACGAGCCGCTCCCGCCCACGATCGGGGGCTTCGAGTGGCTGCAGATCTGGCAGCCCAAGCTGGTGAGCGCGAACGCGAGCTCCAAGAAGGCGGCGCAGGAGTTCGTGGCCGGCCTGCGGGCGAACGGCGGCACGTTCACCTTCAACGCGCTGCGCGCGGCGCTCGAGGTCGAGGGCGCCGACACGATCGTGCTCCTCTCGGACGGCATGCCCAACGACGTCGACCCCACCACCGGGGCGACGCTGAGCGAGGACCAGATCCTGGAGCAGGTCGCGACCCTCAACCGCTTCAAGCGGCGCGTGATCGACACGTTCGGCTTCGACCCCGAGGGCGGCGCCCAGGCGGGCGGCGCGCTGCCGGGCGGGTTCGGGCGCGGCCGCGGCGCGCGCCCGCGGCCGGCGGGGTACGGGCGCGGCGGCGGAGGTGACCTCGGCCGCTTCATGCAGGAGCTCGCCGCCCGCAACGGGGGCGCGTACACCCAGATCGATTGATCGGGGAGCGGCGATCGCCGCCGCTCCCGCCGTGCCCCTTGCCTGCAGGGCCCCGAACCCGCAGGCTCTTGGGTCCCTGGAGGTCACATGAGGACGCTGCTCGCCCCCGTCTCGCTCGCGCTGGCGCTCGCCTTCGCCGCCCCGGCGCTCGCGGAGCGGCTGGACGACCGCGGGTTCAACCAGCTCAAGAAGCAGCTCCGGGTGCAGGCCGCCCAGAACGACCTCGACGGGCTGGCGCGCACGATCGCCGAGATCGGCGCCGACGACTCCGAGCGCGCGGTCGAGCTGCTGCTCAAGACGGCGCTCGCGCTGCCGCAAGGGAAGGTGTTCTCCGCGACCTCCGCCGCGCTGGCGCAGATGACCTCCGACGAGGCGACGTCCGCGCTGATCGAGGTGGTCGAGAAGAAGAGCGGCCACCCGGGCGCCAAGATCCTGTGCATCGACGCGCTCACCGGCCGCGACGACCCGGCCTCGGCCGCGGCGCTGGGCGAGGCGCTCTCGGCCAAGCAGCCCGAGGTGCTGCGCGCCGCCGTGACGGCGATCCGCAAGCGCAAGGCGCGCGAGGCGGTGCCGGCGCTGATCGACCTGTGGGAGCGGCTGCAGAAGCAGCCCGAGGGGCTGCTCTCGAACGAGGTCAACGACACCCTGTGGGTCCTCACCGGCAAGGCGTTCGAGACGGCGTCGGACTGGCGCAAGTACTGGGAGACGGCGCGCGACCGCCCCATGACCGGGGCCGAGCGCGAGGGGACCGGCGAGCGCCCCAAGAAGCCCAAGCCGACCTTCTTCGGCAGCGAGATCCCCTCCAACCGCCTGGTGTTCGTGATCGACATCTCGGGCTCCATGCAGGGCGAGCGCATCGCCAAGTGCAAGGAGCAGCTCAAGCAGTGCATCGACGCGCTGGAGCGCGGGAGCGCGTTCACGATCGTCGCCTACTCCAGCTCGGTGAAGGTCTGGAACGAGCAGCTCCAGGCGGTGAACCCGCGGGTGAAGGAGGACGCCAAGGGCTTCGTGGACGCGCTGCAGGTCGCCGGCGCCACCTTCACCCTGGCCGGCCTCAAGAGCGGCTTCGAGGTCGAGGGCGCCGACGCGCTGATCCTGCTCAGCGACGGCGCCCCGACCGACTCCACGCCCGACCAGATCCTGGAGGAGATCCGCGGCATCAACGGCTTCAAGCGCTGGCGCGTGGACACCTTCGGCTTCGGCACCGCCGGGCACGGCAACCAGTTCGCCGAGTTCCTCAAGAACCTCGCGGAGCAGCACGGCGGCCGATTTACTCCCCTCGGCTGATCGTTCGGCTGTGGTGGTGTGAGGGCGCCAGGGGTCGTGTGGGGCGCCGAACGATCAGCCGAATGGGGCGGGTTGTGTGGAGGCGCCACGGCCGCTCCGGCAATGGTTGAGAGGGCGGGTTGTGTGGAGGCGCCACGGCGCTCCGGCAATGGTTGAGAGGGCGGGTTGTGTGGAGGCGCCACGGCGCTCCGGC
>CAZMSZ010000324.1:0-8858 GCA_964569055.1 uncultured Planctomycetota bacterium | reverse complement strand
GCGCTAGCGCCCCGGCTCGCGTCGCCCCCGCTCCGTCGTTAGAATCCGGCCCCTCCGCCGGGGCCATCCGCGCCCCAGCCCCACAGCAGGTCCGGGGAGGCCGCGTGAACGTCCACGAATACCAGGCCAAGGAGATCTTCCGCCGCTTCGGGATCCCCACCCTCGAGGGCGGGGTCGCGACCAGCGCCGCGGAGGCGAGCGCGATCGCCGGGCGGCTCGCCGGATCGGTGGTCGTCGTCAAGGCGCAGATCCACGCCGGCGGGCGCGGCAAGGGTCGCTTCAAGGAGCACCCCGACCTCGGCGGGGTGAAGGTCCTCAAGGACAAGGGGCAGGTCGGCGAGGTCGCCGGCCAGATGCTCGGGAGCACGCTGGTCACCAAGCAGACCGGCCCCGAGGGGCGGCAGGTCCAGAAGGTGTTCCTCGAGGCGGGCTGCGCGATCGCCCACGAGTACTACGCGGCCGTCACCCTCGACCGGCGCGTGAAGCGCCCCGTCCTCATGGTCAGCCCCGCGGGGGGCATGGACATCGAGGAGGTCGCCGAGCAGCACCCCGAGAAGATCTTCACCGAGACGGTCGACCCGCTGTTCGGGCTGCAGGGCTTCCAGGCCCGCCGGCTCGCCAGCAAGCTCGGCCTCACCGGCAAGGCGCTCAAGCAGGGCGCCGAGCTGCTGGAGCAGGCGGTGCGCTGCTTCCTCGACACCGACGCCTCCATGGTCGAGGTCAACCCGCTGGTGCTGACCGAGGGCGGCGACGTCCTGGCGCTCGACGCCAAGATGAACTTCGACGACAACGGCCTGCCCCGGCACCCCGAGATCGCCGCCATGCGCGACCCGGGCGAGGAGAGCCCCGAGGAGAGCGAGGCGAAGGAGCACGACCTCAGCTACATCTCGCTCTCGGGCAACGTGGGCTGCATGGTCAACGGCGCCGGCCTGGCCATGGCCACCATGGACATCATCAAGCACGCGGGCGGCGCGCCGGCCAACTTCCTCGACGTGGGCGGCGGCGCCACCGAGGCCCGGATCACGGCGGCGTTCAAGATCATCGTCTCCGACCCCGACGTGAAGGCGATCCTGATCAACGTGTTCGGCGGGATCCTCCGCTGCGACCTCCTCGCGCAGGGGATCGTGGCCGCCGCGCGCACCCTCAGCCTGACGGTCCCCCTCGTGGTGCGCATGGAGGGGACCAACGTGGAGGAGGGGCGCAAGATCCTGGAGGAGAGCGGCCTGCGGATCACCTTCTCCCCCACCATGGCAGACGCGGCCGCCAAGGTCGTCGCCGCCGCGCGAGGTGACGCGTGAGCATCCTGATCGACAAGAACACCCGCGTCCTGCTGCAGGGCGCCGGCAAGGCCGGGCTGTTCCACGCCGAGCGCTCGCGCGAGTACTGCAGCACCAACCTCGTGGGCGCGGTCCACCCCGGCAAGGGCGGCTCGAAGGTCCTGGGCGACGTGCCCGTGTTCGACACCGTCGCGCAGGCGGTGGACGCGGTCGCGCCCACCGCGTCCATGATCTTCGTGCCCGCCCTCGGCGCGGCCGACGCGATCATGGAGGCGGCCGACGCCGAGCTGCCGCTCGTGACGTGCATCACCGAGGGGATCCCCGCGCTCGATATGGCGCGCGCCGCGCGCTTCATGGCCGGCAAGAAGACGCGGCTGGTCGGCCCGAACTGCCCCGGCCTGATCACGCCGGGCGAGATCAAGATGGGGATCATGCCGGGCTACATCCACCGCCCCGGCCGGATCGGGATCGTGTCGCGCAGCGGCACGCTCACCTACGAGGCCGTCTGGCAGGTCACGGGCGCCGGGCTGGGCCAGTCGACCTGCGTCGGGATCGGCGGCGACCCGGTCAACGGCACCGACTTCGTCGACGTGCTGAAGCTGTTCGCCGCGGACGAGCAGACCGTCGCGGTGATCATGATCGGCGAGATCGGCGGCTCGGCCGAGGAGACGGCGGCCGAGTTCATCGCGAACAGCAGCTACGCCAAGCCGGTGGTCTCGTTCATCGCCGGCCAGACCGCGCCGCCCGGCAAGCGCATGGGCCACGCCGGCGCGATCATCGCCGGCGGCAAGGGGACGGCTGCCGCCAAGATGGAGGCGCTGCGCGCGGCGGGCGTCGCCGTGGTCGAGAAGCCGTCCGACATGGGGTCGACCCTCCTCCGCGTGCTCGAGGAGCGAGGGATCGACGCGCGCGCCTAAGGGCGCAAGGACACGGGCGCGCGCCCGCCGGCCGCGCCGCAGGGAGAAGACGAGGACATCAGCATGGGCCGCTTCAAGCACATCGCCGAGCCGACCTCCGGCACGCCGATCACCGTCAACGCCGACGGCAGCTTCGCCGTCCCCGACGACCCGATCATCCCGTTCATCGAGGGCGACGGGACCGGCCGCGACATCTGGAAGGCGTCGCGCCGGGTGTTCGACGCCGCCGTCGAGCGGGTGTTCGGCGGCAAGAAGAAGGTCCACTGGTTCGAGATCTACGCCGGCGAGAAGTGCCTGAACGACGCCAAGGGCGACGAGAAGTACGGCGGCTGGATCTCGGAGGACACGTTCGAGGCGATCCGCGCCTACCACGTCGCGATCAAGGGCCCCCTCACCACGCCGGTCGGCGGCGGGATCCGCTCGCTCAACGTGACCCTGCGGCAGGTGCTCGACCTGTACGCCTGCTTCCGCCCCGTCTACTACCTCGACGGCGTCCCCAGCCCGGTCAAGCACCCCGAGCTGATGGACGTGGTCGTGTTCCGCGAGAACACCGAGGACGTGTACGCCGGGATCGAGTGGCAGGAGGGGAGCGAGGCGGCCCAGCGCCTGATCCGGTTCCTCAACGAGGACCTGTGCCCCTCGACCAAGCACACCAAGGAGAAGCGGATCAGCGCCGACTCGGGCGTCGGCATCAAGCCGATCTCGGTGACCGGCTCGACCCGCCTGATCAAGAAGGCGATCGAGTACGCCCTCGAGCACCCGGACCCGCGCGGCAAGCAGACCTCGGTGACCCTGATGCACAAGGGCAACATCATGAAGTTCACCGAGGGCTTCTTCCGCGACATCGGCTACCGGGTCGCGCGCGAGCAGTTCCGCAGCAAGACCGTCTCGGAGCGCGAGAGCTGGATCCTCGGCAACAAGGAGGCGGACCCCTCGCTGAGCGACGAGGCGAACGCCCGCATGATCGAGCCGGGCTACGACTTCCTCTCGCCCGACGACCAGAAGAAGGTCGTCGACGAGGTCCAGGCGGCCCTCGCGCTGTGGGACACCCACGGCGGGGGCAAGTGGAAGCAGATGGTCCTGATCAAGGACCGGATCGCCGACTCGATCTTCCAGCAGGTCATCACCCGGGCCGACGAGTACTACGTGATCGCGTCGCCGAACCTCAACGGCGACTACATCTCCGACGCCTGCGCCGCGCAGGTGGGCGGCCTGGGGATCGCGCCCGGCGCCAACATCGGCGACGGCATGATCCTGGCCGAGGCAACCCACGGCACCGCGCCGAAGTACGCCGACAAGGACGTGATCAACCCCAGCTCCGTCATGCTCTCGGGCGTGATCATGTTCGAGCACATGGGCGGCGAGTGGCCCAAGGTCGGCAAGGCGATCCGCGAGGCGATCGCCGCCACCGTCCGCCAGGGCCGCGTGACCTACGACATCCACCGCCTGATGGTCGGCGAGGGGCGCCAGGACGCGACCAAGGTCAAGTGCTCGGAGTACGCCGACGCGATCATCGAGAACCTCGCCAAGGTCTCGCTGTAGCGAGCGACTACGATGAGCCGGGCGGCGTCGCCCGGCCTCGCACGAGGAAGCCACCGGGCGCAGCGCCGTCCGGTGGCTTCCCTGCTTTGGGGCCCCGCCCCGGGAGGATCCCCTGACCCCGACCCAGCGCGCCTGGACCTGGCTCCTCGCCGCGGGCCTCCTCGAGGTGGCCTGGGCGATCGGGCTCAAGTACAGCGACGGCTTCCGCCGCCCCGTGGTCACGGCGTTCACCGTGATCGCGATGCTCGCCAGCTTCTGGGGCCTGGCGCAGGCCCTGCGGGCGCTCCCCGTCGGGACGGGGTACGCGGTCTGGACGGGGATCGGCGCGGTCGGCACCTCCATCCTCGGGGTCGCCCTCCTCGGCGAGCCCCGCGATCCCCGGCGGCTGGCCTGCATCGCCTTGATCGTGGCCGGCATCGTCGGGCTCAAGCTGCTGGCGCCCGCCGACACGGGGGCGGCTGGGGCGCAGGTCGAGTCGGGGCCCGGAGAGTAAGGGGCAGGAAGGCTCCTTGGGTGGGGCTGGCGGGGGGCTGTCGCTGGTTCGAACGCTCCTTCCGGCTGTAGAAGAGAAGAGATAGGCAGGAAAGCAGGAAAAACAGGAAAGCAGGACGGCTCCTTGCCACTTGCGGCGGGGGGGGCTGTCGCTGGTTCGAACGCTCCTTCTGGCTGTAGAAGAGAAGAGATAGGCAGGAAAGCAGGAAAAACAGGAAAGCAGGACGGCTCCTTGCCACTTGCGGCGGGGGGGCTGTCGCTGGTTCGAGCGCTCCTTTTGGCTGTAGAAGAGAAGAGGCCGGGGAGCTCCCGGGAGCTCGGCGAGGGTCGGGCTCGGGCAGGGGCGTCCTGAGCGCGGCGCCGAGCCGAA
Organism: uncultured Planctomycetota bacterium; assembly: GCA_964569055.1. GTDB lineage: Bacteria > Planctomycetota > J058 > J058 > J058 > JAWLGW01. The sequence continues at coordinate 4,260 of CAZMSZ010000324.1, read as the reverse complement.
GCCGCCCGCGTGTCCGAGTCCCATCCGTTTGCCGCGAGTCGCGCTGGCAGCTACAGTTGCGTCGGCAGCCTCGACGCGGTGGGAGGTCGTCTTGCCTCGCCTGCAGGTCCTCAACGGGAAACGGCAGGGCCAGATCTACGATTTGGCGCCGGGGGTGGACCACGTGATCGGCCACCGCCAGAGCGCCACGATCACGATCGACGATCCCTGGGTCTCGTGGGACCACGCTCGCGTGCTCGTGAAGCCGGACGGGGCGGTGTGGCTCGAGGACCTCGGCTCGACCAACGGGACCTACGTCAACTGCGTGCGCGTCAAGCGCGAGCAGCTCCGGCACGAGGACATCATCTTCTTCGGGAAGACCCACGTGATCTTCCTCGCGCCCGCGGCCGCCGCGGTCGGGCCGGCGCCGTTCGACGTCAGCCACCTCGGCGGGCCGGCGCCGCCCGCGCCGCGGCCGACTGGCGCGCGGCCCGCGGTCGCGGCGCCGGGGCGGAGCCCGGAGCGCGACCGCTTCCCTTCCTCGACCGCGGGCGTGTTCGCCGAGTCGAGCGTCAGCCCGCCCCTGGTCGATCCGGGGTCGCGTCGGGACCCGTTCGCCTCGGCCGGGTTCCAGGAGGACGACCTCGCGCCGCGCTGGAGCGGCTCGGGGAGCGCGCGCGAGGGCGTGAAGGACCGCGACCCGTTCGAGCGCTCGATCGACCCGTTCGCCTCGGGGCCCGACCTCGGCTTCGGCGACGGCGGCGAGAGCGTCGCGGATCCCTTCGCCGGGTCGGGCCGGCTGCGGGACGCCGGGCGCGGGCCCGATGTCGACGCGCGCATGGCCGGGCTCTCGTTCGACGACCGGGGCCGGGGCGGCAACCCGTTCGCGGAGACCCTCGGCGATGGAGAGCTCCCGTCGCTCGGCCGGGGCGCGCCCGGCGCCCCGACCGGGCGCTCGCTCAGCCTGTCCGACCTGCAGGGGGAGGACGAGCTCGAGCTCCCCGCGCCGAGCAGCAAGGAGATCGCCGACCTGCTCGGCGATCCCGACGGACCGGACCTGCTCGCCTCGGCCGAGCGGCCGCGCTCGCGCCCCAGCGGGACGCTCACCAAGAGCACCGACGCCATGGTCCCGAGCGAGATGCGGACGCAGCCGATCGACACCGAGCGCGTCAACCGCATGATCGAGGAGCACGAGCGCGCCGAGGCGAGCCTCGCGCCTCCGCCGCCGCCCCCGGCTGCGCCGCGCCGGCCCACCGCGCCGCTCGGGCCCGGCCCAGCGTTCGACCCCTTCGCCGGCGGCGCTCCCGCTCCCCCGCCGCCGCCCCCGCCGCCGGCGGCGCCCCGGGCGCCCGCCACCAGCGGCGCCCCGGCCGGCGAGGCGCGCGGCCTGGCGGGACAGCTCGCCGCCGAGCGCGCCCAGCTCGAGGACGAGGTCCGCCGGCTGCGCGCGGCGCTGCAGGCGGCGCGCGCCCAGGCGCCCCAGGCGGTCGAGGCCGCCGCCCGCGTGCTGCGCGACGAGGAGCTCGTCCGCCTCGCCCAGCGCGTGGTGGCCCTCGAGCGCGAGGCCGCCGAGCTGCGCGCCCAGCTCGAGGAGCGGGTGCACGAGCTCGACCTCGTGACCGAGGAGATGATCGAGAAGGAGGACGAGATCGACCGGCTCCGCCGCCAGCTCGGCCTGTCGAGCGGCTCGGGCCGCTCGCCGGCCGCCGTGGGCGACGACCTCAGCTCGCTCGAATTCTGAAATGAGCGGCCCCGACCTTCGTATCCTGCAGGCGAACGAGCGCACGCTCCTGGCGTGGATGCGCACCGCGCTCGGCCTGATGGCCTTCGGGTTCGTCGTGGCGCGTCTGGGCGTGTTGCTCCCCGAGGTCGGCGAGGAGCCTGTCGTAGGCGGCGGCACGCTGGCCGTCGGCGAGGGGCTGCTCGTCCTCGGCTCGGCGACGCTGGTGATGGCGATCTTCCGCTTCCTGGACGCGCATCGCGCCATCGTCGCGGGCCAGGACCACGTGCCCGCCCCCGGCCCGGTGATCGCTCTCGCCGCCACGATCGCCGCCTCCGGGCTGGGCCTCGCGGGATACCTCGCGCTCCGCTGACCGCCTCGCGCACCCAAGCGCGGAGCCGTCAGCGGCGAACCCATCCTGGCCTATGGCGCGACCCACACAGACGTGCCCAGGCTGGCCGCCCGGTGCATGGCCGCGAAGAACCGGACGAGCGCCGCGACCGTCGGGTCGCCCTCCGTGCCTGCGAGCTCGTAGGGCGGGAGGGGCCGTTCACCCCGCACGATCGCCCACAGCTCCTCGGGCTGCTCGGGAACCGCGACCGCACCGAACGAGAGGAGCGTCAGCCGCGTGACCGCCGTACCCTGCTCGCAGAAGAACAGATACTCGAGGAGCTGATCGGACGACACGATCACCTCGCCCCACCGCGCGCCCTGCGCTTGCGTCGCCTCCAGGAGCCCTTGGGCGCGCATCATGCTCCCGCGCTGGCCGTCGAGGCCGAAGTCCCGCAGCGCCTTGAGGAGGAGCGCGCCCGGCGGCTCGTCCACCCTGGCCGGCAGTCGCTCGAGCAGCCAGGCTTCACCCTGGCTCGAGATCGGATAGGGGATCGAACCGACGCAACCGTAGCTGTCGTCGAGGAGGTTGGCAGGGCAGTCCGCACAGGCTGGCGCGTGCTCGGCGAGCGGGGCCGCGGCCCGCTCGAGCTCGTCGAGCGTGACCTCGCGCTCCTCCGTCTCGGTCCCTTCCCGCCGCACGTCCCGCACCCGCGCCGCCGCGGCCTCCTCGTCGCCGGCCACCGCGCGCAACACGCGAGCCCTGCTCCGCAGCTTGACCAGTCCGAGCAGGTCGTCACCGAGCGCCTCCTTGGGCGGGCACTGCAGCTGGATCCCGTAGTCGACTCCCATGGCGAGCCCTCCTTGCTCCTTTGCGGCCTCTCTTGGCGGCCCACCAGGCTAGGCGTCCGCCTCCACGGCGAACCGGACGCACTCGCCGCCGGCCAAGCCGACCGCGACCCAGTCGGGTCCGGCGGTCAGGCACCACACGCTGGTGGGACGAAGCCTCCGCTGCGGCGGCTCCGAGCTGAGCGCGTGCGAAGGGCCGGGCGTGCGCTCCGCGAGATCCCATGTCTGCACGGCGCCGTGCGAGGCGGCCGAGACGGCGTAGCGCTCGTTGAAGCACGCCACCCCCACCACGCGGCTTTGGTGCCGGTCGAACACGTGGAGGTCCTCCCCCGTGGCCACGTCCGTCAGGGTCAGCAGGTGGTCCTCGCTTCCCCACAGCACGCGGTCCCCGCTCGGCAGGAACGCCGCGCAATGAGGCTCGACCGCCAAGTTGCGTCGCCGTCGGTCGTACAGCTTGAGTCGCCACACCTGACGTGAGTCGAGCTTCCACCACGCGACCGTGCGAACGCCTCCGGCCATGGCGAGCGCACCGTCCGGCGAGAGCGCCAGGCTGGACACGGCGGGGAAGTTGGGGTGCGGCTTGAAGACTCGGATCGTCCGCCCCGTTTCGAGATCCCACAGGCGCAACGTGCGATCCGCGCCCGAGAGCGCCCGCTCGCCGTCCGGGAGGAAGTGTACGCTCGCAATGGTGCCGCGATGCTTCGCGAGCTCGTGGAGCACTACCCCCCGGCTGAGGTCCCACAGCCGAATCACCTTGTCGAACCCGCCGCTCAGCAGCCGCCGCCCGTCGGGGGACAGCGCCAGGCAGCGAACCTCGGCACCATGGCTGCCGACGGTCTCGGTCGCGCCTGCTTGGCGTACGAGGATCCGGTCCGCCCGGGCATGGAACACGCGATCGCCGCTCGGCGACGCAGCGATGGCGCGGATTCCGAACACCGGGTCGCGGGCCCCCCAGGTCTCGGCGACGCGCAGCCTCACCGGCCCTCCGCGCAGGGCTCCGGCATGGGCTAGATCTGCCCTGCCCAGGGCGGTCGCACGCGGTAGAGCTCGGGGACGAACTCGACTTGGATATGGCTGGGGGGATTCTCGAGGTCCTCGAGCATGATGAACAGGATCTGGACCTTGGCCGGGCTGAACTTCTTGTCGACCCGAACCTCGATCCCCCGGCTCGCCGCGACCGTGCAGAAGGCGCAAGCGTCGATCGACAGAAAGCCCAACGGCGAGTTGAAGCTGTGCCGGCCCCGCTGGGTTTGGCGCTTGTGAAACGTCAGCCAGGCGTTGAGCCCAGCCGCGAAGGCCTCGCTCGAGCCGGTGACGATCGCTTCGCCCATGTCGCAGAACCACGGCACCAACCCAGCCGACCGCAGCGCGGCGACACGCTC
>CAZMSZ010000323.1:0-8867 GCA_964569055.1 uncultured Planctomycetota bacterium | reverse complement strand
ACAGAGCGCCTTCTCGCCAAGGAGCAGCGCCCTGGTTGGTCCGCGCCCGCAGAACCAGCGACAGCGGTCACACCCGGGCCCCGCAAAGCAGCGACAGCCAGAGCGGGCACTGGGCCCGAAGCCCCTCTCGCCCACAGAGCGCCTTCTCGCCAAGGAGCAGCGCCGCTTCGGGCGCCGCAGCGCGAACGCAAGGAACTGGACGTTCACACCAAACCAGCTGCGGCGCCGCGGCGGCGCGCAACATCAGCGACAGCCGGGGGGACTCTGGGGGGCGGAGCCCCCCAGAAACCAAACAGACGCAGGCTGGGGCGCGCGGACGCGCCCCAGCCCGACGCCTGAGCAAGGGAGTCTTCTTTGGTCGGTCGAACCTTCCCGCGGCCCCGCGGGGGGTGGAGCGTTCGCCGGGGGGGCCATGGCGCTCCACCCCCCGCCCGCGTCAGCAGCAAGGAAGGTGCGAGGGGTTCGGTGCTGCGCTCAGGGCTGCGGCCGCTGGAGCCTCCGGCTGGGGGGGCGACGCAGCCGGCGCGAGTCGCCGCGCCGCGTGAGTCGGCGGGTCCCCGGCTGCTCGACGCGGGCGCGCGGCTTGGGGCGCGGCGCGCCGAGCGGGCGCGGCTCGTCGGGGGTGGGCGTGGCCTGGCGGAGGCGCTCGGCCTCCTGCTCGTCGAGCTCGGCGCGCTGCTCGTTCTCCTGGGCGCGGATCCGGCTGCGCTCCCGCGGGGTCGTGCCGAAGAACAGCACGCCCTCCTCCTCGTCGCTCGCGGGCGCGGCCGGCTTGCGCGCCTCGGGGGGGAGCGGCTCGGGCTGGCGACTCGGCGCGACCCGGCGGCGCGTGAGGCGCTCCTTGCGGAACTGCGCGAACTCGTCGGTGGCCTCGAGGCGGGCCTGCTCCTCCGCATCGCGCTGGCGCTGCGCCTCGAGCTCGGCCTGGCGCGCGGCGGCCTCCTCCTCCTGCCGGCGGAGCGCCTCGAGCCGGCGCAGCCGCTGCTCCGCGTCGCGCTGCTCGCGCAGCCGCGCCAGGCGCTGCTGCCGCTCGCGCTGCAGCGCGGCGAGCCGCTCCTGGCGCTCGCGCTCGGCGCGGGTCGCGGCGGCGCGGTCGTCGCGCTCGCGCTCCTCGCGCTCGCGGCGCAGCCGCTCCTCGAACTGGCGGAAGCGGTAGGCCGGGCTCTCCGGGTCGTCGGGGTCGCCGTCCGCCACCTGCGAGAGCGGCGCGCCGAGCACCAGCGTGTCGTCGACGGGCGCGGGCTCGGGCGCGCGCTCCGGCGGCGCCGTCAGCCGGCCGGTCTCGCGCAGCCGGCGGGCGCGGAAGGCGGCGAACTCCTCGTCGAGGAATCCCTCGCTCGGAGTCGGCTCGGGCGGAAACGGCTCGGACGGCTTCATGCCCGCACACAGAACAAAGGTCGGGCCAAGGGGCCGAGCACGTTGGCAGAAGTAGTTAGGCTCGCGTGCAGCGGCGGAGTACCCCGTTTTGCCCGACCCCATGCCAAGCTCGCCTGCACTGAGCGGAGATCGGGGTTGGGCCGACGTCCGGGGTGCACGCTGCGCACGGAATGCGCGATCGGCGCGGGGCGCAGCCGCGCGCGCTCGATTAGAATGCGGCGCGATCAGGGGGACTCGCGTGGAGCTCGACTACGGACAGCTGAAGCAGGCGCTGCGAGAGGTGCTCGCCGAAGAGGGGGCCACGAGCGACCCGCCGCTCGCCCCGCGGTTCCGCGGCGGCACGCTGGTGCTCAAGCCCAGCGACCCGAGCCTGCAGCCCAAGGAGGTCCCGCTCGAGGACTTCTACCGCAAGATCGTGCGCCTGCGCGACCAGCTGCGCGTGCTCGAGCAGCGGATCAACACCCACGAGAAGCTGAGCGACGACGAGCGCCGCCAGCTCCAGGGATACGTCACGCGCTGCTACGGCACGCTGACCACGTTCAACCTGCTGTTCCAGGACAAGGGCGACTGGTTCGTGGGGCAGAAGGGCAAGTAACGCCTCGGAGAGAGCCTGCTCGTGTTCGCCAGCACCGAGACCGAGAGCCAGACCGACGTCAAGTCGAAGCTGCTCCCGCCCTACAACGTGGTGCTCCTCGACGACGACGACCACTCCTACGAGTACGTGATCGAGATGCTGCGGGCCGTGTTCGGCTTCAGCGCCGAGCGCGCCTACCTGCACGCGTGCGAGGTCGACACGCAGAAGCGCACGATCCTGATCACGACCTCCAAGGAGCACGCCGAGCTCAAGCAGGAGCAGGTGCACGCCTACGGGCCCGACACGCGGATCCCGCGCTGCAAGGGCTCCATGACCGCGATCATCGAGCCCGCCCACTGACCGCGACGCCCTGGCAGCGCTTGCCCGAGGCGCTCGCGGCGCTGGGGCTGGCGGTCCCGCCGGACGCCCCGGCGCGGCTGCGCGAGTTCGCCGAGCGGCTGCTCGCGGCGAACGAGCGGCTCAACCTGACCCGGATCACCGCGCCCGAGGAGGTGGTCGAGAAGCACCTCCTCGACGCCCTGCTCGCGCTGCCGCTGCTCGACCCGCTCGCCGCGGGGGGCCCGCTCGCGCTGGTGGACGTCGGGACGGGGGGCGGAGTGCCCGGCCTCCCGCTGGCGCTGATGCGGCCGAGCTGGCGGGTGACGCTCGTGGAGGCGACCCGCCGCAAGGCCGAGTTCCTCGCGCAGGCGCGCGACGCGCTCGTGCTCGAGGGGCGGGTCGCCGTGCGCTGCACCCGCGCCGAGGAGCTGGCCCGCGAGCCCGACGCGCGCGCGGTCCACGACGCCGCCGTCGCGCGCGCGGTCGGGAGCGTGGCGACCGTCCTCGAGCTGACCTTGCCCCTGGTGCGCGTCGGCGGGCGCGTCGTCCTGTACCGCGGCCCGAGCGCCGAGTCGGCCGAGCGCGCCGAGGCCGAGCGGGTCGGCCCGCTCCTCGGCGGGAGCGACGAGGTGACGGCGGTCCGGGTCGCGCTCCCGTCGGGCGCCGAGCGTCTGTTGCTCGCGATCGACAAGCGCGCCGAGACGCCCGAGCCCTACCCGCGCCGCCCGGGCGTGCCGGCCAAGCGGCCGCTGTAGGGGCGACTCCGACTCGGAGAAGCCGTCGCATGCATTGAGCCTGGTGCCCGTCCCTGCGCCTGCCCGTGCCCGCCATGCTCCGGTTCCTCGGGGGGCGTGGTCGTGCATGCGACGGACTCCCCCTCGGGCCGGCGCGTCGCGCGACGGGCGCGCGCTCCCTTCTGGACCGGGCGCGTGCGGGGGCGTACAGTCGGCGTCAGCTGGGAGGCGCGCTCGTGTCGCTGACGATCCCCCTCGCCGTCGAGAAGGTGCTGTTTCGGCTGGCGCTGCAGGAGGGCGGCTACGTCACGCTGGCCCGCCTGTTCCTCGAGCTGCCGCTCAGTCTGGAGGAGGTCGAGGAGTACGCCGACAAGGTCGTGAACGGCTACTCGGTCCGCAAGGACGAGTTCGGCGAGTTCCTGGCGTACGAGTTCCCCGAGCTGCAGCGGCAGATGCCCCCGGCGACGATCGGCGACTGCCCCGGCTGCGGCGGCAAGGCGCCGCCGGCGCCGACCGAGGGCGGGGTGGAGGTGCGCGCGCCCGCCCTGTGCCAGCGCTGCTACGACAAGGTGAAGGGGCTCGCGCGCCATCAGCCCGACGAGGGGGTGGTCACCAAGCTCAAGAGCTTCTTCAAGGGCGAGGAGGAGGAGGACCTGCGGAAGGTCGCCGAGGCCGAGCACGAGATCTTCTACCTCGGGCTGCGCCTGGGGCTCGAGCAGTTCACCCACACCACGATCGCGGCCCAGAGCCGGCTCCCCTCGCAGGCGCTCAAGCAGCGCCTCGACCGCATGGGGGGGCGGCGCTACATCCACGCGGGGCTGCTCCCGAGCGGCGACGCGGTGGCCTATCGCTTCCCGCGCGGGCTGACCTACCCCGAGCCGCACTACGACCGCTTCAAGGAGCGGAAGATCAAGTCGGCCGACGTCGAGATCGAGGCCACCGCCCGCGGCGAGCCGCGCGCGCCGCTGATCGGCCGGCTCGAGCCCAAGAAGCCCGAGCTGAAGATCACGATCAAGGGGCGTCGCGACCGCGGCTAGCGTGCGCGTCCTCATCGCCGGCGCCGGGATCGGCGGGCTGTCCGCCGCGGCCTGCCTGCAGCGGGTCGGCCTGACCTCGCAGCTGTTCGAGCGCGCCCCCGAGCTGGCCGCGGTCGGCGCGGGGATCACGATCCAGACCAACGCCCTGCTCGCCCTCCGCGCGGCGCGCCCCGACCTGGCCGAGGCGATCGCGGCGGCCGGCCAGACGGTGGTGCACGTCGACGTGCGCGACTGGCGCGGGCGCGTCCTGAGCGGGCTCGGGCTGGGCGAGGTCGCGGCGGCGATCGGGGGTCCGCCGCCGGTGGCGATCCACCGCGCCACCCTCCAGCAGGCGCTGCTCGACGCCTGCCGCCCGCTCGCCCCGGCGCTCGGCCAGGCCGCGCGCGGCTACGCGCTGCGCGAGGGCGAGGTCGAGCTGGCGCTCGAGGACGGCGGCGTGGCGCGAGGGGACCTCCTGATCGGGGCCGACGGGATCCACTCGGCGATCCGCCGCCAGCTCGTGGGGGACGGCGAGCCGCGCTACGCGGGCTACACCTGCTGGCGCGGTGTGACGGCCGACGCCGGCGACTGCCCGCGGGACCGCGTGAGCGAGGTGTGGGGCCCGGGCGCGCGCTTTGGGATCGTGCCGATCGACGGCGAGCGGGTCTACTGGTTCGCGACCCACTCCGAGCCGGCGGGCGGACGCGACCCCCACGACGTCCACGCCGCGCTGGAGCGGCTGTTCGGGCGGTGGATGGCCCCGATCCCGCGCCTGGTGGCGAGCACCCCGGCCGAGCGGATCCTGCGCAACGACATCACCGATCGCCTCCCCGCCGGCCCGCGCTGGGCGCGCTGGGGGGAGGGGCCGGTCACGCTCCTGGGCGACGCCGCGCACCCCATGACCCCCAACCTGGGTCAGGGCGCCTGCCAGGCGATCGAGGACGCGGTGGTGCTGGCGGCCTGCCTGGCCGCCGACCGCGCCGACCCGCTCCGCGCGCTGCGCGCCTACGAGGAGGCCCGCCGGCCGCGCGCCCGCGCGATCGTGCTGCGCGCCTGGCAGCTGGGTCGCGTGGGCCAGTGGCGCAACGGGCTCCTGCGCTGGCTGCGCGACCTCGGCGCCCAGCTCACGCCCGAGCGGACGGGCCGGGCCATGGTGGAGGAGGTGTTCCGCTTCCCCCACGAGGTGAGCTCGGCGTTCGTCGAGCCCAAGCCGTAGCAGCTGCCCCGGATCGGCGCGGCGCGTCGCGCCAGCCCGGCGCAGCCGCGCGCGCAACACCCCGCCCGCTCGCGCGGCGCGCGACGTGCCTGGAAGGGCTGGCTGGCCGCCCCTTTCGATTGGGCGGTGAGCGGGCCTGCGGAGGCCGCCGGACGACGGAGCGACACGCGGCGCGCTGCGCCGAGGAGGAGCGGGTGGGGGAGAGCACGCGGGAGCGGGACCTGGTCCTCGCGCCCAACGAGTTCGCGTTCATCTCGGATCAGACCAAGGGCAACATCAACGCCTACGTGGGGCCCTACAAGACCAGCCTCGCGAACACCGACCAGCCGGTGACGTTCAACGAGCGGACCAAGCGCTTCGAGCGCTGCCTGCTCGAGCAGTCGATCCGGATCTTCCCGACCGCGCCCGAGGGCTGGTACCTCACGGTCAAGAACCCGGCGCGCGAAGGGGGCCACCCCAAGACGGGCACCGTGAACAGCCTCCCCGAGCTGCAGGTCGGCCACAAGGTGAACATCCCGGGGCCGGTCTCGTTCGCGCTCTGGCCCGGGCAGATGGTCCGGATCGTGCCCGGCCACAACCTGCGCTCCAACCAGTACCTCCTGGTGCGGGTCTACGACGAGGAGAGCGCCAAGGCGAACTGGCGCAACGCGGTGATCAAGCCGCAGTCGCCCGACGAGGGCGCCGCGCGCGCCGACGAGCAGCCCACCCCCGAGCTGACCCTCGGCAAGCAGCTCGTGATCAAGGGGACCGCGGTCTCCTACTACATCCCGCCCACCGGGGTGGAGGTGCTGCGCGACGAGCGCGGCGAGTACGTGCGGGAGGCCGTCACGCTCGAGCGGCTGGAGTACTGCATCCTGCTGGACGAGGACGGCAACAAGCGGTTCATCGAGGGGCCGGCGGTCGTGTTCCCCGAGCCGACCGAGACGTTCGTCACGCGCCACGGCCGCCGCAAGTTCAAGGCGATCGAGCTCAACGAGATCAGCGGGATCTACGTCAAGGTGATCGCGCCCTACCGCGAGGGGGACGAGGAGTACCAGGTCGGCGACGAGCTGTTCATCACCGGGCGCGACCGCATGATCTACTTCCCGCGCCCCGAGAGCACGCGATCATCAAGTACGGCGAGCAGGAGATCCACCACGCCGTCGCGATCCCGGCCGGCGAGGGGCGCTACTGCCTCGACCGCCGCTCCGGCCAGATCCGGCTGATCCGCGGCCCCGCCATGCTGCTCCCCGACCCGCGCCGCGAGGTGATCGTGCGCCGGGTGCTGAGCCCGGGGCAGGTCGAGCTGTGGTTCCCCGGCAACGACGAGGCGCTCGAGGTCAACCAGCGGCTCAAGGAGGCGCTGCGGGCCCAGGGCCCCGGCGAGCACGCGCTCGAGGCCAAGGCCGTCGCCGCCGAGCTATCGCGCCCGGCCGAGCCCGCCGCCGCCGACGAGGAGCTGCCCGAGTTCGCGGGCGACGACTTCCGCCGCCGCTCACGGTTCACCCCGCCGCGCACCGTGACCCTCGACACCAAGTACGAGGGCGCGGTCTCGATCGGGGTGTGGACCGGCTACGCCGTGCTGGTTGTCTCCAAGAGCGGCACGCGCAAGGTCGTGGTCGGACCGCACGCCCACCTGCTCGAGTACGACGAGACGCTCGAGCCCATGGAGCTCTCGACCGGCACGCCCAAGTCGGACGCCAGGCTGCTGCGCTCCGCCTACCTGCGCGTGCTCCACAACAAGGTGAGCGACGTGGTCGAGGCCGAGACGCTCGACCTCGTGCGGGTCTCGATCCGCCTCTCGTATCGGGTCAACTTCGAGGGCGACCCCGAGAAGTGGTTCAACGTCGAGAACTACGTCAAGTTCCTGACCGACCACATGCGCTCCTTGCTGCGCAACCGGGTCAAGCGGCTCGGGATCGAGGAGTTCTACGGCGCCTCGATCGACGTGGTCCGCGACGCGGTGCTCGGCACCGCCGAGGAGAAGGGGCGCCGCCCCGGCCGGCTGTTCGAGGAGAACGGCATGCGGATCTACGACGTCGAGGTGCTCGACGTCGAGATCGGCGACGAGGCGGTCTCCGAGCTGCTCGTCGAGGCCCAGCAGAAGGCGTTCGGGCACACGCTGCAGATCGCGGCCGAGCGCCGCCGCCTCCACCTCGTGGAGCAGACCGAGGCCGTGCGCCGGCAGGTCGCCGAGTGCGAGGCGCAGTCGCGCCTCAAGGAGCTCGAGCTGCGCGGCGAGGCGCGGCGGCAGGAGCACGCGCTCGCGCTGGCGGCGCTCGCCGCCAAGGACGAGCAGACTCGGCGCGCGCTGGCCGCGCGCCACGCCGAGGAGGAGGCGCAGGCGCGCGTCGACGAGCTGGCCCTGGCGCGCAAGCGGGCCGCCGCCGAGCTGGAGCTGTCGCTGCTCGAGCGGCGCCAGGCGCAGCGCCTCGAGCTGGTGCGGGCGGAGGTCCAGGCGGTGGTCGACAAGGCCAAGGCCGTGTCGCCCGACCTGGTGGCCGCGCTGCAGGCCTTCAGCGACCGGGCCCTGGTGGAGCGCGTCTCCGAGTCCATGGCCCCCCTCGCGATCCTGGGCGGCCGCAGCGTGTCGGACGTCCTGGCGCAGCTCCTGCGCGGCACCGCGCTCGAGAAGGCGCTGAGCGGCAACGGCGGCGCGCCCACGGTTCCGGAGCGGATCGCCTAGTCGCTACCTCGCGTCGCGCACCCGCAGCCCGCGCGCGCCGCCGCGGACCCGGCTCGTCCGGCCGGGGCGGACGCGCCGCTCGGCGAGCGCGGCGTCGGCCACGACCTCGCGGATCGCGCGCGCGACGGCGTCGGGGTGGTCCTCGGGCGTGAAGTGGCCGGCGCCCGGGATCAGCTCGAGCGGGGCCTCGAGGTCGCGGGCCAGGCGGGCCGCGGCGCACACCCCGAGCGGGTCGCGCTCGCCCCACACCACCTGGGCCGGGACCGTCAGCTCGCGCAGCGCGGCGGCGACCTCGGCCGTGTCCCGCGGGTCGAGCGCGCGGAGCTGGTGGGCCAGCGTGCGCGGCCCGTGCGGCCCGTCGTAGGCGCGGCGATACGGCGCGCCCGCCTCGGCGAGGTCGCGGCGAGCGAACCAGCGGAGCGTGGCCGCGAGGAGCGGGTCGAGGAGCGCCGCCGGCGCGCGCTCGATCCAGCCCGCCACGCCCCGCGCGACGCGCACCGGCGGGACCGGCCACCCGTCGTAGGCGACGCTGTCCACCAGCACCAGCCCCGCGACCCGCTCGGGCGCGAGGGCCGCGAGGCGCTGCGCCACGCCCCCGCCGAGGTCGTGCCCCACCAGCACCACCCGCCGCAGGCCGAGCGCGTCGAGGAACGCCGCGAGGTGCTCGGTCTGCGCGGCGAGCGACACGTCGCGCCCGAGCCCCTCCCGCCCCGAGTGACCGAACCCGACCAGCTCCCAGGCGAGGCAGCGCAGGCGGCCCGCCTCGAGGTCGGGGGCGAGCTCGCTCAGCACGAAGCGCCACAGGCGCGGGCTGGTCGGGAGCCCGTGCAGCAGCACCACGGGCAACCCCTCCTCCCCGTGCTCCTCCCAGCGCATGAGCACCCCGTCCACCAGCGCGCTCTGGAGCAGCTCGGGCGCCGCCCGCCGCGAACGCCCTTCGCGGCGG
>CAZMSZ010000322.1:4847-8870 GCA_964569055.1 uncultured Planctomycetota bacterium | reverse complement strand
GCGCCTCGCGATCGCGGGCGGGAGCAACGGCGGGCTGCTCACGGGCGCTGCGGTGGTGCAGCGCCCCGACCTGTTCCGCGCCGCGATCTCGGCGGTGCCGCTGCTCGACATGCTGCGCTACCACCGCTTCCTCATGGCCCGCTTCTGGGTGCCCGAGTACGGGAGCGCGGAGGACGCCGAGCAGTTCGCCTATCTGCGCGCCTACTCGCCGTACCACAACGTGAAGGACGGGGTGGAGTACCCCGCCGTGCTCCTCACCGCGGGCGAGAACGACTCGCGGGTGCACCCGCTCCACGCCCGCAAGATGGCGGCGCGGCTGCAGGCCGCGACCAAGTCCTCGCCCGCGGAGCGGCCGGTCCTGCTGTGGGTCGAGCGCGCCGCCGGTCACGGCGCGGGCAAGCCCCTCTCGCTGCGGCTGCAGGAGGCGGTCGACCAGCGCGTGTTCCTGATGAGCCAGCTCGGCATGCTGGGCGAGAGCACGACCGCGGCGGTCGCGGCGCCCGCCTTCGTGTGGGTCACCGACCACGTGCGGGTCGGGCAGCGCTACGTCTACCGCATGGCGGGCGGCATGGAGCTGGTCTACGAGGTCCGCGCGCTCGGCGAGACCGAGATCACCTGCGCCGTGCAGGCGTTGTTGGGCGGCCGGGCGGTGGGGCCGGCGACCGAGTCGGTGTTCCCGCTCACCGCGGACCCGGCGGACGGGCCGACCGACGGGGCGGCGCAGCCGCTGGCGCCAGAAGGGCACGAGCGGCTCGAGATCAGCGGGGTGGTGTTCGAGGCCGAGATCTATCAGGCCGGCAACGTGCGGACCTGGATCTCGCGCCGGTGGGCGCCCGGCGGGCTGCGCTCGGTCCAGCAGGACGACGGCACGCTGCTGCTCGAGCTGGTGCGGATCGAGTGACGGGCCGCGGGTGACCCTGTACCTCGACCACGCGGCGACCTCGTTCCCCAAGGCGCCGGGGGTCGCCGAGGAGGCGGCGCGCTTCCTGCGCGAGGACGCGGGCAGCGCCGGCCGCGGCGGGCACGCGCTGGCTCGCCGGGCGGGCGACGCGGTGGAGCGCGCCCGCGTCGCGCTGGCCCGGCTGCTCGGGGCGGGCGACGCGCGCCGGCTCGCGCTGCTGCCCGGCTGCACCGCGGCGCTCAACGTGGCGCTCCGCGGGGTGCTCGCGCCGGGCGCGCGGGTCCTGATCGGGCCCGAGGCGCACAACGCGGTGCTCCGTCCGCTGTGGCTGCTCGCGCGCGAGCGCGACGTGCGGGTGGAGGAGGTGGCGAGCGACGACGCCCTGCGCTGGGACCTCGACGACCTCGAGCGGCGGCTGGCCGCCGCGCCCTGCGCGCTGGTGGCGGTGGCCCACGGCTCGAACGTGACCGGCGCCGTGCAGGACGTGGCGGCCATCGTGGCGCGCGCGCGCGCCGCGGGGGCGCGGGTGCTGGTGGACGCGGCCCAGACCGCGGGCGCGCTGCCGCTCGCCCTCGACGCGCTCGACGCGGACCTGGTGGCGTTCTCGGGTCACAAGGGGCTGCACGGACCGACGGGGATCGGCGGGCTGTGGGTGCGGCGCGACCTCGAGCTGCCGCCGCTGATCGCGGGCGGGACCGGGACCGCGAGCGAGCGCGAGGAGCCGCCGCGCGAGCTCCCGGGCGCGCTCGAGCCCGGCACCGCCGACGCGCTCGCCTGCGCGGCGCTGGCCGTGGCGGCGCGCTGGGTGCGCGAGGAGACTCCCGCCGCGCTGCACGAGCGCGCCGCCGCGCTGGGGACGGCGCTGCGCGAGGGGCTGGGCGCGCTGCCGAACGTGCGGACGTACGGCGGCGGCGCGCCGGGGGAGCTCCCGATCGTGAGCTTCACCGCGGCGGGCTGGGAGCCCGAGGAGCTCGCGGCCTGCCTCGACGGCGCGGGGGCCTGCGTGCGCGCGGGGCTCCACTGCGCCCCGCGCGCGCACCGCCGGCTCGGCACGGCGCCGGGCGGCGCGGTGCGCGCCAGCGTGGGGCCGCTCACGGCGCCCGAGGCGGTCTCGCGCTTCGTGGAGCTGGTGGGCGAGCTGACCGGGCGCTGAGCGCGCCGTCGCTTTGGCGCGCCGCCCGCGGGCGCGCTACGCTCCTATCAGGGGGACGGCGATCGTGAGCGCGGGGCGGGCTCGAGGCGGCGAAGCGGACCTGGCGCGAGCGAGGCCATGAGCGAGCGCGTCGCGGGCCGGATCGACAAGCGGGCCCTGGCGGACCTGTTCGCGCGGGCCGATCGCCTGCTGGAGCGGAGCGGCGAGGAGGCGCCGCAGCTCGGCGGCGTCGGCCCGGGGGGCCGCCTGGGGCGGACGCTGCTCGATGAGCTCCTGGCGCGGGCCACGGTGGTCTCCCGGGCGCCGGGCGCCGCTCGGGCGAGCGCCCGCTCGGAGGGGCGCTTGCGCGAGCCGCGCCCCGAAGCCGGTCGGCGGCGCCCGGCGGGATCGGAGCGAGGGCCGGCTGGATCGACGGGCCGCGCGGCCTGTCCCCCGGCGAATCGCAGCGGAGCGCCGGCCCGGTCGCCGGACGCGCCGGGTCGTCCCGCGGGCGCGACCGGTCGGCCGGCGGAAGCCCGCGCTCGCCCTGCGCGTTCGCCGGGTCGTCCCGCGAGCGCGACCGGTCGCACGCCGGCGCCGGGCCGTCCCGCAGCGCCGGGTCGTCGCGCAGAGCCGCCGGGCCGCCCGCTCGGCGCGCCGGGTCGCGCGTCCCGACCGCCGCGCGACGAGGCGCCGCGCGCGCGCCCCGCGCCGGAGCGCGCCGGTTCGCCGCCGCCCGCCGAGCCGCCGCTGGCCGAGAGCGGCGAGCTGCTCTCGCCCTGGGCGAGCGACGGGAGCCCGCGGCCGCCGATCGAGGCGGCGCCGAAGGAGCCGGTGGCCACCCTCGAGCAGGTCAGCGACTTCCTGCGCGAGAGCTCCGAGGACGCCCTCTCGCGCACCGTGGTCGAGGAGCTCGAGATGCCCGCGCCGGCGCACGACCTCGGCGCCGGCGGCCTGGAGGAGATCCTGGCCCAGGCCAGCGAGATCCGGTTCGAGGGCTACGAGGCGGACCTCGAGCGCCTGCTGGTCGAGACCTACGAGCGCTACCGCGCCGCGCCGAGCGCGCTCCAGCGGGCGACGGCGGCGCCCCGCGGCTCGTCGGCTCCGCCGGCGCGGTTCGTCGCGCCCGCGCCGATCGTCCCGCCGGACCCGATCGCGCCGCCCACCGCGAGCACGCCGAGCGCGCCGGCGTCACCCGCGGTCGACCCGTTCTCGCTCGACCCCTTCACCGGCCTCCCGCTCGGGGCGGCCGCGGGCGCGGCGCCCGCGCCGCAGCAGGCGGTGACGCCCGATCCGTTCCAGGCCGACCCCTTCGCCACCGATCCCTTCACGGGGCTGCCGCTCACCGACGCGGAGCGGCGCGCGCGCCAGGCCGCGGCAGGTCGCCCCAGCGAGGACGCCTTCGTCGACCCCTACAGCCAGGCGGCCGTCGACGGCTCGAGCGCCGCTCCCGGCGGGGGCCTCGCCTACGAGTACCAGCCGTTCGGCGAGTCGGGCGGGCTCGGCGGCGGCTACGCGGACGAGACGGCCTGGGGCGCGAGCTGGAGCAGCGGGCTCGCCATGGACCAGGCTCGCCGCGCGCCGCCGCCGACGCCGCCGGCCGAGCCCGCCTGGGACGCCGAGCCCGCCCCGCCGCCGCCCGCGCCGAGCGGCCCCTCGCCGCAGGTGATCCTGCGCGCCTTCCAGAGCGCGCTCCTCGCCCACGGGCTCCGCGCCATGCTCGAGCGCCGCGCGCCCGGCCCCGACGAGCACGCCAGCGCCCCGCTCCAGCTCCTGTACGAGACCACCCGCGGCGTGTTCCAGGCCCCGCTCCGCCCGCGGCTCGGCCCGGGCGACCGGTTCCAGCTCGCCGACGGCCGCCTGTATCGGGTCAAAACCTGCGAGCTGGTGTTCGTGCAGGGCGTGGCCTGCTATCAGGAGCTGCAGGCCATGGCCCTGGGGCGGCTGGATGCGCCGCTTCGGGACAGCTGGGATGGGCAGCTGTGAGGGG
>CAZMSZ010000322.1:0-4747 GCA_964569055.1 uncultured Planctomycetota bacterium | reverse complement strand
GCGGCCGCCTGGTCGTAGCCGATGTGCGGCGCGAGGGCGGTCACGAGCATCAGCGAGCGGCCGAGCAGGTCCTCGATCCGGCGGCGGTCGGGCTCGATCCCGGCCACGCAGCGGTCGAGGAAGCTGCGGCTGGCGTCGCCGAGCAGCTGGATCGACTGCAGCAGCGCGTAGATCATGACCGGCTTGAAGACGTTGAGCTGCAGGTGCCCGTTGGAGCCGGCCACGGTGATCGTGGTGTGGTTCCCCATCACCTGCGCGCACACCATGGTGAGCGCCTCGACCTGCGTCGGGTTGACCTTGCCGGGCATGATCGACGAGCCGGGCTCGTTGGCCGGGAGCACGATCTCGCCGATCCCGCAGCGCGGGCCCGAGCCGAGCAGGCGGATGTCGTTGCCGATCTTCATCAGGCTCGCGGCGAGCACGTTGAGCGCGCCCGAGGCCTCGACGATCGCGTCGTGGGCGCTGAGGGCCTCGAACTTGTCCTCGGCCGTCTCGAACGGGAGGCCGGTCAGCTCGGCGATCTTGGCCGCCACGGCGCGGTCGAAGCCGTCTGGGGCGTTCAACCCCGTCCCCACGGCGGTCCCGCCCTGAGCGAGCTGACACAGGCGCGGCAGCGTCGCCTTGACCCGGGCGATCCCGTACTCGACCTGCTTGGCGAAGGCGCCGAACTGGTGGCCCAGCGTGAGCGGGGTCGCGTCCTGCAGGTGGGTGCGGCCGGTGGTCACGATCTCGGCGAACGCCTGGGCCTTGTCGAGCAGGCCCGCGTGGAGCGCCTCGAGGGCGGGGAGCAGGTGGGCGTGGAGGTGCTGCACGGCCGCGATGTGCATGGCGGTCGGGAAGCAGTCGTTGGAGGACTGCCCGCGGTTGACGTGGTCGTTGGGGTGGATCGGCTGCTTGCTCCCGACCACCCCGCCGAGGAGCTCGATCGCGCGGTTCGAGATCACCTCGTTCACGTTCATGTTGCTCTGGGTGCCCGAGCCGGTCTGCCACACCACCAGCGGGAAGTGGTCGTCGAGCTGGCCGGCGATCACCTCGTCGGCCGCCCGCTCGATCCACTCGCCCAGCTCGGGCGAGAGGCCGCCGTTGGCCACGTTCACCGCCGCGCAGGCCTTCTTGATCGTGGCGAGGGCCCGCACCACCGCGGTCGGCATCGGCTCCCAGCCGATCGGGAAGTTCTCGAGGCTGCGCTGGGTCTGCGCGCCCCAGTAGCGGTCCGCCGGGACCTCGACGGCGCCGAGCGTGTCGCTCTCGGTGCGGGTGGCTGTCATGGTCATGCCTCCTGGGTGTAGCGGCGGCATTCGAGCACCAACCTCCCATCCGCGCAACGGCGCGGGCCCGGACACGCGCTTGCCATCGCGCGGCGGCCTCTCGTATAAGCGGCGTCCGCGCCGGGGCGGAGGAGTCCAATGCGGTCGAACGTGTCTTGGATCTGCGTCCTCATCGCCGCGCTGGCGGGCTGCGCGGGCCCCGAGCCGGTGGAGTCGGACGCGCGGGGTTATCTCCCGGCGCTCACGGCCTACCTGCCCGGGGTGTGGGAGGTCACCAATCAGCCCCGACACGTGCCGTTCTTCTGCGCCTCGACCTCGACCGACGATGCCCCCTTGAACCCGCCCGGGCTGTCCCCGATCCGCGGTGTGGCGCCCGAGAGTCTCCAGTTGATCGTGTTCCCCGGGCAGCTCGAGGAGCGCTTCGAGAGTGGCAGTCGCCCCACGGCGTGCTGCGGGGCTACCTGCTCGCGCGGATCGTCGCCAGGGGCGTGACGCGGGAGTACGTGCGGCAGTACACCCTGGACGCCTACGACGAGGGCAAGGTGGAGCTCGACATCTGGAACGCCAACTACACCCTGCTCGTCGCCCCGGAGCAGACCGAGATGAAGCTCGTGCACTCGGGGATCCTCCCCGAGGAGCCCGACCTCGAGCTGCGGCGGATCGACGACCTCCCCGGGTGGGACCGCACGTTCATGTCCAGCCTGAACGGGCAGCCGCTCCGTGTCCCCCTCGACGGGCTCCCGCGGGGCGTCCAGACCGCGAACTGAGCGCGGCCGCTACCAGAACTTCCACCAGGGCTTCTTGACCCGGAACGCGGCCGGGGCGCTGCGCCCGTCCTGGGTGGCCACGGTGATCGGGCGGCTGCCGGTCCCGGCGGTGAGCGGCACCCAGGAGACGATCCGGCGGCGCGAGAGCGCGAGCTCGACCGCGCTCTTGCTGCCGTAGCGCACGGCGTTGAACCCGCCGTCGAGCGGCCCCATGAAGTGCTTGCCGTAGACCTGCACCACCGAGCCCGGCGTGTCGACCGTGTCGCCGAGGCGCGAGATCTCCGGGCGCACCGGGTCGATCGCGCGCTTGCCGGGGATCCGCGCGCTGGGCGGGGACATCACGCCTTCGAACACCACGTCGCGCATGTAGCGGAACTTGGCCGGGCTGACCCGCTTCAGCTCGTCGGGCGCGAGCCAGTAGAACTCGACGGTGTCGGCGAAGTCCTCGTGGTCGTTCTCGCGGGCGTAGTCGCTGACGAAGCCGTTCCAGCTCTTGAGCCCGTCGACGATGGCGTTGGTCCAGGAGAGGTTCGTCCAGCCCGGGGTGTAGATCTCGTACAGGAGGCGACCGGCGATCGAGTAGTGGATCGCGTGGCCGAACTCGTGGACCACGGTCTCGTAGACCCGCTCGGCGGGCTGCGCCATGAGCCAGTCCCCGACCGAGATGTAGCCGTTGCGGACCTCGGCCGTGGCCGAGCGCCCGCCCCGCGCGCCCTTGCGGTTGCGCGGCAGCACGTCGCGGTAGATCCGCGCGACCTTGGCCCGCTCGATCGACTTGCGCACGAGGATGTCGGGCAGCTTGTCGAGGGCGTCGCGGACCTTGAGCGCCTCCTCTTCGCTCCAGCGGCCGTCGCGGTCGCGGAGGGTGATCACGAGGTCGCGGCGCTGCCAGCGGTAGGCGAGGTCGCCCGAGCCGACGCGCGTCAGGCTGCCGAGGTCGGCCGCGGCGGCGGGAGGGGCGAGCCACGCGAGCGCGAGCAGGGCGACGGCGAGGCGGGGCGAACGAGCGGGCGCGGTCCTGAGCATCGGGCTTCCTTCCTTGCGGCCGCGCGTAGGAACAACGAGCGCGCCAATCCCAAGTCGTGTCCGCACTGGGGAGGCGCTCTCCTCGGACTCTCCTCACGGCGAGACCGAGGGCGACGCGACCGCGACGGCGACGCGACGATCAGGTCAGGCCGGGGCGAGGTTGCGCGACCGCGCGGGCCCCGCGGCTGGGACGTCGCGGCGTCGGCTGGAGCCGACGCCGCTCAGCGAGGCTCGGGGCCGCCCAGCTCCACCCAGACCGTCCGGCCCGGCGTGACCTCGCAGGGGGCCTCGGCTACGCCCTCCTCGTAGCGGGCGCGCACGACGTACTGCCCGGGCGGCACGGCGGCGAAGCTGAACCGGCCCGAGGCGTCGGCGGCGCGGGCGGCGACGAACGTGAACGCGCCGGGCGGCGGCTCGTGCGGGCGCAGGTCGAGCTGGAGCAACCGCTCGAGCGGGCCGCGGACCGCGCCGTCCACCCGGCCGCGCGGCTGCTCCTCGCGGTGGGCCAGGCTGACCCGGTCGCCCGGCTCGAGCTCGAGTTGGAGCGTCCAGGCCCGCAGCTCGTCGGTGGCCGGCTCGAGGAACGACACGGTCCAGCGGCCGGGCCCCAGGGTGGAGAGCTCGGGGCGCCCCTCGGCGTCGAGGACCAGCTCCGCCGAGGCCGCCTCGGGGTCGTCGGGATCGAGCGCCAGGGTGACCCCGCTCAGCGGGCGACCGTCGGGGCCGAGGAACGGCCCCGCCTCGATCGGGATCGGGCGCGGGATCGCCTCGAGCACCAGGTCGAACGACGACACCTCGCCCCCCGGGGTCGCGCGCAGCACGTGCCGGGCGGGGAAGCAGCCGGGATGGCTGGCGGCCAGCACCAGCGAGGGCGGGACGCCGCGCACCTCGAGCACGAACGCCCCGTCCTCGCCCGTGCGCGCGCTGGCCGGGTCGCAGGCCCAGGCGGGCTCGCCGCGCAGGGTGACGCGCGCGCCGCCGAGCGCGGCGCCGCGCGCGCCGAGCACGCGCCCGCGCAGCGTGAACGGGGCGCCGAGGGTCAGCACCAGCTCGGGCTCGGGCGCGCCTCGTCCGACAGCGGTCCCGACCGCGGCGCGGGTCCAGCGCGAGCGCACCCCGGCGGGTCCGACCGCGCGCGCCTCCCACTCCCCCGGCTCGGGGACGAGCACGGCGAACCGATCGCCGGGCGCGAGCGGAGCGCGCTCCGCGGCGGGCGCGCCGGGCGGCGAGCCCGCGGGGCGGACCTCGACCGCGATCGCCGCGCGGTCGAGCGCGCCTGCGCCCTCGACCCGGCCGCGCAGCTCGAGCGCGCGCAGCTCCAGCACCAGCCCGCCGAGACCGGGCGCCGCGACCGCCGGCAGCGCGAGCACCCCGCGGGCGCCGCGCGCCGTGCGACCGGTGAGGAGGTAGCCGCTGCCCGGCGGGACGCCCAGCAGCTCGAACCGCCCGCTCGCGTCGGCCTGCACGGGCTCGCCGTCATGGAGGAACGCTGGTCCCGCCCCGTGCAGCGCGACCCACACCTCCTCGCGCGCCAGGGCCGCATCGACCCCGATCACGCGACCCGCCACGCGCAGGCCGCGCTCCAGCTCGAGCGCGATCTCGCGGGCGCCGGCGGGGACCAGGCGCGGCGGCGCGACCAGCCACCCCTCGGCGGCGGCGACCAGCTCGAGCGCCGCGGCCGGCGCG
>CAZMSZ010000321.1:0-8889 GCA_964569055.1 uncultured Planctomycetota bacterium | reverse complement strand
GCGCGACCCGCGGGGCGGGCTGCCGAGCGCGCCGCTGCAGCGGTCCGCCCTGCGCGCGCGCTGCCGGCGCGGCGGCTGGAGCTACGTGCGCTCGCGCAAGGGCGACGCGGCGCGCCGCGCGCTCCCGGAGAGCGGGCTCTCGGTCGAGCTGCGCCTGCGCGGCGCGACGGGCGACGCCGCGGACCTGGTCGCGCCGGCCGCGCTCGCGTTCTTCGACGCCGACGGCGCGCGTGTGGCGCCCGAGGCGGTCCCCCCGCTGGTGTTCTCGGAGCTGCTCCGCGAGCTGACGCTGCTGATCGAGGGCGCCGCCCTCGGCGGCCCCGCCGGCGCGCCGGCGCTCGAGCGCCTGGCCCGCCACCGCGGCGAGGTGCTGCGCGCGTTCCTCCCGCGCGTCGCGCTCGGCGAGCGGTGCGCCGTCGGCGAGCACGCGCTCGTGGTCCGCGGGACCCTCGGGCGCTACGCGGTCGCCCTCGCCGGCCGCGAGGTGGTCACGCTGCCGAGCGGCCGCCCGCTCCGGGTCGAGCCCGGCTGGTCGGCCGCGCGCCGGGTCGAGACGCTGCCCCTGCCGTTCTGCGGCGACGAGGCGCTCCAGCGGGTGCTCGGCCTCGCCCTGTTCCTCGCCGAGGACCACACGATCGAGGACGAGCGCCTGCTCGGCGCGTTGCGCGCGTAGCAAGTCGCGCAACATCCGGGGGTAGGCGCCACGTCGCGCGCTGGGGCGCTGATCCCGATTCGGGACGCGGGCGTCATCGGCCGCGGAGGGACGCGTGCCCGACCCCGAGCTGCGCGCCGAGCGTGCGGCGCGGCGCGCGCCGCGCTGCGCCTACTGCCACGACGCGCTCGACGAGGCGCGCGCGCGAGCCTGCTCGGGCTGCGCGACGCTCGTGCACGGCGAGTGCCTGGCCGCGGCTGGGGGGTGCCCGACGCTGGGCTGCGCGCAGGCGCCAGCGCGCGGCGGGCGTGCGCGCTGGGGGGAGCCGCGCCCTCGGCCCGCGGGCCGGCGCGCTCGGCCTTTCGAGCGGGAGCTGCCGTTCGTGGGTCTGGTGGGCGCGATCTTGGTGCCGCTGGTGTGCTTCGCGGCCAACGAGGCCGGGCTGGGGCGGCTGCTGTCTGGAGGGCTCGCGCTGCCGGGCTGGGACCTCGGCCCCTGGCGCGAGCTGTACGCGCCCACCGCGCACCGGCCGCTCTATCCGTTGATCGCCTTCGCCATGGCCGCCTACCTCGGCGCGGCGGTCGGCCACCGTCGGCGCTGGGTCGCGCTCGGTCTGGTGGTGGGCGTCGTGGTGGCCCTCGGATTCTGCGCGCTCTACGCGCCGGTGCTCCACGTGGCGGCCGTGAGCGCGCTGTTCTTCGGCGCGGGGCTGCTCGGCCTGGGGCCCTACCTGGCCCTCGGCTGCTACGTCGCCCAGGCGGTCAGCCACCTGCGAGCGCGCGAGCCAGCGGACCCGCAGGCGTGGCCGGAGGAGAAGGAGTGAGTGGGTCTACGCGTCCACCACCTTCGGCAGCAGCGCGCCGAGGGTGGTCTCCACCTCCGCGGCGCTGGGCGGGCGCTCGTCGGGGTCCTTGCGCAGCAGGCGGTCGACGAGGTCGTGCAGCTCGGGGGGGAGGAACTCGGTGAACGGGTCGGCCTCGCGCAGCGGGCAGGGGTCCTCGACCATGTGGCAGGCCACGAACCCGACGTCCCCCTCGGCCTCGAACGGGCTGCGCCCCGCGAGCATCTCGTAGAGCACCAGGCCGAGGGCGTACAGGTCGGAGCGCGGGTCGAGCGCCTCGCCGCCCGCCTGCTCGGGCGACATGTAGCGCGGCGTGCCGATCAAGGCGTTCCCCATGGTGTGGAACACGCGGTCCTCGAACTCGCCCAGGCCCTGGACCAGCGCGATCCCGAAGTCCATGAGCTTGATCCGGTCGCGGGCCGGCGCCAGCAGCACGTTGTCGGGCTTGAGGTCGCGGTGCACCACCTTGGCCCCGTGCACGGCGCCGAGCGCCTGCGCGACCTGCCGCGCGATCGAGATCGCCGTGCGCGCGCCGAGGCGCCCCTCCTCGGCCAGGACCTTGGCGAGGTTCTGCCCGTCGAAGAACTCCATGGCCAAGAAGTGCTCGCCCTCCTCGTTCTCGCCGCCGTCGTAGATCTCGAGCACCGCGTCGTGCTGCAGCAGCCCGTTGGCGAGGAGCTCGCGCCGGAAGCGCCCGAGCGCGTCGGCGCTGGCCCCCTTGTGCAGCACCTTCACGGCGACGGGGCGCTCGGGCCGCGCGGGGTCGTAGGTCAGGAACACCCGCCCCATGCCGCCCGCCCCGATCAGGCCCACGATCCGGTAGGGGCCGATCGCGGGGCGCCCGTAGGACGCGTCCGCGGTGTCGATCCACGTCGGGATCGCGAAGCCGGGGCCCTCCACCGGCGGCTCGGCGGCGGCCTTGGGCGGACGCGGCGCCAGGCGGAACTCGGTCGTGCCCGCCTGGGGGAGCGCCGCGACCTGCAGGAACTTGCCGGTGTCGAGCCCGCTCGGCGAGCGCGCGGGCGGCTCGGGCGTGCCGCCGCCGTGGGCGGCGAGGTGTTGGCGGACCTGCTCGGCGAGCTCGCGGTCGAGCGCGACCCGCGCCTCGAACCGCAGCGCCTGCTCGCGCTCGCGCGGGAGCAGCCCCTCGGCCACCACCGCCTCCCCGAGCTCGTTGAGGTCCGACTCGGACCCGAGCCGCTCGGCGAGCGCGCGGACCCGCGCCTCGCTCGAGCCCGCCCGCACGAGGAGCTGGGTGTAGGCGGCCAGCGCCCGGCCGCGCTTGTGGCGCTCGACGAGCTGCTGCACCGCCCGCGCCTGGTCCATTTCGAGGGCGCCGTCCGCCACCAGGGTGAACAGGAGGCTGCGCTCGGCCGCTCCGGCGCGCAGCGCGCCGAGCACGCGGAGCAGCCGCTCGCGCTCGTGAGGGAGCTGCTTCGCCACCACCCGGGCCGCGAGCAGGTCGTCGATCCTCAAGGTGGGCTGGCGCACGGGCGGGGAGGATAACCAAGCGCGGTCGACCGCGCGCGCTGAGGGTGGCCGTCGGGGAAGGCGACGCGCGGTCGCGCTTCGCCGGCGGCTACGCGGTGATCCCGAGCTGCTCGAGCTTGCGCTTGAGCGCGCGCCGGCTGATCCCGAGCTCCTGCGCCGCGCGGGTCTGGTCGCCGCGGTTGGCGCGGAGCGCCGCCTCGACGTAGCGGCGCTCGAACTCGCGCAGGGCGTCCTGCAGCGGCGCGCGGACCACCCGCCGCGCCAGGGGCAGGTCGTCGACCTCGATCGGGCGCCCGTCGGCGACCACCGCGCCCGCCGCGAGGATCGCGTTCAGCTCGCGGGCGTTCCCCGGGTAGCTGCGCAGCTCGAGGGCCGCCCGCGCCTTGGGCGTGACCTCGGGCACCACGTCGCCGCGCCGCCACGAGGCGAGCAGGCAGTCGATCAGCGGGCCCTTGTCGTCGGGCCGCTCGTCGAGCGGCGTCAGGCTGACGGAGGCCTGGCCGAGCAGCAGGTACAGGTCGTGGCGCAGGCGCCCGTCGCGCACCGCCTCCTCCAAGTCCGGGCCGGCGGTCGCCACCAGGCGCGCCTGGAACGGGACGGGGGCGTTGGCGCCGAGCGGCGTGACCGCCCGCTCCTCGAGCGCGCGCACCAGCTTGGCCTGGATCGCGGGGGACGCGTCGACCACGTGCTCGAGCAGGAGCGTCCCCCCGTCCGCCTCGCGCAGCAGGCCCAGCCGCTCGTCGGCGCCCGAGAACGCGCCGGCCACGCAGCCGTAGAGCAGCGCCTCCACCGGGCCGGCCTCCTCGGGCAGCTCGCGCAGGTCGAGGGTCACCACCTTGCCCGTGCGCCCGCTCGCCGCGTGCAGCGCGCGCGCGGCGACCCCCTTGCCCACCCCCGGCGGCCCGACGATCAGCACCGACAGGTCGGTCGGCGCGACCCGCTCCAGCGTCTCGACCGCGCGCCGCATGGCGGGCGAGCGGCCGGCCAGCCACGGCGCGGCGCCGGCGCCCTCGGGCCGCTTGCCGAACTGCACCAGCAGCGAGCGCTCGCGCTCGGCCTTGGCCTGCAGGTATTCCCGCTGGGCCACGCCCGGGCGCACGCCGCGCGCGTCGCGCAGCGCCTGCTCGAGCGCGCCGCGCCCGAGCGCCATGGCGCACTGGTCGGCGAGGGCCTCGATCAGGTCGACCTCGCGGTCGGTGAACCGACCCACCTGGAACGGCGCGTCGACGTAGAGCGCGCCGCGCCGCCCGTCGGGCACGGTCACCGGCCCCGCGACCACCGAGCGCAGCCCCAGCCCGACCACGTGCGCCTGGCGCTTGGTCTCGGGGCCGACCGCCGCCTCGGCGCTGAGCACGAGCTGCCCCGTGGTGGCGGCCTTGAACGCGCAGCGGCGGAAGAAGCGCTGGCTGCCGCGCTCGACCTCGTCGAACCCGCGGGTCGCGAGCACCGTGACCTCGTCGCAGCCGCCCTCGAACAGCGCGAGGAAGGCGCGCTCCGCCCGGCAGGTCTCGGCGGCCGTCCCCACGATCGCCTCGAGCACGCGCGAGAGGTCGGGCTCGTCCACGAGCAGGCGGTTGAGCGTGACGATCACCGCGAACTCCTCGCGCGCCATGCCGCTCGGCGTGGGCGTCGAGGCGAGGAGCGCCTCGGAGGCGCGGCCCGCGGGCTGCTGCCGCGCGCTGGGCCGGGGGGCCGGCTCGATCGTGGGCGCGGTGGAGCGGAGCATGGCCTGGAGCAGCGGCCCCTGCGAGGGCGGCTCCTCGCTCGGGCGCGCCCCGGCCCTGGGCGGCGTGGAGACGGCGCGCTCGCCCGAGTCCTCGGCCGGCGTGGCCCGCACGCCGAGCGCCGCCAGCGGCGAGTCGCCGCGCAGGGCGGCCCCGCGCAGCGGGTCCGCCTCGAGGTAGGCCTGCCGGCGCGTGCGCTCCACCCCCGCCAGCAGCGTCTCGACCAGCTCCTGCGCCTCGAGCGTGAGCGCCAGCGCGTCCTCGTGGCGGCCCGACACCTCGGCGCAGGCCGCCAGCGCCTGGAGCGCGCGCCACTCGAGGTCGCGGAGCCCCGCCCGGCGCGCCTCGCGCAGCGCGGCCTCCGCCGAGCGCGCCGCGGTGCTGACCGAGCCGCCGCCCTGCGCCAGCTCGAGGCGCGCGCGCAGCAGCCGCTCGCGCACGCGCAGCAGGCCCTGCCGATCGGGGGGCGCCACGCCCTCCAGCGGCTGGAGCTGACCCGGGCGCGGCACGGGGCGCGAGTCGAGCAGCGCCCGCGCGTCGGCCGGCTCGCCCGCCGCGAGCCGCAGCGCCGCCAGCTCGATCACGCACGCCCGCGCGGTCAGCCGGTCGCCCACCCGCTCGGCCGCGCGCCGCGCTCGCTCCAGCTCGCGCCGGGCGGCGACGTGCCGCCCCCGCCGCGCCTGCACCTCGCCCAGCAGCAGCCGGGTAGCGGGCTCGAGCACCACCAGCTTGTGCTGGTCGGTCAAGGCCACCGCCCGCTCCGCCAGCCGCGTCGCGCGCATGAGGTCGCCCAGCGAGAGCTGGAGCCGCGCCTCGCGCCGCAGCCCGTCGACCAGGTCCTCGGGGTCGCGCAGCTCCTCGCGGATCTCGCGCGCGCGCGCCGCCAGCGCGAGCGCCTCGGAGAACGCCCCCTGGCGGCGATGCAGCTCGGTCAGCGTCGCCAGGCACGAGGCCTCGCCGCGCCGATCCGCCAGCTCGACCCGGGCGCGCAGCGCCTCCTCGAGCCGGACCTCGGCCTCGTCCACCTCGCCGAGCTCGAGCAGCACCTCGCCGAGGTTGGCGGCCGCCGAGGCCGCGTACCAGCGGTCGTCGTCCTCGAGCCGCAGCGCGAGGCAGCGCCGGAAGCAGTCGGCCGCCTCGGCCAGCGCGCCGGCCGAGGCGTACACGTAGCCCAGGTTGTGGAGCGAGGTCGCGATCGCGCTCCGCCCGCCGAGCGCCTCGCGCTCGCGGAGCGAGGCGAGGAGCAGGTCGCGGGCCTCGCCCAGGGCGCCGCGCCGAGCCGCCGCCAGGCCGAGGTTGCCCCGCACCAGCGCCGCCCCCTGCCCGTGCCCGAGCCGCTCGTAGTGCGCCAGGCTCTCGCGCCAGCTCGACTCGGCCTGCTCAGGCTGGCCGGCCGAGAACGCGGCCTTGCCGAGCCAGCGCAGCGTGCGCGCGGCGTCCTCGTCCCGCCCCAGGCGCTGCTGCAGGGCCAGCGCCGCCTTGAACGTCTGGGTGGCGGCCGCGAAGCGCTCCTCGAGCACCGCCAGCTCGCCGAGCACGCCGAGCAGCCGCCCGCGCAGGCGGAACGCCTCGGGGTCGCCGTCGCCCTCGAGCAGCGCCAGGCCCTGCTCGGCGCGCGCCGTGGCCTCGGCGCGCTCGTCCGCGCCGAGGTGGAGCGCCGCCAACAGCGCCAGGCACTGCGCGCGCTCGCGGCGGGCCTCGACCGGCCCGGCGGCGGGGTCGGCCTGCTCGGGCGGGTCGCCCGCGGCCTCGAGCGCCTCGCAGGCGCCGGTGAGCGACTCGCGCGCCTCCGCCTCGCGCCCTTGCCCCAACAGCGCGGTCGCGAGCGCGCGGTGCAGCGGCGCGCGCGCGCTCACGGGCAGGGCCTCGTCGTCGAGGAGCGCCCGCAGCGCCACCTCGGCCCGCGCGTGGCGGCCGGCGGCGAGCCAGCCGTCGGCGGCGCGGCGGCGCGCGACGCTGGGCTCGTGCCCCGCGCGCGCCAGCGCCTCGCACAAGGCGGCGGCCCGCCCGGGCGCGCCGAGGGCGGTCAGCGGCTCGATCAGCCCCGGCGCGAGCTCGAGCAGCAGGCCCACCGGCCCGAACCGCGCGGCGAGGTCCGCGACCGCCAGCCGCTCCTCGTAGGGCGAGGCCGCCCCGGAGGCCAGCCCCACGGCCAGGCGCGCCGCGAGGCGCGCGCCGACCTCGACCAGCTCGGTCGGGGCGACCTCCGCGGCGGCGCGCGCCAGCTCGGGGCGGTCGAGCACGTAGCGCTCGCGGGTCAGGAGCTCGACGATCCCCTCGGCGGCGGCGCGCTCGAGCCCGGCGCGGAGCGTGCCCTCCTCGCCGAGGGCCACGTCCGCCAGGAAGGTCAACGGGGCCGGCTGCCCCAGCGCGGCCAGGGCGAGCAGCGCGGCGCGGGTCTCGGGGTCGGCCGCCGCCAGCGCGACGCGCAGGGCGCTCACCGCCTCGAGCGGCCGCGCCGCCTCGGGCGCCTCGCCGCGGGCCAGGGCGCGCGCGAGCGTCAGCGCATGACCCGGCGTGCCGGGGCCGGCGGCGAGCGCGCGCTGCGCCTCGGCCGGGCAGCCCTCGCGGCCGAGCGCGCCGCTGAGGAGGAAGCCCAGCCGCTCGGGCCCGAGCGGCTCGAGGGCGACAATGCGCGCGAAGGGGCCGTCGAGCGCCTCGTCCTCGACCTCGCCCGCCTCGCTCAGCACCACCAGCAGCCGCGGCGCGCTGCGCGGCTCGTTCGCGTCGGCCGGGGCCCTGGCGGCCACCCAGGCGGCGCGGGCCAAGGCGCCGATCAGGGCGCGGGTGGAGGCGCGGGCCGCCTCGATCCGCGTCAGGAGCAGCGCGATCGGGCGCTCGCGCGCCACCGCCAGGAGCTGCTCGGCCAGCCCGCGACGGAGCCGCTGCGCGCCGGCTTCCCCGTCCTCGAGCGGCGGCGGCTCGGGGCCGCCCGCCAGGACGGGCGCCAGGTCGGGCAGGAGCGCCCGCAGCACCCAGCGGGACTCGGCCGGGCCCTCCAGCACCAGCCGGCGCAGAGGGCGCCGCGCGAGCAGCTCGCGCACCGCGCCGGCGAACGGGCCGAACGGGCCCTGCCCCACGCCGCCGCACTGGCCGCGCAGCACGACCACGTCCTCGAGCGCGAGCCGCAGGGCCAGCTCGTCGAGGAGGCGGCGCTTGCCCGCGCCGGGCGGGCCCTGCACGCGCACCAGGGTGGGCTGCGCCTCGGCGCGGGTGGCGGCGGCGGCCAGCGGGAGCGAGCGCCGGCCGGCGCGCGGGCGGGCGCCGGTCAGGGGCTCGGCCCAGGCCACCAGCCGCTCCAGCGCCTCGGCGCGCCCGACGAGCGCCGTCGGCAGCGGCAGCAGCGGCGGGCGGCCCGAGCGCTCGACCAGGCGCTGGCCGCACAGCTCCTCCAGCGCGTCGAGCGCGTGCGTGACCGAGGGCGGCCGCTCGTCGGGGAGCGGGCGGAGGAGGACCATCACGAACGTGGCGAGGTCGAGCGGGAGCCCCGGCGCGAGGCGCGTGACCGAGGGGGCGGGGCCGGCGGCCTCGGGGTCGAGCGTCCCGGCCTCGAACACGTCGGAGCTCGAGAGCAGCTCGTACAGCACGAGCCCCACCTCGTAGAGGTTGGCGCGCCGATCGACGCGGCAGCCGGCGCGCCGCTCGGGCGCGAGCCCGCGGCCGCGCGCCGCGCCGGGGTCGCCGCGCGTCCCCTCGGGCGCCAGCCCGCCGTGGTCGAGCAGCACCAGCCGCGGGCCGGTGGGCTCTGCGATCACCCGGATCTGGTAGGGGCGGCGACCGCCGGGGACCAGGCCGCGCGCGTGATAGGCGCCGAACGCCTCGAGGAGCTGCGCCGCGAGCGGCAGGACCTCGTCGGGGGCGCGGCCGATCGCCCAGGTGTAGAGGTCCTCGCCCTCGACGAGGTCCATGAGGAAGTAGGCCTGCCCGTCCTCGAGCGTGCCCACCGCGTGGACCGCGGCCACACCGGGGTGAGGCTCGAACCCGACGATCCGCTCGACCTCGCCGCGCAGCGGGTCGCTCGGGTCGAGCACGCGCAGCGCCCGCAGCGGCGCGTCCGTGGCCTCGCGGTCGCGGACCACGCGCGCCGTCGGGCCGAGCTCCCGGACGACCTCGAACCTCCCGAGCAGGGTCTCCGCCGATTGCATGGATACCCGCCCCGACCGATTTCTCCCGAGAGGAGC
>CAZMSZ010000320.1:0-8935 GCA_964569055.1 uncultured Planctomycetota bacterium | reverse complement strand
CGCGAGATGGATGAGTGGTTCGGCGGTCGCTTCGGACGCTCGCCCCGTGGAGAGATGCTCGGTAAGACTCGGAGTCGGAGTCGGAGTCGGAGTCGGAGTCGGACTCGGAGTCGGAAATCGGAGAATCGGACCGAGGAGCCGTCGCTCGAGCGACAGCCGTTCAGCCGAGGAGGGACCTCGCCAGCGACAGCTCTTCCTTGGCGTTCTTGGCGCTCTTGGCGGTTCACTTTCACGCCGGGGAGCTGACCTCACGGGCGACAGCTCTTCTTGGCGGTCTCGGTCGCCCTCGATCGGAGTCCGATTCCGAATCGGACTCTGAACCCCACCCCTCCCTCGCGGGTAGGAGCCCCCGTGACCCTGGGCACCACCCCCCTTCCACCGCCGGTGCGGCCGCGGTTCGTTGGACGCGCGGCGTCGGCGATGGTAGGGAGGGGGCCGGCGCGCGGCGTGATCGCGCGGGGCGGGAGCGGTCCCACGGGCATGAGGGCGGGCGGCGCGGACGAGTCCACCGACGAGGCGCTGATCGCGCGGCTGCAGACCGGCGACCCGGCGGCGCTGCGGCTGTTGATCGAGCGCTACCGCGGGCCGCTCTACGGCTACCTCGCGCGGCTGCTGCCCACCGCCGAGGACGCCGAGGACGTGTTCCAGGAGACGTTCCTGCGGGTGCTCCGCCACGCCGGGCGGTTCGAGCGGGGCCGGGCGTTCCGGCCCTGGGTCTACGCGATCGCGACCAACCTGGTGCGCAACGCGCACCGCGCCCGCAGCTACCGCGAGGCGGTCCCGCTCGACCGCCCGGCCGGCGACGGCGAGGAGCGCGGCGCGCCGCTGGCCGACTTGCTCCCGGGGCGGACCCGCCTGCCGGGTGAGGCCGCCGAGCGGGCCGAGGCGGCCGAGGCCGTGCGGCGCGCGGTGCTCGCGCTCCCCGAGAAGGGGCGCGTGGCGCTGGTCCTCTACTACTTCCAGGGCCTCTCCTACGAGGAGGTGGCCGGCACCCTCGAGATCCCGCTCGGGACGGTGAAGAGCCGGATCCACAACGCCATGGCCAAGCTGGGTCAGGCGCTCGAGGCCCACAGGAGCCCCGCCCCATGAGCGAATCGGCCGAGTGCGCGCGGGTCCGCGAGCTCGCGCTGGAGCTGACGCGCGACGCGCCGGGCGACGTGCCCGCCGAGGTGCGCGAGCACGCGGACGCGTGCCCGCGCTGCGCGCCGCTGGCGAGCGGCGCCCGCGCGCTCGCCGACGAGCTCGCCGCCTGGAGCGCGCCGCCCGCGCCGGACGACCTGGTCGCGCGCACGCTGGCGCGCCTCGCGGTCGCCGGCGCCGCGAACGACGCGCGCTCGCCGCGGCGTCGCCGCACCGGCGTCGAGCTGCTCACCACCGCTCCGCTGGCGGGCAGCCCCGCGCCCGAGGCGCCCGAGCCGCGCCGCCTGCTGCTCCGCCTGGTGATCCAGGCCGCGGCAGCCACGGTCCTGTTCGCCGTCTCGGCCGGCTTCGCCGTGATGTACTACCCCGCGATCGCCGAGGCGCTCGAGGAGAAGCGGGTGCGCGCCTGTCAGGCCAAGCTCGTCACGCTCCAGCGCGCGGCGCTGCGCTACCGGGCCGAGCGCCCGTCGGCGCCCGCCCTGCGCGGCGCCGAGCTGCGCCTGGCGCTGGTGCGGGGGGGCTACGTCGACGAGCTGGTGTTCGTGTGCCCGGGCCACCACGGCGAGGCGCTGCGCGAGCGCTCCTTCTTCGGCGAGCTGCCCGCGGGGAGCGACCCGCTCCCCGGGGGGCGGCCCATGTTCTGGGACCGGTTCGGCAACCACGGCGAGGGCTTCAACGTGGTCTACGCGGACGGGCGCGTGGAGACGGTCACCGTGGACGCGCTCGCGAGCTGGCACCGCCGCACCAGCGGGCCGGCCGAGCACCACGACGAGGACGGCGACTGAGCTACTCGAGCTCCGGGTCGGGGCGGTCCTCGCTCGCCTCGGGCGCCGGCGCCTCGCCCTTGCGCACGCGTCGCCACAGACGGAGCGCGAGCTGCGACCAGGTGCGATCGGGCGCGGCAGCCTCGGGAGCGACCGCGGGCTCGGGGCTGGGCGCCTCCTGGCCGGCCACGGGCAGCCGGCGGCGCGGGGCCTCGACGCGCAGGACCTCGGCGGCGAACACGCGCCGCGGGGCGCCCAGCTCGGGCCGCACCAGCAGGCGCCCGCCGAGCGGGTCGAGCGCGACGACCACCCCGCTGAGGCGCGCGGTCTCGACGCGCCAGCCGAGGCGCGGCAGCGCGCGCCGCTCCTCCTCGTAGACGGGGGCCTCGTAGCGCAGGCAGCACTTGAGCCGGCCGCACAGCCCGGCGGTGCGCTCGGGGTCGAGCGCGAGCCCTTGCAGCTCGGCCAGCCGCATGGGCACGGGCTCGAGGCGGCGCAGGAAGCTCGAGCAGCAGAGCGTGCGCCCGCACGGCCCGCAGCCGCCCGTCGTCTTGGCGCGCTGCCGCGCGTTGAGGTGGTGGACCAGGGCGGTCGCCTCGAGCGCCCGGCCGAGCTGCCGCGACCAGTCGGGCACGGCGACCCGCCCCTCCGACGTGTAGTACACGACGGCGCGCTCGCCGTCGAGCAGCCGCTCCACCGCGATCACACGCGCCGCGGGCGCGTTCACGGCCCGGGCGGCGGCGAGGTCCGCGGCGGCTCGGGCTTCGAACGCGCCGGCGCGCGCGCGGTCCTCGTCGCTCGCCGCACGCAGCAGCGCGCCTCGGCCCGGCCCGTCGGGCGCGCGCTCGAGCAGCGTCACCACCTCGCCCAGCTCCACGCCGCGCGGGGTCGAGACCACGCAGGCCTCGCCCGCGCGCGGCCGCACGCCGTCGGCCGGCACGAACTCGGCGAGGTGGCGCAGCCGGCCGTAGCGGACCAGCGCCACCGCGGGCAGGAGGGCCGGCGCGGCGAGGGACGAGCTCACGGCGCCATGCTAGCGCCTGCGCGCCGTGCGACTGCGGTGAGGGTCGCTCAGCCGAGCAGGTCCGCGACCGCCGCGCGCTCCTCGAGCAGCTCGTTCCAGGTGACCTGCTGCTTCTCGCGCACCCAGGCGGAGAGCTCGAGGCCCTGCACGATCTGGTAGGTCCCGTCGCCCGGGCAGGTCACCGGGAACGAGGTCACGATCCCCTCGGGCGCGCCGTAGCTGCCGTCGGAGAGCACGGCCATGCTGGTCCAGGTCCCGGGCGGGGTGCCGCGGAACCACAGGCTCATGTGCTCGATCGCGGCGTGGGCGGCCGACATGGCCGAGCTGAGGCCGCGGGCCTCGATGATCGCCTTGCCGCGCTGGCCGACGGTGGTCGCGAACTCGCCGTGGAGCCAGGCCGCGTCGGAGATCAGCTCGCTCACCGGGCGGCAGCGGATCGTGGCGTGCTCGGTGTCGGGGACCATGGTCGGGCTGTGGTTGCCCCAGATGATCACGTTGCTGACGTCGCGCGCGCGGACCCCGGCCCGCTCGGCGAGCTGCCAGGAGGCGCGGTTGTGGTCGAGGCGGGTCATGGCGCTGAACTGGCTCGGGTCGCAGCCCTTGGCCGCGCTGAGCGCGATCAGGCAGTTGGTGTTGGCCGGGTTGCCGACCACGATCGTGCGCGAGCCCCTGGCGGCGACCTTGGCGATCGCCTGGCCCTGGCCGGTGAAGATCGGGCCGTTGCTCTTGAGCAGGTCGGCGCGCTCCTGACCCTTGCCGCGCGGCTTGGCCCCCACCAGGAAGATCGCCTCGGCGTCGCCGAAGCCCTCCTCGAGGTCGGCCGTGCACACGACGTCGTGGAGGAGCGGCGGGGCGCAGTCCTTCAGCTCCATGGCCGTGCCCTCCAGCGCCTTGAGGGCGGGCGGGATCTCGACCAGCTTGAGGATCACCGGGCGATCGACGCCGAACACGTCCCCGTTGAGGATCCGCGGCAGCAGGGCGTATCCGATGTTCCCGGCGGCGCCGGTGACGGTGACCACGGCAGGCTTCATGTTGGCTCCTCGGCGCGCGGCGCGCGCGCGGCGCGTGAGTCTCTAGCGCGAGTCCGACCCCGTCAAGCGGCGTCGTGAACCGCGGACCACGACCCCTCGGTAGAGCGCGGCCGCGAGCGTGGCCGATCCGACGGCGACCACGAACGCGGCCAGCGCGCCGCCCACGACGAGCGCGACCCCGAGCGTGAGGTGGACGTAACGCGCGCCGCCGCACTCGATCGCGAAGGAGCCCGGGACCCGTCGGAGCGGGCTCCCGTCCGGGCAGGCGCGGTAGGCCGCGGCGGGCACCCGCACCCGGACGCGCTCCTCGCCTGGGGTCGTGACGAGCAGGTAGTGCGCGTAGCCGCGCCGGGCGCGCTCGACCTCGCGCCCGACGACCAGGCCCTCGACCCCCGAGATCCAGCGCGCCTCGCGGGCCGAGCCGACCAGGATCGCCCCGAACAGCAGCGGCCCGCACAGGGCCGCGCACAGGCGGACCACGCCCCCGGCCGAGCGCGGGGCGGCGACGCGCGCCGGGTGCTCGCGCAGCTCGGGGACGAGGTCGAGCAGCGCGGTGACGGCCTGCGTGGCGCGCCGGTCGGCGTCGGCCGTCGCGCCGATCGAGCAGCGGAGGCGCACCTCGCCGGGTCCCGCCGCGAGGCTCACCGTGTCGTCGACCGCTGGGAGGTCCTCGCCGGCGACCTCGCGCGGAGGCGCGGCGAGCTCGAGGAGCAGGCGACGCGCCGCGGGGGAGAGCGAGAGCTCCGGGGGGCGGACCCGGAACACGCCCTCGAACACGTCGCCTCGCAAGGGATCGGGCCCGCGCGTCGCCGCCCTCGCGGCGACCCTCACCGAGGGGAGCGGCGCGTCCACCCAGGCCCGCACCTCGAGCAGCTCGACCGGGCCGGCCCGCGGCGTGCGCGCCGGCGGGCCGAGCTCGAGCGCGAGGTCGAGCCCGCGCGCGCGCCCGTGGAGCGCGCCGAAGCGGCTGCGCGGCCGCTCCAGCAGGGCCAGCGTCCCCGGGAACCGGCTCCGCTCCAGCCGGGCCCGCCAGAACAGCGCGAGCAGCGCCACGAGCGCGGCCCACGCCGCGAGCGCGCCGCCGAGCACCGCCAGCTCGGCGCTCACGCGGGGGCCCGGGGGACGGCGTCCTTCCCCAGCCAGCCCTCGGCGCGGAGCAGGTAGCAGTCGCTGGCGCCGGCCGCGGCCAGGAGCTCCGCGCCCCGCCGCAGGTCGAGCGCGCTGCCGGGCTCGCCGAGGCGCGCGCGCACGTGCCCGCGCGCGGTGTGCGCGAGGCCCAGGCCGAGCACGTCGCCCCGCGCGTCGGCGGCGATCACCGCGCGGCCGAGCAGACGGAGCGCCGCGCGGGGGCGGCCGCTCTGCAGCTCGGCGGCGGCGGCCACCCGCAGCAGCTCCTCGGTGAGCGTGGTCGCGCCGGCGAGCGGGCCGCGGCCGCGCAGGGCCCCGTGCACGCGGCAAGGCTGGCAGGGCACGTCGCCCTGCAGGGCCGCCAGCAGGCGCAGGCGCGCCTCGGCCAGGCGCAGCAGCGCGGCCTCGAAGTCGGACGCGAACAGGCCGTTCTCGCGCCAGCGCCGCCGGAGGTCCGCCAGGGCGGCCAGGCCCTCGGCGGCGCGCCCGTCGGCGAAGTAGCGGGCGGAGGCCTGCAGCTCCACGTGCACGCGCACCAGCGTGAGCGGCTCGGCCGGGGTCAGCGCCAGGGCCTCGTCGAGCGCCGCCGCGGCGCGGGTCGTCTCGCCCTGGAGCAGCAGGCCGTAGCCCAGCATGGAGAGCGGCCAGGCCACGCCCCACAGGTTGCCGCGCGCGCGGGCCGCCTGCAGGTAGGCCTCGGCCGCGTGGACGGCGGTGCGCGTGTCGCCGCGCAAGAGCTCACCCGCGAGGTGCACGTTCTCGAGGACCATCAGCATGGGCTCGCCGTGCAGCCCGGCGCGGCGCGCGAGGGCCTCGCCCTCGGCGCTGACCCGGCGGATCCCCTCCCAGTTCCCGGCCAGGAGGTAGAGCAGGGCGCGGGTCACCAGCCCGAGCAGCTGGCCGTGCGCGTCGTCGCCCTCGGCGCACAGCGCCTCGCCGATCGCGAGGTGGTGCTGGGCTCGCCCGCGGAACATCCCGCGCGCCTCGGTGCTCAAGAACAGCGCGTAGCCGATCCGCGCGCGCCCCTGGTGGACCGGGTCGGCGTGACGGCGCGCCAGGAGCGCGTGGCGGGTGCCGAGGCGCACGCCCTCGAGCGGGCGGTACATCGAGAGGTAGGTGTGGGCGATGTCGTAGACCCGCAGGCGGTAGGCCTGCTCGGGGTCGGGCGGCTGGGCGCAGCGCCCCGCCGCCTTGGCGCGTCGGCCGAACAGGTCCTGCAGGAACCACAGCGCGGAGAGCGCGCTCATGCGCACCGCGATCACGAGCAGCGTGACCCAGGTGCTGCGGCGCAGGCGCGAGCCGAGCTCGCGCAGGATCGCGTCGAGGCGCTGCATGCCGCCCGCCACGTCGCCGGCCGCGAGCCGCTCGGTCATGACCACCAGCCGCAGCTCGCGGCCCCGCTCCGCCGGCGCGCCGGCCAGCGCGCGCTCGTAGGCCTCGGCCGCCTCGCGGTGGCGGCCCGCCCGCGCCAGCGCGCGGGCCCGCGCCTCCTCCAGCTCCCAGCCCGCGTCGCTGCGCGCCGCCAGGCCGTACAGCTCGGCCGCCCGGTCGAAGGCGAGCTGCCCCTCGGCTCGCTCGGCCGCCTGGAGCGCGGCCTGGCGGGCCCGGGTCGCCTCGCCCGCCAGCCGCCAGTGCTCGACCGCGCGCGCGGCGTCCTCGTGGGCGCCCAGCCGCTCCGCCAGGGCGCGGTGCAAGAGCGTGCGGCGCGCGGGCTCGACCGCCTCGTACACCGCCTGGCGCACGCGGTCGTGGACCAAGCCGTAGGCGTCCTCGCCGCGCGGGCCCTGCACCTCGCGCAGGAGCTGCACCCGCAGCAGCTCGTCGAGGGCGTCGGCCGCGGCCGCCGGCTCGAGCTCGGCGGCCTCGACCAGCAGCGCGAACGGGGCGCGGTGCCCCGCCACCGCCGCGACCTCGACCAGCGCGCGCGCCTCGGGCCCGACCCGCGCCAGGCGCGCCGCGACCAGCTCGGCCACGGTGGGGAGCGCGTCCCGCGCCAGCTCGGAGGAGGCGCGCGCCAGCTCCACGATCAGGAACGGGTTGCCCTGCGCGTCCTCCTCCAGCCGGCGGAGGGGGCCCTCCCCCAGGCGCGTGGTCGCGCAGGCCTGCGCCAGGGCGCGCGCCGCTTCGGGATCGAGCGGCGGGAGGTCGAGGCGCGACACCACCGGGTGGCCGCCGCCGGCCAGCGCGAGCAGCGCGGCGAGCGGGTGGCCCTCGCCGACCTCGCCCGGGCGGAAGGTGCCGAGCACCAGGCAGCGGGGTGCGCTCGCGGCGTGCGTCAACCAGGCCAGCGCGTCCACGCTCTCCGCGTCGGCGCGCTGCAGGTCGTCCAGGACGAGCAGCGGCGGGCGGCCCCCCGAGAGGTTGCTCAGGAGCGCGAACAGCGCCCGGCCGGCGCGCGCCCGCTCGGCCTCGGGGTCGCGCAGCGGCGTCTCGGGCTCGAGCCGCTCCACCGCCGCGACCTCGCGCAGCACGGGAAACATGCGGGCCAGCGCCTGCGTCCCCGGCGGGAGCAGGCGGAACGCGTCCTCCCCGCGGCGCGACAGCTCGATCGCGGCCGCGTCGACCAGCGCGTCGAACGCCTTGTAGGGGACGTGCTCGCGCTCGTAGCAGCCGCCGAACCAGCCCGGGACCTCGCCCGCGAGGCGCTGCGCCAGCTCGGCAGCGAGGGCGCTCTTGCCCGCCCCGCTCTCGCCCGCGATCAGCACGATCCGCGGCCCCGCGGCGGCCTCGCTCCAGGCGACCTCCAGCGCGGCCAGCTCCCCCTCTCGCCCCACGAGGTCGGGCGTGCGCGGCGGCGGGGCAGGCGCGACCGCCGGCGGCGGGGCGCGCTCGCCCGCCACCTCGCGCAGGCGCGCCAGCGCCGCGTCCAGGCCGGGGCGCGCGGCCGGCTCCTTGGCGAGGAGCTCGAGGCACAGCGCCTCGAGGCGCGCGTCGCACGGGCGCACCCGCGAGGGCGGCGTGGGCGCCTCGCGCAGGTGGCGCCACAGGAGCCGGGTGGGCCGCCCGGTGAAGGGCGGCGCGCCGCTGAGCAGCCGGTAGAGCATGCAGCCCAGCGAGTACAGGTCGACGGCCGGGGTGACCTCGTCGCCCGCGACCAGCTCGGGCGCCATGTAGAGCGGCGTGCCCACCGCGGCCTCGCCGGTGAGCCCGCCCCGATCGAGGTCGCGCAGGATCCCGAAGTCGAGCAGGCGAGCGCGGCCGTCCTCCTCGACCAGCACGTTCGAGGGCTTGAGGTCGCGGTGCACCTTGCGGGCCGCGTGGAGCGCGCGCAGCCCCTCGCCCACCCCGACCAGCACCGCCGCGACCTCCTCGGCCCGCGCGCCGCTCGCCGCGGCGGGGACGGCCGTGACGGTGGAGTCGTCCCCCGCCTCGGTCCAGCGCGCCGTCCGCTCCTCGCGCGTCTCGGCGAGCGCCTTGACGGTGGCGCTCAGCGTGGCGCCCGCCTCGCCCCCGCGCCGGTCGGCCCAGGCCGCGAGGTCGCGCCCCTCGACCAGCTCCATGGTGAAGAAGAACCCGCCCGCGGGCAGCACGCCGAGGTCGTACAGCCGGACGAGGTTGGGGTGGCGCAGGTCCGCCATGCCGCGGAACTCGCGCTTGAACCGGAACAGCGAGCCGCCCTCCGGATCGGACAGCACCTTGAGCGCGACCCGCCGCTCGCGGCGCCGGTCGTAGACGGCGTACACCGTCCCCATGCCGCCCTGACCCAGCGTCCGCAGCAGCTCGTAGCGCTCGGTCCCGGTGAACGACATGAGGTGAGGATACCCGCCACACAGACGAGCCGCGCGCGGGTGGGACTCGGAGTCGGGAGGCCGCCGCATTACCACTCGCTCGTGCTCGTGCTCGTGCTC
>CAZMSZ010000319.1:0-8970 GCA_964569055.1 uncultured Planctomycetota bacterium | reverse complement strand
TTCGTTGCTCGTCGGGCACAATGCGCTGCATTGCTGTCCCTCCTCGCGCCTCGCCTGCGGCGACGATTGCTTCGCGACGGCGCGATCCGAGCTTCGCGACAGAGCCTAGAGTCACGCGCCCCGCCGGGGTGGAGAGAATGACCCGAGCGCACCCGATCCCGCTCCTGCTGCTCCTCGTCGCGCTCGGCGGCTGTCAGGACGAACGAACGCGCCTCCCGCTCGTGCGCGTCACCGACGTCGACGTGGTGCAGACCTCCGCCACGGTCCCGATCGAGTTCGTGCTCCGCGACCGCGACGGCGACCCCCAGCAAGTCCGCGTGCGCTACAGCACCGACGGCGGCGACACCTTCGCGCTGGCGACGGCGGCCGCCGGCTCGCAGAACCCGGTCCCCGCGCGCGGCGACCCGCTGGGGATCGATCACACCTTCGTGTGGGACGCGCTCGCGGACCTCGGCCCGGGGCTGCACCGCGACGTGCTGCTCGAGCTGCGCTCGCCGCGCCGCGGCTCGCGCGCCGCCCTCTCGCCGTTCCTCCTGATCGACCTCACCGACCGGCTGACCGCGATCGACTCGACCGCGCCCGCGCTCGCCGAACCGCTCGCCAGCCCGTTCCCCGACGGCAGCGTGTGGGTGGGCGGCGGCCGCGATGCCGGGGGCGCGCTCAGCGCGACGACCTACGTGTTCGACCCCGTCACCGGCCAGGTGACGCTGGGGCCCTCGTTCGAGACCGCGCGCGCGGACGCCGGGGTCGCGCTCCTCGACGCGGACGGCGTGCTGGTCGCGGGCGGGACCGGGCCGAGCGGCGCGCTGCGGAGCGTGGAGCGCTTCCGGCGCCTCCCCGACGGCACGATCGTGCGCGACCGCCTCGACGACCTGATCGAGGCGCGCTCGCAGCCCGCGCTCGCCCCGCTCGCCGGCGGGAAGGCCGTGGTGGTGGGCGGCGCCGACCCGAGCGGGACGCCGGTCAGCCGGATCGAGGTGTTCACGCCCGACGCGGGCGCGGGCACGTTCGCGACCGCCGCCACGGACGCGCGCGCGGCGGTGGTCGCGGCCACCGCCACCCGCCTCGCCGACGGGCGCGTGCTCGTGGCGGGCGGCGCCAGCGGGGCGGGGGCGCTCCTCGCCACCGACCGCCTGCTCCTGCTCGCCCCCGACGGCAGCGGCCCGGTCGAGGCGGGGGTGCGCCTCGCGGAGGCCCGCGCCGAGCACGCGGCGCTGCTCCTGCCCGACGGCCGCGTGATCGTGGTGGGCGGCACCCCTCTGCGCGGCGACGACGACCACGCGCTCGCGAGCGCCGAGCTGTACGACCCGGCGACCGACACCGTCACCCCGGCCGGCACCATGACGCACGCGCGCCGCCGCCCCGCCCTGGTGTACGTCGACGGCGAGGTGGTCGCTTTCGGCGGCAGCGGTGACCCCGACGCGCCGACCACGGCCGAGCGCCTCGACCTCGCCACCTCGACCTGGACGCCGATCGCGGCCCCGAGCGGCACCCCGCGCCCGGCCCCCGCGGCGGTGGCGTTCGGCGCCGGGCACGCCCTGGTGGCCGGCGGCGGCGCGCCGCCCGAGCGCTACCTCGCCGACGCCGACCTGACGGGCGAGACGTTCGAGCCGCTGGTCGCGGTGCCCGCGCCGCGCGCCGACCACACCGCCACGCGGCTGCGCGGCGGGGAGGTCGTGCTCGCGGGCGGCACCGACGGCGTCTCGCCGGCGCTGGCCTCGGTGGAGCGGTTCGTGCCCGCGACCGAGGCGTTCGTGCCGGCCGCGCCGCTGCGGCTCGCGCGCCGCGCGCACGCCGCCGCGCCGGTCGGCAAGCGGGAGGTGCTGGTCGTGGGCGGCGAGGACGCCGCGGGCGCGGTGGTGGAGATCGCCGAGCTGTACGACGCCGGGCGCGACGTCTGGAGCGACGCGGGCGCGCTCGTGGTGCCGCGCACCGCGGCCGCCGCGGTCGCGGTGTCGAGCGGGCGGGTGCTGGTGTTCGGCGGTCGGGACGCGGCCGGTGTCCCGGTCGCGGCGGTCGAGCTGTGGCGGGCGGATACCCGAGCCTTCGAGGTGATCGCCACGCTCAGCGAGCCCAGCGCCGAGCTGCACGCGGTCGGCGAAGGCGGGCTCGCCTTCGCCGGGCCCGGCGTGGGCGCGGCGGGCCCCACCGCGACGCTCGACGCGTTCACGGCCGACGAGCGCAGGGGGAGCGCGGCGCTCGGCGCGGCGCGCGCGCAGGCGGGGCTCGCCTACCGGCGCTCGGCGCGGCTGGTGCTCGTGACGGGCGGGGCCGACGCGGGCGGCCCGCGGGCCGACGCCGTGGCCGTGGACGTGCGCGACGACGCCGCCCTGGTGGGCGCCAGCATGCCGCTGATCGCCGCGCGCGCCGGCCACGAGGTCGCGCCGTTCGGGCAGGCGTTCGTCCTGGTGGGCGGCCGCGGCGCGGCCGGCGTGGCGCTCGACAGCGCCGAGGTGGTCGAGCTCTCGGGGAGCTTCCTCGCCACGCGGACCGGCGCGCCCGGCACCTCGCGCGCCACCGCGGACCCGCACATGACCCGCCCGCGCGCCCAGCACACGGTGACCGCGCTGCGCGACGGGCGGCTGCTGATCGTGGGCGGGGTCGACGTGGACGGGGTCACGATCGCCGGCGCCGAGGTGCTGCGGTGACGCTCTCCCCGCCGCGCGAGCTCACGGCCGCCCTCCTCGAGCACCGGCCCGTGGCGCCCGACGCGGGGGTGCTGGTGCTGGGGGTGGAAGGCGAGCTGCCGCGGTTCGCGCCCGGGCAGTTCCTGCAGCTCCGCGGCTGGGGCGGGGTCGACCCGCTGCTGTCGCGGCCGTTCTCGATCCTCGACCAGTCGGCGCGGGGCGAGCGGCCGTGGCTGAGCGTGCTGTACCAGGTCCACGGCCGCGGCACCGCGCTGCTCGGCGCGCTCCGCCCGGGCGATCGGTGCCTCGGCGTCGGGCCGCTCGGCAAGCCGTTCACGCAGCCCACGCGCGAGGGGCCCGCCCTGATCGTGGCGGGCGGGGTGGGGATCCCGCCCTTCCTGCTGTGGGTGCGCGCCCTGGTGGCCGCGGGGCGCGAGGCCGTGGTCCTGCTCGGCGCGCGCGACGCGGCGCACCTCTACCTGCGCGAGGAGCTGGCCGCGGCCGGGGCCCACGTGGCGGTCGCGACCGAGGACGGCTCGGCGGGGACGCAGGGGCGCGTGACCGAGCTCCTGACGGCCGAGCTCGAGGCGCGCGGGCCGGGGGCGATCGGGGCCCTGTATGCGTGCGGCCCCGAGGGCATGCTCCAGGCCGTGGCCGCGATCGCGCGCCGCGCCGGCGTGCCGGGGCAGCTCTCGCTGGAGCGCATGATGGCGTGCGGCTACGGGGTGTGCTTCACCTGCGTGTGCCGGCTGGCCGGACCCGACGGCCGCTACAAGAACGTGCGCACCTGCCTCGACGGTCCGGTGGTCGACCTGGCGCGCCTGCCCGAGGCCGCCTGGTAGGGGTAGGCTGGCGCGCGCCGACCGCGTCCGTCAGATTGATGGCCGAGGACACGAGGCACGGTGAGGGCATGAGCGCGAGCACCCCCGAGTTCGCCGCGATCGAGCACGCCGAGGCGCTGGCGGTGCGCGCCGCGCTCGAGCGCGGGTTCCTCAGGACCGACGACCTCCGCGAGGCGCTGCTCCTGCGCGAGCAGCTCCGGCTGGCGAACCGGCCCACCCGGCTGCTGCAGCTCCTGGGCCGGTACATTGCCGAGGAGCACCAGGTCGAGCTGCGCGGGCTCTACTTCGCCGCCCTGGCCGAAGCGCGCGAGCCGGGCCGCGGCGCGACCCCGCCGCCTAGCCAGGCCGTCGCGCCCGCCCGCCCCGAGCCGCCCCTGGCGCGGCCCGACGAGATGCTGTTCTCGTCGGACGACGAGCTGGCGATCCCCGAGATGCTGCTCAAGCAGTCGAGCGAGCTGCTGCAGCGCCCGCCCGAGGAGGACCCCGCCCCCGTGCGGGAGTTCATGGCGCGCAGCGGCGAGGCGGCCGGGCCGGCGCCCGGTCCGGCCACCGACGAGCGGACCGTCACCGAGTCGGGGCTGTGGCGCTGGCTCAAGCGGCAGCTCCCCGGGCAAGGTTGAGGTGTGACGGGCATGGCGGAACCGGCCCAGGAGGAGCCACGCGGCGAGGAGGCGGCGCGCCGCGCCGGCTTCCGCTGGCTCTCGGTCGCGGCCGGCGGGGCGCTCCTGGGCGGGGCCTTCCTGGCGGGCGGGACCAGCGATGCGTTCCTCGGCTGCGAGAACATCACACTCGTCGCGGCCGGCTCGCCCGAGGGCGCGGTCTACACGCAGCACGGCACCCCCGACCGCGTCGTCCCGATCGGCGAGCAGGTCGGGCCTTCGCTGCTCCACTGGCAGAAATACCTCGCGATCTACGAGATCGACGAGCGGCACACGCTCCTCGGCGGCCTGCGCGAGACGCGCCGCCGCTCGCAGATCGCCTACCTGATCCAGGACGGGAAGGTGCTGAACGGCGGGTACGTGGGCACGGGAGGGCGCGAGGCGTTCGTCCACCCGGACGACCCGCCCGCGCCGCTCGCGCCCGCCGAGCAGGTCGCCGTTCCGGCGCTGGGGCGCTGAGCGTGCAGAGCGCGTCGCTCTACGTGGTCCTCGCCTCCTGCCTGCTGGCCGCGGCCGTCACCGGGCTCACCGCGGGGGTCGGCGCCAGCGCCACGACCGGAACCGAGGTGACCGAGACGCTCGGCCTCAGCGCGAGTGAAGGGGAGGTCGTGATGAAGCACGGCGCCCCCGACGCGATCGTCCGGCTCGGGACGCCCTACTACAACCCGGCCACGGGCGAGCTCGGGCGCGTCGACAAGTACCTCTACGACTACCGGCTGCGCTCGACCACCAGCACGCTCGGGCTCGCGCGCACCGAGCAGCACCATCGGATCACCTACCTGATCCAAGACGGGGTGGTGATGGGCGGGGGCTACGTGGGCATGGGCAACACCTGGCAGTTCCTGGGGGCGGCGCCCTGGGTCCGCCTGCTCATGTTCGTGGCGGGCCTCGGCCTGATCGGCGTCGGGGCGCTGGCCGGCGCGCCGACCCGCGGCGCGCGCCTCGCCGCCAGCGCGCTCGCCGGGGTGGGGGCGCTGGCCGGCGCGGTCGCGTTCCCGCCCTCGCTCGCGTTCTCGCTGCCCGTCGCCTTCCTGCTGGGGTGG
Organism: uncultured Planctomycetota bacterium; assembly: GCA_964569055.1. Taxonomy (GTDB): domain Bacteria; phylum Planctomycetota; class J058; order J058; family J058; genus JAWLGW01. The sequence continues at coordinate 3,799 of CAZMSZ010000319.1, read as the reverse complement.
CGCCATGGGAAGCCCGAGCGGGCCGCCTAGCGCGCGCACGTGGCACTCGCGCCCGGGGCCCGCGTCGCCGACCGCTACCGCATCGAGGACCTGCTCGGCGAGGGCGGCATGGGCTCGGTCCACGCCGCCTGGGACGAGCGGCTCGAGAAGCGCGTGGCGCTCAAGGTGGCGCGTCCGGGGCTGCCCGCGGCGGTGCGGGCGCGCTTCGAGCGCGAGGCGCGGATCGGCGACCTGCTCGGACGCGAGTCGGGGTTCGTGCGCGTGCTCGACTGGGGGGACGCGGGCGACGTGGTGTTCGTCGCCATGGACTTGATCGCGGGCGCGCGGCCGCTCGAGGTCAGCGCGGGCCCGCCCTCGGCGCGCCTGGCGCGCGTCCGCCGCGCCGCCGAGCTGGTGGCCGAGGTCCACCGCCGCGGCGTGGTCCACCGGGACATCAAGCCCGCCAACTTCCTCGAGGACACCGAGGGGCGGATCCTGCTCACCGACTTCGGCCTGGCCAAGGCGGCGGGCGCGGCGGAGCTGCCCGAGGAGACGATCACGCTCACGCACTCGGGCTTCGCCATGGGGACGCCGCACTTCATGCCGCCCGAGCAGTTCGAGGACACCAAGGACGTCGACGGGCGGGCGGACGTGTTCGCGCTCGGGGTCATGCTGTTCCTCGCGCTCACCGGCGGCCGTTACCCGTACGAGGGGAGCTCGGCGCTGCAGCTGATCCAGCGCCAACAGCGGGTGCTCGCCGGCCGCGCTCCCGCGCCCCGCCTGCGCGATCACCTGCCGCAGGCCACGCCCGCGCTCGAGGCGGTGTGCGCGCGCGCGCTGGCGCTCGAGCGCGAGGCGCGGTTCGGCAGCGCGAGCGAGCTGCTCGCCGCGCTCGAGGCCGCCCTCCCAGGCGACGTGGACGCGACGCTCGACGAGGAGGCGACGCGCCGGGCCGCGGCGAGCGCCGCCACGGTGGACATGCCGGCCACACCGGGCGCCGCGGCGACCGCGCCGCTCGCCCGTCCGAACGCGCCCGTGATGTCGACCGCGGACGTCGCGGCCCCGGGGGGCGCGAGCGGCGAGGAGGGCGAGGGCGAGGAGGACGCTCCGGGAGACGCTGCTCCCGGCGCGCCCCCAGAGCGCGCGCACGGGCACGCGCCCGCGCTCGCGGCGGACACGCCGTCGACGACGGAGGACGAGCCGGGCGAGCGAGCGCTGGCGCTCGCGAACGCCGAGACCCTCGACCTCGGTCCCGCTCCCGGCGCGCTGGTCGTCGCCTCCCTCGCAGGCGCGAGCCGGCGCGCCCCGCGGCCAGGGCTTCGGCGCGCGCGCCGCGCCGTCGCCAGCGCGCTCGCCGCGCTCGCCTTGACGGTCGCCACGGGCCTCGGCGCGCGCGCCGCGCAGGCGCGCAGCGAACGCGCCGTGGCGCTGGAGGCGGTGCGGCGGGTCGCCGCCGCGACCGTGGACGGCGCGGCGCTGCGGCGCGTCGACGCGGTGGTGTGGTCGGCCCGCTACTCCAAACCGATCGGCGCGCTGAGCCCGCGCGTCCAGCCGCGCATGGCGTCGGTCCGCTGGACCCCCGCAGGCGGCGCGTGGCGCGGGTCGGTGCTGCGCGGCTACGCCAGCCCGCGCGACTGCCTGGAGCTGGCCCGGCTCGAGGTGCGCGCCGGGCGGACGCGGCGTGCCGTGGCCTGGCTGCTCGAGGCGGCGGTGTCCGACCCAGCGACGCAGGCCACGCTGCGCGCTGCGCCCGGGGCCGCGCTCGCCGTCCTCGACACGGCGCTGGCGCCCGCGACGCCGTACGGCCGGGCGTCCCTGCCCGCCTGACCTCACACGGCGATCGCTCGACCGAGGACCACCAGCCCGGCGCCCAGGATCAGCGCCATCAGCGCCAGCCGGCGCCCTGCAGGCGGCGCGTGCGGCGGCTCGGGCGTCGCGCGCGGCCCGAACAGGCGGGCGTCGAGTCGGTCCACCGCGGCCGCGGTCAGCACGATCCCCGCCGCCGCCAGCGGGACGAACAGCGTCAACCCGCGGGCGGTCCCGCGAGTCACGTTGGGCGTGTTCCCCCACGGGCGAAAGAGCAGCCAGTGCGCCATCCACTCCTGCACGGCGAGCCCGCCGACGACCAGCGACGCCAACACGGCATAGCCCACTTGCCAGCGCAGGGAGAGGCGGGCCACCCGCGCCGAGAAGGCGACCGCCAGGGGGGTGCCCATGGCCGCAAGCGACAGCACCATCACGAGGGGCGGCATGTTCAGCCACGGCTCGATCAAGCCGGCGGCGTCCTTCGCGGTCTGGCGCGCCGCGAGCGTGGGCGAGCCGCTGTAGAGCACGTTCCACACGTAATCGCCGAGCACGTCCGACCCGAGGCACCAGACGACCAGCCCCGACCATGCCGCCAGCACGGCGAGCTCTCGCCCAGCGGTCCTGCAGCCGCTCACCGGCCGCTCGGCGAGCGCGAGCGGGAGCAGCGGCAGGACCCGGCACGTGCTCCGCACGACGGCGTACGCGGAGAACGACTCCACCAAGCCGACGTGCAACAACCCGAGGAGAGGCGCGGCCACCGCAGTGCGCAGCAGCGCCCGCCGCACCTGAGCTACGTCCAGCGCGCTGTCGTCTTCGTCGTCGTCGGTGAGCTCGACCACTCCCAGAGGATCCGCCTTCCTCGGGGCGGGCGCAACACGCGTCGCCGGCCGGCGTCGCCCTCACCCCTCGAGGAAGCTGGACACACCCGATCACGTCCACCCGGGGGTGCAGCGCGGCGAGATCACCCCAGCGCGCACGGCGCCGCGTACATGAAGGCGCCCGCGTGGCCGTCGGCCGCGAGCTGAGGGAGGTCGGCGCAGCGGGTGACGCGCCCCGGTAGATACCCGACCCCGCGGGCGGCGGCGGCGGCGGCGTAGGCGCGGTGGCGCCTAGGGTCCTTGGCGACCACGCCGATCGTGCACAGGACGTCGACGGCGCCCGGCGCGAGGGCCGGCGCCAGGCCGAACGCGCGCAGGCCGCGCCGGGTGTAGGTGGTCGGGAGGTGGAGCACGCGGGTCGCGCCCGGGAGCGAGCGGGCGAACAGCACCCGCGGCGCCTCGGGCCAGGCGAGCGCGGCCTCGCGGAGCAGGTCGAGCGAGCTGGCGGCGATCCAGGTCCGCGCCGCCAGGCCGCGCCCCTCGAAGGCGGCGCGGAGCTCGGCGATGGCGGCGGCCGGCGGCCCGTCGCCTCGCTTGAGCTCGACGAGGTAGTGCAGCGCCTCGGCCCCGTCGGCGGCGAGCAGGTCCTCGAGCAGGAGCGCGTCGCCCCGCAGGGCGCGCGCCCGCGCGCGCGCCGCGCTCAGGCGCTCCCGTCCGGTCGGGCCGTGGTGGAAGTAGAGCTGGAGCCTGCCGGCCTCGCGGGCCCACTTGAGATCGAGCTCGACCCCGTGGACCAGCGGCCGACCGGCGAGGATCGCGGCCGAGGCGCGCCGCGCAGCCTGCACGGCCGCGAGCCCGGCGGCCGCGTTGCCGGCCCGGTGCCACAGGAGCGGGAAGGGCGCGCTCACGCAGCTCGCGGTCGTTCGCGCTCAGGAGCTCGCGGAGGGATCGGACTCGCTCGCGGCGAGCGCGCGCGCGAAGTCCTCGATCGTCGCCGCGACCGCAGCCTGTTCGGCGAGCTCCTCCAGGCGCGCCACGTCGTGCACCGCCTCGAGGCGCGCGAGGGTGTCGGGCGGGAGGCTTCCGAACCGTGTCTCGAGCACTCGCCGGATCGTCCGGACGATCCCCTGCTCGATCCCCTGCTCGATCCCTCGCTCGATCCCCTTGGCGATGAGGGCCTGACCCGTTGCGGTGTG
>CAZMSZ010000318.1:0-9006 GCA_964569055.1 uncultured Planctomycetota bacterium | reverse complement strand
CGCGGAGCTGTCGCACGTGCGACAGCAGCAGGGGGAGCGCGGCGCGCCCTGGCGACTGGCGACAGCTCCCCTCCTTGTCCGCCCCGCCGCGGAGCTGTCGCACGTGCGACAGCCAACACCACGTGCTCACCCCGCTCCAGAACTCACGGGCAAGCAATCTGGACCGTTTGCGACAGCTCTAAACCTCGGCCGAGGAGGATCTCTATCGCCGGTCACAGCCCCATCGAATTCTTCGGCGCCCTTCGCAACGGCTGGCGCTTCACACGGAGCGCGCCGAAGAATTCGCGCGCGTCAGGCGGGCGACCGCTTCGCCCAGGCCCTCCAGCGTGAGCGGGAACATGGGGAACACCCGCGCCACCACCTCGATCGTGTTGCCGCGCCAGTACTGGGGCGGCTCGGGGTTGAGCCAGGCTGCCTGGGGGAAGTGCTCGGCCAGGCGCTGCAGCCAGGCGATCCCCTCGGTACCGGCGTCGTCGGCGAGGTCGAGCGAGCCGCCGGTCATGAGCAGCTCGTAGGGAGCCATCAGCGCGTCGCCCACCACGATCAGCTTGTAGTGCTTGCCGCACTCGGCGAGGACGTCGCGCACGCGCACCCGCTCGCGCAGGCCCTCGGTCGTGTAGAGGTGGCCGTAGATGCAGTTGTGGAAGTAGTAGCAGCGCAGCTCCTTGAAGTGCGTCGCCTTGGACGCGGCGCTGAACAGGCGCGAGACGAGGTGGGCGTAGGGGTCCATGGAGCCGCCCACGTCCATGGCCAGGATCACGCGCGTGTTCGGCCGGCGCGGCGGGCGCGTGACCACCTCCAGCTCGCCGGCGTTCTTGGCGGTGGCGTCGATCGTCCCCTCGAGGTCGAGCTCCTCCTCGCCGCCCTCGCGCGCGAAGGCGCGCAGCTTGCGCAGCGCGACCTGCATCTGGCGCACGTCGAGCGCGAGGTCGCTGCGGTAGCCGCGGTAGCGGCGCGCGTCGGCCACCTTGATCGCGCTGCGGTTGCCGCCCGAGCCGCCGATCCGGATCCCCTGCCGGGCGTGGCCCGAGTGGCCGAAGGGCGACGTCCCGCCGGTGCCGATCCACTTGCTCCCGCCGTCGTGGCGCTCGGTCTGCTCGCGCAGCAGCTCGTCGAGCATGCGCCGCAGCTCCTCGGGGGTGTGATCGCGCAGGAGGGCGCGCTCCTCATCGGTCAGCGGGCGCTTCTCGATCGCGCGCTCCAGCCACTCCTTCAGCTCGTCGCGCAGGGCCGACGCCGCGCCCTCGACCCCGCGGAAGTGGGCGGCGAAGGCCTCGTCGAACGGATCGAGGTGGGCCTCGGAGTGGATCAGGAGCGCGCGGGCGACGTGGTAGAAGCCGTCGAGCGAGGAGTCGTGCAGCCCGGCCGCCAGCGCGCGCGCGAGCGCCATCGCCTCCTGCGTCCCGACCGGGACCTTGCGCCGGCGCAGCTCGTACAGGAACTCGACGAACACGCCTTCAGTCTACGCGCCCGTCGGCCCAGCCTGGGGCGCGGCGGCGTTGCGCCCCGCCCGCGGCAGGGCTATGATCCCGCGCTGAATCCCCTTGTCGTTCAAGGGGTTGCGCGGTCGGCCCGGCGGCGGGGCCGCGAGGCGCCGCGCGCTCGCCCGTGATCGGGCATCCTCGGGGACGCATGCCCGCCTACTCCGAGATCCTGTTCGGCCAGGTCGTCCTCAAGAACCGGCTCGCCACCTACGCGCAGGTCTCCGAGTGCCTGGCGCGCCTCGGCGGCCGGAGCCTGGGCGAGGTCCTGGTCGAGCGCGGGCTGATCGGCGCCGAGCAGGCCAAGCAGGCCCAGCGCGCCCAGGCGCTGATGCAGTTCATGCGCGCCGAGCGGATCCTGGCCCGGATCCTGGTCGAGCGCCGGCTGGTCGACGCCGACACCGTGCGCAAGGCGTTCGCGGTCCAGGAGCAGCAGAACTACCGGGTGCGGATCGCGCAGGTCCTGGTCGAGCGGCGCCTCGTCGCCCCCGCGCAGATCGAGGAGGCGGTCGACGAGCAGCTCGTGCGGCTCGCCGACGAGACGGCGCGGATCGAGGAGCTCGGCCTCGAGGGGCTGTTGCGCGAGCCGCAGCCGCGCGACGAGCCGTTCGCGGCCGCCGCGCCGTTCGACCCCGCCAGCGAGCTCGAGAGCTCCCGGCTCAAGAAGGCGCAGGGCCCGCGGGGCCTCCTCGACGCGCAGCCCGTCCGCCGCACCACCCCGCTCCGGCCCGCGGTGAGCGAGGCCGAGCTCGAGGGCTACAAGCGCACCATGGAGGTCGACTCGGCCAGCTTCGCCGTGGCGGCCGACGCGGCGCCCCTCAGCGACGACGAGCTGATCGGCAAGACGATCGCCTCGCGCTACCGGATCCTGGAGAAGGTCGGCGAGGGCGGCATGGGCACGGTCTACCGGGCCGAGCACTGCCTGATGGAGAAGGTCGTCGCGCTCAAGGTCCTCAACCCCAGCCTGGTCTCGTCCAAGGCCTCGCTCGAGCGGTTCCGCCGCGAGATCCGCGCCACGTCCCGCTTCCAGCACAAGCACGTGATCCAGATCTACGACGCGGGCGAGGGCGAGGGCGGCCTGTTCTACATGGCCATGGAGTTCGCCGAGGGCGAGACGCTCGAGGAGATGCTCGCGCGCGAGCGGCCCATGGACGTCGAGCGCGCCCTCGAGCTCTACAAGCAGGTGCTGCGCGCGGTGGGCGAGGCGCACAAGAAGGACATCGTCCACCGCGACCTCAAGCTCGGGAACATCATGGTCGTCCGTGACAAGGAGGGCGGCGAGGTCGCCAAGGTCATGGACTTCGGCATCGCCAAGATCGCCCAAGGCGAGCAGGAGGCCGCCGCCGAGGGGGGCGGCCTCTACCGCACGCAGGAGGGGATCGTCACCGGCACGCCGCAGTACATGAGCCCCGAGCAGGCCTCGGGCGAGAAGGTCGACCACCGCAGCGACCTGTACTCGCTGGGGGTGATCCTGTTCGAGCTGCTGACCGGGCGGCTCCCGTTCACCTCGGACACGCCCATGGGGTTCCTCGGCAAGCACATCGTCGAGCCGCCGCCGCGCCCGTCCGCCGTCTCGCCGCGCCCCATCCCCGAGGTGCTCGACGAGGTCACGCTCAAGCTGCTGGAGAAGAGCCCCGCCGACCGCTACCAGACGGCGGGCGAGGTGCTGAGCGACCTCGAGCTGCGCGCCAGCGGCGAGGTGCTCGCCCGCTCGGCGGCGGCGGCCGCCGCCCTCGCCTCCAGCCGCCGCCCGCCGCAGCCCACCGTCGAGCTCGACACCAGCGGCTCGACGAGCGGCGCGCGCGGGTTCGCCCCCACGATCCCGCTCCAGCCGGCGGCGCGCCTGGACGACACCTCGGACACGCCGCCCCCCGCCTCCGACGACCTCGAGCGGCGCAAGCTGCTCGTCCTGGGCGGCCTGGCGGGGGTGCTGGTGCTCGTGATCACGATCGCCACCACCCTGGCGCTCGCCCTGAGCGGCCCCGATCCCTCGCAGGAGATCGCGGGCGCGCTCGCGCGCGGCGAGGCGCTGCTCTCGACCGACCCCGCCGAGACGGTGCGCCTGATCGCCCCGCTGGCCGAGGTCCACGACGAGCACGAGGGCCTGCGCGAGCTGCTGGCGCGCGCGCGCGACGCCGTCGCGCGCAAGGAGCGCGCCGCGCACGACGCGCGCCAGCAGGTGGAGTACGCCGACACGCTGGTCGCCAAGTTCGACCAGGGGACCGCCGGGCGGGACACGGCCGAGCGGGCGGTGCAGCTGTACCGCGACGCGCAGCGGCTCGCGTTCGACCCCGAGGTGCAGGCCAGGCTCGAGCGGCTCGAGGCCCGCCTGGCGGCGTTCGGCGGCGCGCAGTCGGGCGCGCAGACCGGCGTGGGCGGCACGGGGAGCGCGGCGACCACGCCCGAACCGACGACGGCCAGCGGTGAGGCGGAGCTGCTGCGCGCCAGCCGCGCCCTCGACCAGGGCGAGCTGGAGGAGGCGGCGCGCCTGCTCGAGCACGCGGCGGGGCAGCTCCCCGCGGACCACGCCGAGCTGGTGCGCCTGCAGGCCCACCTGCGCGCCGAGCGCCTGATCGTGGCCGGCAAGGCGGCCCAGAGCGGCGGCAGGCTGGGCGAGGCGCGCGAGAAGCTGGAGGAGGCGCGCCGGCTGCACCCCGGCGGGCCGCGAGCCCTGGCCGAGATCGCGCGCCTGCTCGAGGAGGTCAGCGCGGCCGAGGCGCGCCTCACCCGGGCCGGCGCGCTGACGCGCGAGCTCGAGGCCGTGCTCGCGGCGGCCCGGGTGCTCGACCTATCCGGCGCGCGGGCCGCGCTCGACCGCGCCGCCGAGGCCGCCGGCGACGCGAGCCCGCCCGAGCTCGCGCGGCGGCGCGAGGCGCTCGAGCAGCTCGAGCTGCTCGCCCCGGGCTGGCGCGAGGCGCGCGAGCGCGTGGCCACCCTCGTCGACCGCGGCGGGGCGGGCGACCTGCCGCGCGCCCGCGCGCTGCTCACCAGCCTGCGGGAGCTGCGCACGCCCCTCGAGGCGCTCGCCTCCGACCCCGAGCTGCAGCACGTCATGCAGGCCGCGCTGGAGGAGGAGCTGACGCGCGCCACCGCGCTGGTGACGCGCCTCGAGCAGGCCGCCGATCAGGCCAAGAGCGAGAAGCTGCGCCGGTTCGAGCGCGCGCTGGCCAAGCTGCGCGAGCAACCCGAGCAGCGGGAGACGTACGCCGCCGTCGGCGAGCGGCTCGACGAGCTGCTGCGGCTGCGCGACTTCCCCTCCTACATCGAGGGGGAGTGCAGCCCCGAGGACCGCGACTGGCTCGACGAGCAGCTCGCCCGCTACGAGCGCCGGCGCGCGGTGTGGGACGAGCTCGGCCGCGACATGGTCCAGATCCCGGGCGGCGCCTGGACCGCGCCCGACGGGCGCGAGCACCAGCTCCCCGCGACGTTCTACGCCTGCGACCACGAGGTCACCTGCCTCGAGTGGCAGGCGTTCCTCAGGGCGACCGGCCGCCGTCGCCCCCCGCAGTTCCCCGGCCCCATCGAGGAGCCGGTCCGGTTCGTGTCGCTCGCCGACGCGCGCGCCTACTGCGAGTGGCTCGGCAAGGGCAAGCGCCTGGTGGCGTTCCGGCTCCCCGAGGAGGGCGAGTGGGAGCGCGCCGCGCGCGGCCCCGAAGGGACCGAGTTCCCCTGGGGCGCCGCGTTCGAGTCCTGGCGCGCGGAGCACGCGGCCGTCGGCGGCCGCCTCCTCTCCCGCGTGCGCTCGTTCGACAAGGACAAGAACGGCTGGGGCCTGTGGGACGTGGTCGGCAACGTCCGCGAGATGACCGCCACCAAGGACGGCGGCAAGCTCGTCCTCCGCGGCGGCGCCGCCTCCGAGGAGCGCGCCCGCACCGGCGCCAGCACCCGCGTGCTGGTGAGGCCAGGCGAGGAGGTGGCCGGCTTCGTCGGCCTGCGGGTGTTCGCCAGCGAGCGGTGATTCTTCGGCTGGTTCAGGGTGAGGCGCCACCTCTCGCGAGGGGAGCCGAAGAATCACCATGGGGCGGCTCGGGCAGGAGAACGCCCAGGGACCCAAGGTTAGTGCTGTCGCTCGTAGCGCGGCGCCTCCTTCGTGCCGAGGACAGCTTTCGGGCTGTCGCGCGAAGCGAGCCGTTCAGAGCTCAGCTCACGGACGGCTCGGAGCTGTCGCGCACAGTACGGCGCCTCGACGTTCGCCGGCAACGGACTCGGTAGGAGTTGGCCTCGCACGCGGTACGACGACCGAGCTCTCCCCGACCCCCGCCCCGGCGTTCCCTACCGACTCGGATTCGATTCGGATTCGGGACGCTGTCGCATTGCAAGCCGCCTCGGCTAGCGGACGGGGGTACGAAGCGCGGAGAGCGCGGGGACCGCAGAGAAAGCTCCGCGTCCTCGGGAGGCGCCCCTCTCTACCAGCGGCAGCATTGAACCTCGTGTCGAGGGCCATGTCTCTGCCGAGCCCCGACCCATGCGGATTCTTCGGCTCACCCACGACCCGTGGCGGTTCACACGGAACCAGCCGAAGAATCCGCTACCACTTCTTGGCTTCGAACGCGGCGAGCGTCTCGTCCCAGGCGTCGACCTCGGCGCGGACGTGGGAGGGGACGCGCTTCACGTACTGGCGGCGCGCCTCGTGGAGCTGGTCGGCGAACACCTCGCGGAAGTTGCCGGCGGCGAGGGCCTCGTTGGTCTTGGCCTCGTCGTCGCTGAACACCTCCTCGAGGACGGCCTCGGCCAGGCGCTTGGCCTGCTTGCGATCGGCGTCGGTGACCGGCTCGGCGGGGTCGCCGCCGTCGCCGCCCTCGGCGACCTGCTTCTCGAGCGCGGCGACCTTCTCCTCGAGGGCCTTGACCTCGTCCGCCTCGGCCTTGGCGGTGGTGAGCTCCGCCTCGAGCGCCGCGGCGCGCTCGGCGCCGGCCTTGGCCTCGCCGAGCTCGGCCTCCAGCGCGGTGACCCGCTCGCGCAGCGCGTCGGCCTCGCCGCTCGCCCCGGCCTGCTGCTCGAGCTCGGCGACCTGCGCCGCCAGGGCGTCGGCCTGCGCCGCGCGCGTCTCGAGCTCGGCCAGCTTCGCCTCGAGCTCGCTCACCCGGGCGGTGTCGTCGCCGCCGCCGCCGCCGCCAGCCTGGGCGTCGCTCAGCTGCGCCTCGAGCTGCTTGACCCGCGCCTCGGCCTGCTGCGCGCGCTGCTCGGCGAGGGCCTTGGCCTCGAGGGCCCGGCTCTCCGCCTCGAGCGCCGCCTCCGCGGCCGCCTGCTCCAGGCCGTCGCCGTCCCCGGCGCCGCCCTGCTCCTCGAGCTGGGCGCGCGCGGCGGCGAGCTCCGCCCGCAGCTGACTCGTCTCCTGCTCGATCGCCTGGGCGATCAGCGCGTCGAGCTGATCGAGCCCCATCACCGACACGGCCTCGACGCGCTCGGACTGCACGTCCTCGATCGTGTACTGCTGCTCGAGCTTGGCCAGGAGCTCCGCCGAATTCATGCGCATGTCCTCCAGCGCGCCGAGGGTACCTCGCCGCGCGGGACCACGCCAGCCGGGGAGGCCCCCCTCAGTCCTCGCGCTGGCCCTCCGCGAGGTCGGTGCGCAGCCGCTGGACCGCGTCCACGGCGGCCGGGAGCTGAAAGGCCGCCGGGTCGGCGAGGTTGAGCCACTCGCCTGGCCGCTCGGTGGGCGCGGTGAAGAACAGGTAGCGCTCGCGCGTGGTGAGCGGCCCCACGTCCCGCGGCTCGCGCCCGGGGACGAACAGGAAGGCCGAGACGATCACCGACCGCCCCGGCTCGACCGGATGCGAGGCCGTGGCCTCGGCGGGGGCCTTGAGGACGTCGACCAGCCGCACCTCGTACAGCACCCCGCGCGGCTCCTCGCTGCGCCCCATGACCTCGCCCACGGCGACCACCTCGGCCAAACGCGCCAGCTCGCGCAGCTCGGCGGCCGAGGCCTCGGCCGAGGTGGGCGCGTTCTCCGAGGCGGGCGCCCCGGGGCTCCCGCAGGCGACGAGCAGCGCGAGGGGGCCGAGGAGCAGGAGCAGGGAGGGCAGGCGTGCGGTCGTCATGGGATCTCCGGCAGCGCGCTCCCTCATTCCAGCACGCCAGCCGCCCTGGGGGTCAAGCCAGGCGCTCGAAGCGGCGCTCGCGCTCGTCGACGAACAGCCGGGCCGACGTCCCGAGCGTCTGAGTGACCTCGACCCGGATCGCGCGCTCGCCCGCCTGGTGCCTGAGGCTGAAGCGGGTCGGCAGCGGCCCGAAGCGCTCGACGTGGTCCACGCGCTCGCCGTCCACGAACAAGGCGCAGCCCAGGGTCGTGAGCCCGGCCAAGAACGCCTCGAACTCGATCCGCTGCCCTTCGACCTCGGCCACGAAGTGATCGTTGAATAGCCCCACAGCAGCCTCCTCGCCCCCAGCGAGCCGGCGGTGTACCCGATCTCGCCACGGCCATCCAGCCCTGGGACCCCTCAGCGCAGCAGCCCCCAGGCGGCCGCCTCGAACGGCGCGTCCGGCGCGAGCCGGTCGCAGGGGATCCCCGCGGCCGCGAGCTGGCGCTCGACCTCGCCAGCGCGCGCCGCGCGCGCGCGCACGGCCTCGGCCAGGGCCAGCGGGCCGACCTGCAGCCGGCGGCGCGCGCCGGTCTCGCGGTCGATCAGCTCGAGCTCGCCGGTCTCGAGCGCCTCGCCTGCGGCCGCCGGATCGAGCTCGGCGCTGGCGCCGCACAGGACCACCAGCGCGTCGAAGCCGCGGGCGCGGAGCAGCGCGGCCGCGCCCGACGCCGCGGGGTCGAGCCCGTCGCTCAGCACGACCGCGCCGCCGCGCGCCGCCTCGCGGTCGGCGACCAGGCGCGCGGTCCGCTCGAGCGCGCTCGGCCCGACCGGGCGCCGCGCGGCCAAGAAGCGCAGCAGGCGCACCAGCTCGCCCGGTCGGTGGAGCGCGAGGCGCGCCGCCGGCTCGCCGGCCCACCACACCGAGGCGCGCACCTCGCGCGCGGTCGCGGCCGCGGCCAGCGCGGCCGCGGCCAGCGCGGCGCGCAGGGCCGGCGAGGGCGCGCCGCCCGCCATCGAGCCGCTCCCGTCGAGCACGAGCTCGAGCCGCGGCTCGGGCAGCTCCTCCTGCACCTTGATCAGCAGCCGCTCGAGCCGCGCGTACGCCGGCCAGTCGATCAGCCGAATGTCGTCGCCCGCCGCGTAGTCGCGCCGCCCGCCCGGCTCGATCCCGCGGCCGGGCCGGCGCAACGCGCGCCGCCGCCGCGGCGGCGCGGCGCGGCGCGCCAGCTCGACCAGCCGCTCCAGCCGCGCCAGCACGCCCGGAGCCAGCAGCGCGGCGAGGTCGTGGGGGGGCGTCGCGGAGGATTCCATGCGCCGCTCACCCTAACCCGGATCTCTCACGAGGGACCGCCCTCGACCCGGGGCAAACGAGCGATCTCAGCGCAGAGATCGCCGAGAACGCAGAGCTGCGCTGAAGTCGGCTAGCGCAGAGCGAGCGCTCCGATCTGCCGATTCCAATCGGCTCGTGCTCGTCTCCGATCTCTGCGGTCTTTGCGCTCTCT
>CAZMSZ010000317.1:0-9037 GCA_964569055.1 uncultured Planctomycetota bacterium | reverse complement strand
ATTCCGATTCCGATTCCGATTCCGATTCCGATTCCGATTCCGAGTCCGATTCCGAGTCCGAGTCCGAGAGGCCGTGGCCTTGACCCTCGTGCTCGTGCTGGTACGAGCACGGGGCTTCCCAGCTCCGCCGCCGACCCCGCCCCCCACCGCGCGCGTGTGGGGTACCCTTTGGCACCTCCGGAGGGACGCCCCATGCCCGTTCGCGCCGCGCTCAGCTTCGCCTTCCTGCTCGCCTTCGCCGGCCTCGCGCCCGCGCAGGAGCGCGTGCCGGTGGAGGACAGCGACGTCACGTTCCCGGTCACGGAGACCCGCGAGGTGGCGGGCAAGCAGGTCGACCTGCGGCTGACCGGGGTCGCGCTGCGCGAGAAGGCCTGGATCAACGTCTACGTCATCGCCAGCTACGTCGACGCCACGGCGGAGCCCAAGAGCGCGCGCGAGCTGGCGCAGGCGGACGTGCCCAAGGTGCTGGTGCTGGTCATGGAGCGCGACGTCGACGGCGACGACATGGCCGAGGCGTTCCACGACGCGATCCTGCTCAACTACGCCGAGTCGAAGTTCAAGGAGGAGCTGAAGCGGTTCAACGACTTCTTCCTGAACCGCGAGGCGAAGGAGGGCAAGAAGATCACGTTCACCCACCTGCCCGGGAAGGGCGTGGAGTGCGCCGTCGAGGGGAACGGCAAGCTCGTGATCGAGAACGTGGCCTTCGCGCGGGCGATCTGGGAGCTGTACCTCGGGACCAAGAACATCGGCGACGACATCAAGGAGGGCCTGACCTCCCGGCTGCGCTGAGCGCGCTCAAGCCAACGCGCCCCGAGGGCCGATAGAGGGACGAACCCCCCAGGAGGCCGTCCATGAGCGCACCCACCCCGTCCTCCCTGGCGCCCGCCCCCGCGGTGGCGGCCTGGACCGACCGGATCGCGAGCGAGGTGCGCTCCTTCGTGGCGCGGGTGCTGCGGCCGCCGCACAAGCGGGTGGTGCCCTTCCGCCGGCGGACCCTGCCCTGCGACCTCTACCTCACCATGGGGTGGCAGTCGATCCCGCTGTTTGGGCGGGGGCCGATCGACGAGTTCGCGTTCTTCCAGCGGTTCGGCGTCTCGGCCGCCCACGACACCGAGTTCCTCGCCCGGCTCGACCCCGAGGACGCCGGGACCGAGGACTACAAGCCGTACGGCGTGTTCTCGCTCAAGGCAGGCGAGGGCGAGCCGGTCCCGGGGCTGGCGGTGCTCGACGACTTCTGGCCGCGCCTGCTGCGCGCGCACGGGCTGTCGTCGGTCCCGCCCGCCGTGGCCATGGCCTCGCGCCGGTTCGAGGGGTTCGACCCGCGCTTCGCCCGCGTCGAGGACGGCCTCAACCGGATCGAGGCGCCGCACTCGGGCAAGGCCTTCGCCGAGGTCGAGGGGCGCAAGTTCACCTACGCCGACATGCTCGAGATCCTGCGCCGCGAGCTGACCGGGATCCAGAAGATCGCCTGGATCGAGGACGCCTTCCGCGACGCGCCCGCGCCGGGCGAGATCGTGCACCGCTACTACGTCGAGGCCGCCACCAAGGAGACGATCCTGGTGCGCCACCACTGGTCGCGCGGCAAGCGGCTCTACCGCGTGCGCACCAACGCCGAGGCGATCCAGCTCTGCCTGGCGAGCGGCCACTTCGGGCGGGCCGCCGTGCGTCAGGCCGCCTGAGCCGCGCCCACGCGCCCCCCGGGGCCGGCCGCGCGGCGGCCTCTCCTGCATAATGGCCGGCCATGGCTGGTGACGAAGCCCGCGCGGCGGTCGAGTTCCTGCAGGACCTCTTGGTCGGGAAGGTCGTGTACGACCGCCTCGACCCCCAGCACCTGCGCCGGCTGAGCGAGGCCTGCCAGCACGTCGAGCAGCTCGCGGCGGTGACCCGGTTCGCCCCCGAGCTGCCCCAGCGGCTCGCGACGCTCGCCAAGGCCGAGGAGGGCGGCGACCCCGACGCGCTGGAGGCCCTCCGCGACGCCTTGACGCAGCTCGCCCAGCGGCTCGAGGAGCGGGCCCTCGTCCTGGCCCGCCGGGCGGGCGAGCTCCGGCGCGCCACCCAGCAGGAGGCGGCGAGCGCGGGCGCGCCGCCCTGGGCGGACCCCGGCGCGCGCCCCTTCGACGGGGTGGTCGCGGTCGACCTCGGCACGACGCACGTGGTGTGCGCCCACTGGGCCTACCAGGGCAAGGAGCCCACGGTCGACATGCTGGAGCCGGTCGCCGTCAACGTGGTCGACGCGCGCGGGTTCGAGCGGCTGGCCGAGGGGAGCTACCTCGTGGGCGAGGCGGCGCTCGCCCAGCGCAGCGCCGTCAACCTCTACCAGTCGTTCCGGCGCGCGCTCGGCACCCAGAACGACACCCGCCCCGCGGTGACCGGGAGCCACCTGGTGCAGGTCGGGGTGGCGCGCCTGGTCGCGGCGCTGATCCGCGAGGCGCTGCTCCGGCTGACCCGCCGGCTGGGCGATCAACCGCTCCGCTTCCCGCAGGTGGTCGTGGCGGCCCCCGCCAGCGGCGACCTGGCGTTCGAGTACGAGCTGCGGCGGGTGCTCGACGAGCTGGGGCTCGAGGCCTCGACCGAGCTCGACGAGGCGACCGCGGCCGGCGTGTACTACCTCCTGCGCCCGCTCCTCCAGCGCGAGCGCGGCCCCGACGGGACCCCGCGCACGCCGGCCGAGCTCTACGCCGAGCGGTTCGGGCTGGCGGCCGACCAGGACGGCGGGCTGCTCGCCCTGTGCGTCGACTTCGGCGGCGGCGCGACCGACCTCTCGCTCCTCGAGCTGACCCTCGACGAGGACGAGATGGCCTGCCGGGTCCACATCGACGTCCTCGGCACGGCCGGGTTCGCCGAGCTGAGCGGCGAGGGGCTCACGCTCCACCTGTTCGGGCTCCTCAAGCGGCGACTCGCCCTGGCGCTCGCCCACCCGGGGCGCGCCGTGGGCGGCAACCCGGGCGCGCCCGCTCCCGCCGAGCACCCGCTGCTCGCGTTCCACGGCGCCGAGCTGGGGCGCGAGGACCGCTACCTCGCCGAGCGGCTGCGCGAGGAGCTCGAGGCGGTGCGGGCGCGCTGGGACGAGGTGCTGGGGCCCGAGCCGCTCCCCGAGGAGCTCGCCCTGGCGGTCGATCACCTGGTCCCGACCGTGACCAAGGGCGCGAGCAAGGTCGGGCTCAAGCTGCGCCGCGAGACGTTCCGCTGGCTGTGGAGCGAGGCGGAGCGGATCAAGCGCGAGCTGTCGGCCGAGCGGGCGGAGCGCCTCGGCCCCGACGGGCTCCCCGCCGACGACCTCGTGGCGACCGTCCGGCGCCGACTGGACCTGGCGCGCGCGCCGCGCCACCCGCAGGTCGACCCGGCGCGCCTGCTGAACGCGGCGGGGGTGGACGTCGAGCGCCCGGGCGTCCCCGAGGCGCTGGCGGTCAGCGCCCGCGACGTGGACTGGTTCGTGACCCACCGCGGCGAGCGCCGCCTCGACGGCGCGATCGCGGCGCTCCGCGGCGAGCGCGCGGTCGACCGCGTGCTCCTGGCGGGGAACGGCGCCCGCGACGCGCGCTTCGCGATCGTGCCCTACCTGTGCCAGCGCCTCGACCTCGCGCCCGAGCGGATCGACTACCACCCCGAGGAGGCCAAGCCCGCCGTCGCCAAGGGCGCCTGCCTGTGGGCCGTCGGCAACAAGCTCGAGGGGATCTCGGTCTCGATCTCGCGCAAGCTGCGCCACCCGCACGCCCTGCGCCTGGTGAGCGCGCTCAAGACCGAGCCGCTGTTCGAGGCGGGCGCCCCGATCGACCGCTTCAGCTACGCCCAGGCGGCCGAGCGCGAGGGGAGCAGCGAGGAGCAGCTGATCCAGGTCGACCGGGTGGTCGGCGGCGAGCTGCAGCCGTTCCTGATGTTCAACCCGCTCCGCGACGGGCGCGCCCTGCCCGACATCGCCGACCTCCCGATCATGAAGCGCAAGGACCTGGTCGTGATCGAGGTCGACCGCTTCCTCGACGTCGCGTTCGAGGGGCCGCGCGCCGCGTTCTCCTGCAAGGACCCCGCCCAGTACCTGCAGATGGACGAGGAGTGGGTCACCGAGTGGGAGATGCTCGAGCGGCTGCGCTCCGCCATGACCATGGAGGAGGCGATCGCCTGGCTGGAGGGCGCCGAGCACCTGCGCCGCGACCCCCCGCCCGGCAAGGTCGTGCACCGCTACTACATGGACGAGACGCGCGAGCTGTACCTCCTGTACCACGCGCCCGGCCGCAAGCTCCTCTGCCGCGGGACGGTGACCGAGCAGGCGAAGCGCGTCCTGCCCGAGGCGCTCGACCCCTTCTCCGGGATCCACTGAGCGCCCGCCGCGCGCGCTGTACGCGCCCTGCTGCGCGCTGGCGCGAGAGCGGCTCCCTCGCGTACCTATACTGAAGGGCGGGCGGGAGACGACGAGAGGAGGAACCATGAGGTCGCGGATCCGGACCTGGTGGCTCGCCGGCGCGCTGCTGCTGGGGGCGGCCCTGCTGGGGGCGCCCGGATGCGCCACGATCTCCCAGGCGTCCCGCGGCGGGACCGGCGCCGATCAGGACAAGGGCCCCGCCGCCTACGGCGGCGTGCGCACGATCGCCAACGCCTGCGCGGACATCTCCCGCGGCGTCGACTGGGGCGTCCTGCCCGTGATCCTGATGACCCTGGACGCCCCGTTCTCGTTCGCGCTCGACACCGTGCTGCTGCCGTTCACCGTGATCAACGAGCTGGCGCGGGGCGGGATCGAGGTGCCGAGCTTCCTCGACATGTGGACCGACCGGGTCGACGGGTGGACGGAGGACTGAGCGGTTACCCTCTCCGCCCGCGGAGGGAGCCATGAGCTACGCGTCGGTGTTTCGCCCCGGGCTGTTCGCCGAGCGGACCGTGGTCGTGACGGGGGGCGGGACGGGGATCGGGCGCGCGATCGCGCACGAGCTGGCCGCGCTCGGGGCCCACGTGGTGCTCGCGGCCCGCAGCGAGGGACCGCTCGCCGCGGTGGCCGAGGAGCTGCGGGCGGCGGGCGGGAGCGCCTCGCACCGCGTGTGCAACGTGCGGGAGGAGGCCGAGGTCGAGGCGCTGTTCGCCTGGGTGGTGGCCGAGCGCGGGCG
Source organism: uncultured Planctomycetota bacterium (assembly GCA_964569055.1). Classification (GTDB taxonomy): domain Bacteria; phylum Planctomycetota; class J058; order J058; family J058; genus JAWLGW01. The sequence goes on along the minus strand of CAZMSZ010000317.1, from coordinate 3,944 downwards.
GCTCGACGGCCTGGTCAACAACGCCGGCGGGCAGTTCGTCGGCCCAGCCGAGGGGTTCTCCAAGAAGGGCTGGAACGCGGTCGTCGAGACCAACCTGACCGGCACCTTCCTGTGCTGCCGCGAGGCGCACCGCGCCTGGATTGGCGCGCACGGCGGGGCGATCGTGAACATCGTCTCCGAGATGTGGCGCGGCTTCCCGGGCATGGCGCACTCGGGCGCGGCGCGGGCGGGCGTGGTCAACCTGACCCAGACCCTGGCGGTGGAGTGGGCCCAGGCCGGGATCCGCGTGAACGCGGTCGCCCCGGGCCTGATCCGCTCCAGCGGCCTGGTGAAGTACGGCGAGGCCATGCAGCCGTTCATCGAGGAGGTCGTGCGGGACATCCCGGCGCGCCGGATGGGGACCGAGGAGGAGGTCGCGGCGGGGGTGACCTTCCTGCTCTCGCCGGCGGCCGCCTACGTCAGCGGCGACACGCTGCGCGTGGACGGCGCCGGGTCGCTGTGGCGCAAGACCTGGGAGATCGAGGCCCACGACAACTGGCCCGAGTTCCGCGCGCTCGGGTGAGCCGAGCAGGGCTCAGTCGGGGCTCGGCTCGGGCGCGCGGGGGAAGTCGTTGGGGGCGGCGAGGCAGGTGAAGCTGAGGCCGATCGTCACGTCGACCCCCACCACGTGGTGCCACCAGCCGACCGGGATGAACAGCACGTCGCCCGGCTCGAGGATCACGTCGAGGACCGTGGCGCGGCCCCAGTCGGGGCAGGCGGCGTGGTCGGGGGCCAGCGGGTCGACCCGGCTGTAGACGTGGTGGTGGTTGGCCACCCGCGCCACCTCCAGCGCGGGGACCAGCCGCACCCGCTTGCGGCCGAACAGCTGCACCATGAGGTTGTTGGTCAGGTCGTGGTGGAGCGGGGTCACCACGCCGGCGGGGCCGATCCACACGAAGCCCTGCTCGCGGACGCGGGCGAGGTCGAGGTAGCCGTCGCCGAGCGGGCCGACGTCGTCGAACAGGGGCGCGAGCGCCTCGCCGTTCACGGCGCCGTTGTTGGCGGTCATGTAGAGGTCGTTGCTCGGCCCGCCTTGCACGGCGCTCAGGAAGTCGCCGAGCGCCATGCGCTCCTTGTGGCGATGGGAGCGCTCCTCGTAGCGCGGGTCGCCGGCGCGTCCGGCCTGGACCTCGACCGGCACCTCGCCGAACCGCTCCTGCAGCGAGGCGGGCGTCCAGCGGCGCGCCGGCCAGTGCTCGACCGCGCCGCCGAACCACCCAGGGCGGTTGCGCGCGTAGTGCTCGCGCAGGAACGCGGCGAAGGGGGGCAGCGGGCGACGCTCGAGCGCCCGCGCCTCGGGGTCGAGCGCGGCGAGGTCGGCCAGCGCTTCGAGCAGCCAGTGACGCCGGACCAGCTCGCGCCCGACCGCGCGGCCCGCGTGGAACCACGGATGGTCCTGTAGCGCGCTCAGCTCCCGCTCCACGGCGCCCGGATCGAGCCCGTGCGCGCGCAGGGTGGCCTCGACCCGCTCGACGGGGACCCCGCGCATCAGGTTCTCGGCGGCCCAGCGCCGCCACTCGGCGGGCAGCTCGTTCGGCATGGCGCTCCGGCGGTTCGAGACAGAGCTAAGCTCGGTGCCCGCGGCCGACCCCCTTCCCATCGGCCCGGTCATCCTGGCAACGTGGGCCCGGCCGCGCCATTCTGGGGAGCGGCGGGGGAACCCAGTGGCCGAGGGATCACGGTCGGACGACGTCGTCGACGTCACCATCGGGCAGCGCCCAGCGGACGACGCCGGGAGCTCGCGCCGCAAGATCGACCTCAAGATCGGCCGCCAGACGACCGTCCGCATGCGCCGCCCCAAGCTGGTGCTGCGCCTGCTCCTCGTCGACGTATCCCTCGCGCCGTGCGCCGGCGAGCGCTGGACGCTCGAGCACGACGACGGGCAGCTCGAGGGCGAGGTCGACGAGCTCGGGCTGGTCGAGGTCGAGCTCCCGCTCACGACGCGGGAGGCGCGCTTCACGCTGGCGCCCGAGGGCGAGGCCGTGCGCTGGGACCTCACGGTCGAGATGCTCGAGGCGATCGAGACGGTGAAGGGCGTCCAGGCCCGGCTCAACCACCTCGGCTTCCCCTGCGGGGAGGTCGACGGCCAGGAGAGCGGCGCCACGAGCTCGGGCGTGCAGGCGTTCGAGCGGCGCCACGGGCTGGAGCCGACCGGCGATCCGCAGGACTTCGCGTTCCAGGAGCGGCTCGCCGCGGTGTGCACCGGCGAGGCGGTCGGCGCGGACCTCGAGCGACGCCTGGCCGACGCGGCGGGAGCGCGGCGGACCGTGCTCGGCCGCTCCACGCGCAAGCACGAGGAGCTGGTGGCCGACGGGCCGCGCAGCGAGCGGGGCCAGCAGACGCTCGACCTGCTCGAGGCGGTGGACGCGGCGCTGCCCGGGGCCGAGGGCGAGGCCTGGGTGCTGGGCGGCGAGCGCTGCCTGCGCCTGGTGCTCGGGGTCGGGGTCGAGGCCGGCTACCCCAAGCCGCTGGCGGAGGCGCTGCCGGGCTGGCCGGCCGGCTGGCAGGGCGGCGTCGACGCCGGCTGCCTGAACGAGCCCGAGGGGAAGGCCTACTTCTTCAAGGGCGGCGAGGTGCTGCGCTACGCGTTCGGGCGCGGCCCCGACCCGGGCTTCCCCAAGCCGATCACGAGCCACTTCACCGGCCTGCCGCGCGAGTTCGCGGCGGGGCTCGACGCGGCCGTCGGCTGGCGCGGCGAGCTCTACCTGATCAAGGGCGGGCAGGCGCTCCGCACGGGCCCCGGGCGCGACCCCGACCCCGGGTTCCCGCGGCCGCTGGGCGAGGTGTGGCGCGAGCTGCCGGCCGCGTTCCAGGAGGGCCTGTCGGGCGGCTTCGTGGAGCCCGACCAGCTCGGCTCGCTGTTCGCCGCGGGTCAGTTGCTGCGTTACCAGCCGAGCGTCGGCCCGGTCGAGGGCTACCCGCGGCGCGCCGCCCTCGGGTTCACCCCCGAGGAGGTCAACGTCCTCGCGATCGGGCGCCCGACCCGCCCGGCCGCGCCGCGCCTGGTCGCGCAGCGCGTGCGCGTCCCCGCGGTCCACTTCAACTTCGCGAGCGCGGTGTTCGTCCCGCTCGCGCAGCACGAGGACGGCCTGGCGGCCATCGCGACCGCGCTCCGCTTCCAGCAGGAGCACGCCGACAAGAAGGTCCTGGTGGCGGGCCACACCGACACCATGGGGAGCGACGACTACAACGACCGCCTCTCGGCGGCGCGCGCCCAGGCGGTGGCCGCCCTGCTCGAAGGGGACCGCGACGCGTTCGTGGCCGCGGCCGAGGCGTTCCGCGCCGACGAGGAGGACGTCCCGCAGCTCCTCGCGTGGGGCTCGCGCCGGCGCGGCTGGGACGCCGACCCCGGCCCGGGCGGCGCCCCGACCCGCGGCTTCCAGACCCGCCGCAACGCCGCCGGCGAGGCCCTCGTCGTCGACGGGGTGGCCGGGCCCAACACCCGCAAGGCCGCGGTCCGCGCCTTCCAGCGCGCCTTCACCGAGGCCGGCCTGGGCGAGCTCACCGCCGACGGCGTGGTCGGACCCCAGACGTGGGGCGGCTTCTTCGACCTGCTCCAGGCCGAGCTCGCCGAGCGCTTCGCGGACTCCAGCGACCCCGCCTCGGGCCCCGCCCAGTTGGCCGTCGCCCAGGACGCGCTGAGCTGGGCGGACGACGCCAAGATCCTCGCCTGCGGCGAACGCTGCCCGATCGAGGCCCCCGGCCAGGACGAGCATCGCTCCCGCGTCAACCGGCGGGTCGAGATCCTGTTCTTCGCGCCCGACCTGGTGCCGGTGCCGATCGGCCCAGGCGTCTACACCGACTACACGATCGAGGACATCACCCCCGAGTCGTCCACGCCGACGCCGACGCCGACTCCGACTCCGACTCCGACTCCGACTCCGACTCCGACTCCGACTCCGACT
>CAZMSZ010000316.1:0-9051 GCA_964569055.1 uncultured Planctomycetota bacterium | reverse complement strand
CGGCCCAGGGCTGGAGCACGGTCCAGGTGATCTCGCGCTCGGCCAGGCGCGCTCGCCAGCCGGGGCGCGCGTGGTAGAGCGTGAAGTACTCGTCCTCCATGAGCTCGCGGAACGGGGCGAAGCGGCTGTCGATGTAGACCGGGCGCTCGGGGCCGAGGGCCCAGCCGAGGAAGCCGCCCCACGGGTAGGGGTTGAACAGCCGGCCGGCCGGGGCGTGCTCCTTGGCCCAGCGCGCGGCGACCACCGGGTAGCGCGCCGCGAGCGCCGGGTTGGTGAGCGGGTCGCGCGGGCGCGCGACCCCCAGGGCTAGCGCGACCGCGCCGGCGAGGGCCAGCGTCAGCCAGCCGCCCGGGCCTCGGTCGGCCGCGCCGCACACCCGGTCGAGCTTCGTCAGCAGGCGGCGCGCGAGCCCGGGGGCGGGCGGCGCGGGCGCGCCCAGGCGCCGCGCGACCCGGGTGGTCCAGGCGGCGAGGATCGGCAGCGCGACCACGCCGAACAGCGGGGCGTGCCGCCAGGCGGTGAGCGCCAGCCCCGCGGCGGCCATCAGGCCCGCGGCCTCGAACAGCGGGGGGCGCGCCGGCAGGAGCAGCGCCAGGCCGACCGCGGCGACCACGGCCGGGATCAGCCCGGGCGCGCCGCCGGGCGGGGCGGGCAGCCACTCCTCGATCTTGAGGTTGAGCGCCTCGCCGGCGGGGGTGTTGATCAGGGCGTCGACGTACTGGGCCGGCCCGCGCGGGTGGAGGCAGGCGGCCAGCGCGGCGAGGAGCCCGAGCAGGGCCAGGGTCCGGGCGCGCGCCCAGGCCGGCTCGTGGCGCGCGCCGCCGGCGCGGGCCGGCCACCAGGCCTCGAGCGCCTCGAGCGCCGCCACCCCGAACAGGAACGCCACCCCCAGCAGGAACCCGCCGTGGAGGTTCGACCACAGCGCCACCCCCAGCGGCGCGAGCAGGAGCGCGCGCCGGGCGGGCTCCTCACGCCAGCGCACGTAGGCCAGCAGGAGGAGCGTCAGGCCGAGCAAGGTGAACAGGTGCGGGCGGAGGTGGAGGTGGGCGTGGCTGAGGGTGGCGCAGGCCCACACCGCGACGGCGGCGGCCAGCGGCGCCGCGCCCAGGGCGCGCGCCAGCGCGTACGCCGCGCGGAGCAGGAACGCGACCAGGACCACCCCCCCCAGCTCGAGCAGGCCCAGGCCGCCGAGGCGGACCAGCGCGGCGAACAGAGCGTCGGTCGCCCAGGCGTGCATGTGGATCGGCGCGCCGGCGGCCGTCCACGAGAAGGTGTCGACCTCGGGGATCGCGCCCTGCGCCAGGGTGAGCTCGCCCAGGCGCACGTGCCACCACGTGTCGTGGGTCAGGCCGGCCGCGCCCGGCAGCAGCGCGGCGGCCAGGAGCGCGCACAGGAGGTCGGGGAGCCCGGGCGACCAGGCGGCCAGCGCCGCGCGGCGCGCGGACGGCGGGCCCGGCTCGCTCAGCGGACCTTGCTCCAGTTCTGGAGGTTCTTGAGGCGCTCGATCACGCTGTCGTACAGCTTCTTGACGCGCGGCCACTCGGGGTGGTCGCGGGGCAGCCACTTGACCAGCAGCTTGCACACGTCGCGCAGCTCGAGGAACCGGTCGGTGCGGTCGTGCATGACGTCGCGCTCGGCGGCCGTGACCAGCCGGTGCTTGGCGCTCGCCTGCACGACCGCCTGGCGGATCGCCTCGAGGTCGCGCGCCGAGTGGTTGGGGTCCTTCTCGACCTCGCCGAACCACTCGAACGCCTTGGCCCAGTCGGAGCGCTCGAGCGCCTCGAAGCCGCGCTTGACCTTCTTCTTGAGGTCGGCGGCCTCGATGTCGAGGATGTGCTGCAGCTGCTGGCGGGCGCGCAGGTGGAAGCGGTTGGCCCGGTTGGGCTCGAACTGCAGCACCCGCTCCAGCTCCGCCTTCGCGGTGCGGATGTCGTTCTTGTCGTAGGCCCGCATGCCGTCGCTGTAGGCCTGGACCACGCGGCTCCAGCTCTGATGCCGCGTGCGCACCGTCTCCCTGGCCTCGGGGCCGAGGACGTCGTGCTGCAGCGCGAGCGTGAGCAGGTCGCGCGCGCGCCGCCAGTCGCCGAGGTCGTAGGCGCGCTTCGCCTGGCGCACCTTGCGGTCGGCGTCGATCCACTTGACGTACGCCTGCGCGTCGGGGTAGACGCGCGACTGCGGCGCCACGCGCTCGAAGTACTGGATCGCCTCCTGGTAGCGGTTGACTTGGTGGTTGTGGACGATGTCCACGCCGCGCATGTAGGCCACCTCGTCGCGCCGGTTGCGCTCGCAGTCCTCGGCCAGCCGGCGCAGCTCGTTCTGGTGGTCGGGCGTGCTCGCGAACTCGAACGTCTGCTGGATCAGCGCCAGGCAGTCGTCCCAGCGCGGGTTCCCGGCGCGCATCCGGTCGTGCACCTCGGCCAGCAGCGCCTGGTAGGCGTTGCGGTGGAGCGCGTCGATCAGCTCCTGGGCGCGCGCGTGCAGCAGCGTGTCGGGCGGCACCTCGCGGGCGCGGGAGATCGCCTTGGCGAACAGGTCGATCGCCAGGCGGAACTGCTTGTCGGCGGCCTTGGCGGTCGCGTCCGTTCCGAGCGCCTCGACGTCGGTGATCGTCTGGAAGGCGGCCTGGTTGCGGTCGACGAAGGTCGCCTGCGTCTTGAGCCAGGCGGTCAGGTTCGAGGGCAGGCCCTCGAGGCGCGCCGACGCCTGCAGGAGCTCGCCCGCCTTGTCCCAGCGGAAGGTGAGCGGCCCGCGCTCGAGGTTGAGCCACAGCCCGGCGACCGACTCCAGCACGCGCGGCGTGGTCTGCTCCTGCGGCCCGAGGTTCGCCTTGGCCTTGCGGAACACCGCGCGCGCCTGCGCGTAGTCGCCCGAGACCAGGAGCGTGGCGCCGTCCTGGAGCCAGGGCCCGTGGCCCGCGACCGGACCTCCCCCGCTCTGCGCGGGGCCGCCGCCCGAGCTCTTGAGCCCCATGGCGACCAGCGCCATGGCGGCGATCAGGGCCGCCAGGCTGATCCGCGCCCGCGGATCGCGCTTGAGCGCGCCGACCGGGTCGCTGGCGATCGCGCGCAGCGCCTCGCGCGCCGCGTCGGCGGGGGTGACCCGCGGCAGCTCGAAGCGGAGGCGGCAGGTGCCGATCTGGACCTCGTCGCCGTCCTTGAGCTCGTAGATGTCGATGCGCTCGCCGCGCACGAACAGCCCGTTGCGCGCGCCGAGGTCCTTGAGCACCCAGCCGCCCTCCTCGTGGGCCAACTCGGCGTGGTAGCGCGAGACCCCCTCGCCCTTGAGGCAGATCGCGTTCTCCGGCTTGGAGCCGATCGTGAGCGTGTCGCCGGTCAGGTCCCACACCTGCTCCTCGCCGCCCTCGACCAGGCGCATGCGCGCGGGCGGCGGCTCGCCGTCGAGCGGGGCGCCGGCCCGCTCGGTCGAGGGCGGCAGCTCGGGCAGCACGTCGAGCATGGAGGGGCGCGCGTCGGTGCTGGCCACGGCGCGGGCGGTCGGGAGCGGCGGCCCGCTGCGGGCGGTCGAGCCGACCGGGACGCCAGGGCGCGAGCTGGTGTGCGTCCGGGCGGCGCTGCCGCGCGACTCCTCGACGAACCGGTAGTCCTCCCCGTCCTCGCTCCCGGCCGGGACGCCCTCGACCCGGAACCGGAGCTTGCCGCACTGCAGCACGTCGCCGGTGCGCAGGCGCGCCTCCTCCACCACCTCGTCGTTGACCAGGGTGCCGTTGCGCGAGCCGGCGTCGAACACCCACAGCGCCCGGCCCTCGCGCAGCAGGCGCGCGTGCCGCTTGCTCAGGCTGGCGTCGGGGAAGTAGATCTCGCAGTACTCCTTGCGCCCGATGAAGGTCTCGCCTTCATCGAGCGGGAACGCGATCCGCTCGCCGCCGCGCTCGTAGACCAGCCGCATCGCCTATCGCTCCGTGTCGTGCTCGCAGCGCTCGGGGGGGTCGATCAGCGACATGCCCCAGCACTCGCGCAGGAGCGTGAACAGCCGCTTGTAGCGGACGTCGCAGGTGTGGCCGATCCCGCGCAGCACGCGCCGGAGCTGGAACACGCAGTCCTCGCCCGGCTCGTTGCGCCCCACCATGCCTTGATACAGCGCCTCCTCGGCCCGGATGAAGTCGTCCCAGTCCGCCTCGGCGCGGGCCACCGCCTCGTCGCAGCGGCGGATCAGCTCCCTCACCGCGACCACCTTCTTGGTGTCTCCGGTGGCGCTGACCACGACGCCGAGGGCGTCGGCGGCGTCGAACGCCGCCTGATAGAGCTCGAGCGCCTGCCGGTAGTAGCCCTCCTTGCCGGGCGAGTCGCGCTCGCGGGTGAGGGTGTCGCCGCTGGCCATGCTGCGCTCCACCATCCGCTGGAGCTCGCGCGGGGACTTGCCGCGCAGCTCCTCGCGCCGCTTGTCGCGCGCCGCTTGGTGGGGGTCGCTCCCCTCCACCACCACCGTCCACACCATGACGCGGTGGCTGGGGAAGCGCAGCTCGAACGTGGTCTCGCCCTCGCCCACGGCGCGCAGGAGCAGGATCGAGCGGTGCTCCACGTGCGGCGCCAGCCACTCGATCTCGACGTAGCTCGACGGCTGCGTGGCGAGGAAGTCCTGCGGCTGGGTCACCCCGTTGAGCCGGGTCCCCGCGGTCGTGAACGGACGATCGCCCGGCCGCCAGGGCACCTCGAACAGGCGCGCCTCGGTGAGCCGCATGCGGAGCGGCTCCTTGGCCTGCTCGATCTTGACGTCGACCGGCTTGCGGAGCTGCTGCGAGACGAAGACCGCGATCAGGATCCCGACCAGGCCCACGACCGAGAAGATCCGCAGCAGCCGCTCGGTCTGCGGGTCGCGCTCCTTCTTGACCTCCCTCACGTTGTCGAGCGCGGCGAACGGGTCGTAGTCCGGATCGTCGCGGTCGACCGCCGCCCCGAGCGCCGCGGTGCGCTCGTTCTCCGACTCGGTCGCGCCGCCGCCGCGCGAGGAGAGGTGCGACAGCTTCTGAGCCGGGAGCTCGCCGGTCTGCTCGCCGCTCGCCTCGTCCTCGTCGTCGACCTCGAACACCACGCCGCCGACGCTGCTCCGCACGCTCCCGCGGGCCGGGGCCGGGGCCCAGGAGTCGTCGTCCTCGCCGGCGCGCGAGCCCTTGGGCGCCGACGAGGCCCTGGGCCCCGCGTCCTTGCGCGAGGCGCCGGGCGACCAGTCGTCCTCGAGCGGCTCGACGGGCGCGGGCGACCAGGAGTCGTCGGCGGGCGCGCCGCGCTTGCCCGTCTTGCGAGCCCCGGCGCGCGAGCGCGAGAAGCCGGCGTCGGTCTCCACGAACTCGTCGTCGCCCGCGAGCGGCCCGACCCCGGAGCGCGCGTGGCGACCCGCCCCCGCGCCCGAGGTCAGGCGGAACCGGAAGCGGATCCCGCACAGCTCGAACACGTCGCCGTCGCGCAGCGGGTGCTCGCGGATCGGGCGGTCGCCGAGGCGCACCGGGTTCTTCTCGGACAGCCCGTCGATCACGAACCCGTCGCCGTCGCGCACGATCCGCGCGTGGGTGCGCGAGATGTACTTCTTGGGGATCACGATGTCGCACGAGGCGGCCCGGCCGATCGTGAACTCGCCCTCGTCCACCTCGTAGCGGCGCCCCTCGAGGTCGCCCGTCAGGATCTCCAGCAGGCCGGCGCTCATGGCCCCCCTGCCTCGACCCGCAGCCGGTCGCCCTCGCGCACCCCGAGCGCCTCGGCCCGCCCCGCCTCGAGCTCGATCGTGCTCGAGGCGCCTGCGCAGCGCGCCAGCCCGAGCCAGGGGCGGACCCGCGGCCACACGGCCAGCACCTCGCCCTCGGCGCCGGCGCCCAGCGCGCCGCGCCCCTCCCGGCGCACGAACAGCACGTCGATCGCGAACCGCATGAACATCATGTGGATGGCGTCACACGGCTCGATCCACAAGGCCTCGCCCGGGGCGAGCGCCGCGCGCCCCATCAGGCCGCGCAGGCGGGAGGCGAAGCTGTCGGCCACCCGCAGGTCCGCCGCCACCACGGCCCCGTCCCCCGCCCGGACGAGCCGCATCACATGGACTCCATCATCTTCAGGCCGATCGGCGTGAAGATCACCAGGAACACCAGCGGGAAGATGAACAGCACCAGCGGGATCAGCATCAGCACGGGGGCCTGCATGGCCTTCTTCTCGGCCCGCTGGAAGCGCACGCGCTGCAGCTCCTGCGACTGGATCCGCAGGGCGGGGCCCAGGCTCGCGCCGAGCTCGTCCGCCTGGATCAGCGCGCTCACCACCGAGGTCAGCTCCTCCAGCCCGATCCGCCGCTCCATGTCGCGCAGCGCCTCGCCGCGGGTCTTGCCCATGCTGATGTCGCGGGCGAGCAGGCGGATCTCGTCGCGGAACGGGTGCTGCTTGAGGTTGTCGCCGATCCGGTTGAGCGCGGCCGTGAAGTCGAGCCCGGCCTCGACCGCCAGGCAGAGGAGGTCGAGCGCGTAGGGGAGGATCTTGCGGATCGCCTTCTGGCGCGCGGCGGCCATCTCGCGCAGCTTGACGAACGGCAGGAACGCGCAGAGCAGGGTGAGGCCGAGGATGACCAGGCCGCCGGCCCCGATCATGACCTTGAAGTAGAGCCCCACCACGGCGCCGATCCCCGCCCAGACCAGCATCCAGCCGAGGAACTCCTCGGGGGTGATCGCCAGGCTCTTGCCGGCGTGGATCAGGTTCTGGGTGATCGCGCGGCGCATGCCCGTGAACAGCCGCGTCCCCTCCAGGCGGCGGCCCACGTAGCGCGTGAAGGGGAGGGTCGCCTGGTAGAGGGGGCTGTTCGAGTAGACCTCCAGCGACTCGCCCGCGCCCTCGGCCTGCACCTCGCGGAGGGACTGGATCACCATCCAGCCCACGAGCCCGACCGCGAACCCGAACGAGAGCGACAGCGCGAGCAGCTCGAGGGGCACGGCTCAGACCTCGATGCTCGTGATCTTGAGGATGAGGTAGCAGCCCACGATCTCCATCACGCACATCACCAGCAGCACGAGCTTGCCGATCAGCGTGGTGAACAGCGGCATCATGAGCTCGGGGTCGATCCACATCAGCGCCATGGCCACGAAGACCGGCAGGGCCGAGACGAGCACGCCCTGGATCTTGCCCTGCGCGGTCAGGGCGTCGATGCGCCCCTCGATCCGCCGGCGCTCGCGGATCGCCTCGCACAGCCGGTCGAACACCTCGGCCAGGTTGCCGCCGACCTGCGCCGAGATCGAGACCGACGTCACCACCAGGTCGAGGTCCTGGCTGGGCAGGCGCGCCAGCATGTTCTCGAGCCCCTCCTGCACCTCGATCCCGAGGCGCAGCTCCTGCACCAGGATCCCGAACTCCTGGCAGATCGGCTTGGGCATGTCGCTGGCGATCAGCTGGAACGCCTTGGGCATGGAGAAGCCGCTGCGGAGCGCGTTGGTGATCGTGTTGAGCGCGCCGACGAGCTGCTCCTGGAACTTGATCCCCCGCTGCCGCTTGTGGAGCCACAGCGTCGCGCGCGGGAAGCCCGCCCCCAGGGCGCCGAACATCAGCGACGGGATCACGCTGCCGCTGAGCGCGAAGGGCAGCACGAAGAACGCGGCGCCCGAGAGGATCGTCAGCCACAGCAGCTGCTGCGGCGGGATGGTGAGGAACAGGTCGTCGAGCGTCCGCTCCGCGCCCTCGAGGTAGCGCTCCTCGTAGCTCTCCCAGCCGGCCGAGAACAGGACGTAGCCCACGAACGTGAAGATCGAGACCCCCACGAACGCGAGGAACTGGACCATGTAGTAGAGCCAGTCGTCGCCCGCGGCGGGCGCGTCCTGCGCGAGCGGGAGCAGGGGGAGCAGCGCGGCAGGCGTCACTTGGACTTCCGCCTCCCCAGCCCGAGGTCCCAGCCGCCCGTCGACCGCCGCGACTCGCTCTTGCGCGGGTCGCCCGAGTCGCGCTCGGCCGCCGGGGTCGGGGAGGCGCGCTCGAACATGCTCATGTCGACCTCGATCCCGCGGCGGCGCAGCGTGTGGACGAACTTGGGCACGTTGCCGGTCGCCTCGTGGCGTCCGACCACGCGGCCGTCCTTGTCGAAGCCCTCCTGCACGTAGAGGAAGATGTCCTGCATGGTGACGATCCCCCCCTCCATGCCGGTGACCTCGGTGATGTAGGTCACCTTGCGGGAGCCGTCGTGGAGCCGGCTCTGCTGGATGATCAGGTGGACCGCCGAGGCGATCTGCTCGCGGATCGCGCGCGAGGGGAGGTCGGTGCCGGCGAACAGCACCAGCGTCTCGAGGCGCGCGATGCAGTCGCGCGGCGAGTTGGAGTGGATCGTGGTCAGCGAGCCGTCGTGACCCGTGTTCATGGCCTGGAGCATGTCGAGCGCCTCGCCGCCGCGGCACTCGCCCACCACGATCCGGTCGGGCCGCATGCGGAGGCAGTTCTTGAGGAGGTCGCGGATCGTGATCGCGCCCTCCCCCTCGAGGTTGGCCGGGCGCGACTCGAGCGTCACCACGTGGGGCTGCGGCAGGCTGAGCTCGGAGACGTCCTCCACCGTGACCACGCGGTCGCTCTCGCGGATGAAGCTCGACACCACGTTGAGCAGCGTGGTCTTGCCCGAGCCCGTGCCGCCGCTGATCACGATGTTCAGCCGCTCGCGCACGGCGAGCTCGAGGAACTTGCCCATGGCCGGGATCATGGAGCCGAACTTGATCAGGTCCTGAATCCCCAGGCGGTCCTTGGGGAACTTGCGGATGGTGAGCGAGGGGCCGGACACGGCGAGCGGCGGGATGATCGCGTTGACGCGCGAGCCGTCGGCCAGGCGGCCGTCCACGAGCGGGGTCTGCTCGTTGATCCGCCGGCCGATCGGGGCCACGATCCGCCGGATCACGTGCATCACCTGCTCGTTGCTGGTGAAGCCGATGTCGGCCAGGACCATGCCGCGGTCGCGGGTCTCGATGTAGATCTGGTCCCAGCGGTTGACCATGATCTCGGAGATGTTGTCGTCGGCGAGCAGGTCCTCGAGCGGCCCGAGCCCGAGCGCCTCGTCGAGCACCTGCTTGAGCAGGGCCCGCCGGTCGATCCCGGC
>CAZMSZ010000315.1:0-9062 GCA_964569055.1 uncultured Planctomycetota bacterium | reverse complement strand
ATCCGAATCCGAATCCGAATCCGAATCCGAATCCGAATCCGAATCCGAATCCGATATCCGATATCCGATCGCCAAGGCGTGGCAGTCCCAGCGACAGCACTAAACCGTGCCCCGAGGAGGCACGCGAGCCGGAGCCCCGCCCCTCTTCGGATTCTTCGGCGCCCTCTCCAACACCGGTTCCTCACGCCGAAAGCAGCCGAAGAATCCGAGCCGAAGATTCCCCGGCACCTGTCCAGGCGTGGCCACCTCAGCGACAGCACTAAACCATTGCCCGGAGGAGGCACGCGAGCCGGAGCCCCGCCCCCTTCGGATTCTTCGGCGCCCTCCCCAACACCGGTCCCCCACACCGAACCAGCCGAAGAATCCGCCGAGCTACTCCGGAAACCAGCCTCCGCGTAGCCCGACCGGCTGCTGGCCCGAGACCTCGCGGGCTCGCGCCCAGCACAGCTCGTCGAGCGGGCTCAGGCCTGCCCAGGCCAGGTAGGCCTCCGCGGCCCGGGCGGGGATCGGCAGCAGGACCTCGTCCGGTAGGTGCGCGTCGTCCTCGGCCGGTTGACGCGCGGCGAGCCGGAGGAGGTCGCGCTGCATGACGCACAGGTCGCTCTCGCCGATCGGCAGGTAGCCCTCGAGCTCCCCGCCCGCGGCGACGTGCGCGCGCAGGAACGGGGCGTAGCTGCGGACCGTCGCGGCCTCGAGCTCGAGCCAGAACGTCGGCACCGACCGGCGCTCGCCGCGGCGCTCGACCGGGCCGCCGGGGATCCGCACGAGCGTGGTCCAGCTCCCGTCCGGGCGCTGCCGCTTCATGGTGTGGGAGGGCGGCGACACGGGCGTGCGCCCCGTGGCGACGCGCGGCGAGACGAGCGCGGCGGGGCGCCGCGCCGGGGAGAGCAGGACGTCGCTCGCGGGGGGCGCGGGGGCCGGGCTCGGGTCGGCCGCGGCGCACCCCGCGGGCCCGAGCACGACCACGAGCAGCAGCCAGGAGCGCTGGCGCATCGGACCTCTCTCCCGCGAACGGCGCGATCGAACGCGCGAAGCGCCGCTGGGGAGCTTACCCGAGCAGCGTGGTATCCTGACCCGCCATGGGCGAGCCGCTGCTCCACATCGCGCTCCTGCGGCCGAAGATCCCCCAGAACACGGGCAATATCGGCCGCCTGACGCTCGCGCTCGGCGGCCGGCTCCACCTCGTCGGGCCGCTCGGCTTTCGCACCGACGACCGCGCGCTGCGGCGGGCCGGGCTCGACTACTGGCCCCACCTCGACTGGCGCCGCCACGACGACCTCGCGGCGCTGCGGGCCGCGCTGAGCGAGCCGGGCCGCGTGTTCGGCTTCTCGAGCCGCGCGGAGCGCTGCTACACCGACGTGGCCTACGCCCCCGGCGACTGCCTCCTGTTCGGCGACGAGGTGAGCGGCCTCCCGGGCGACGTCCTCGCCGAGCTGGGCGAGCGCGCGCTGCGGATCCCGCTCCGGTCGGAGCGCGTGCGCAGCTTCAACCTCGCCAACGCCGCGGCCATGGCGGCCGCCGAGCTGGTCAGGCAGCTGGGCCACCCCGGGGCGCTGCCACCCCGCCGCGTCACGGCGAGGTCCTCGTGCACGCCGAGCTGACACAGCAGGCCGGCCGTGAGGTCGGGCGGCGCTACGTCGTCCGCATGGGGCAGACGTTCGTGCTCGGCCGCGGGCGCGACGCCCACATCCGGGTCGAGGACGAGAAGGTCTCGCGCAGCCACTGCACGATCGAGCTGACCCCCGACGGCCTGCGCGTGACCGACCTCGGCAGCCGCAACGGCACGTTCCTCGGCGAGCAGCAGCTCCCGCCGCGCGAGCCGCGCCTCGCCTGCCCCGACGACGTGCTGCAGCTCGGGGAGCACGTGTTCGCCGTGCTGCTGACCGGCGTCGACGAGCAGGCGCGACGCGAGCGCGCGCGCACGCGCCGCCTCGACGAGCCGCTGCTCTCGCGCGAGGAGTTCGAGATCCTGGGCGAGATCGGGCGCGGCGCGACGGGGCGGGTCTACGCGGCCCGCCAGAAGCTGCTCGGGCGCAACGTGGCGGTCAAGGTGCTCCGCAGCGAGCTCGACGACGACGACGAGGTGCGCGAGCGCTTCGTGCGCGAGGGGCGCCTCGCCCTCAAGATCGACAGCCCGAACGTGGTCGAGGTCTACGACCTGCGCATGCTCGACGGGCGGGTGTACCTGATCATGGAGCTCGTCAACGGCCTCTCCGCCAAGGACCGGCTGTTCTCGGGCCCGCTCGCGATCCCCGAGGCGCTCTCGATCGGCGAGCAGGTGGCCGAGGCGCTGGTGGCCGCGCACCGGGCCGGGGTGATCCACCGCGACATCAAGCCAGCGAACATCCTGCTCACGGCCGAGGGGCGCGCCAAGCTGAGCGACTTCGGGATCGCCAAGGAGCTCGACGCGCTCGAGTCGCTCACGCACACCGGCGAGGGGCTCGGCACCTTGGCGTACGTCTCGCCCGAGCAGGCGACCGAGGCCAAGGCCGTCACCTTCGCGACCGACCTCTACAGCCTGGGCGCCACGCTGTACCACCTGATCGGGGGCCGCCCGCCCTTCCTGCCCCAGAGCGCCAAGGTGCTGCTGCAGATCATCGACCAGCCGCCGCCGCCGCTCGGCTCCTTGCGCCGCGACTGCCCCGTCGACGTGGTGTACCTCGTGCACCACCTGCTCGAGAAGGAGCCGGCCAACCGCCCGCCCTCGGCGCGCGCCGTGGCGGACGAGCTGCGGCGCCTGCGCGCGAAGCTCTACCCCGCGTTCGTGCCGGGGCGGCCCGACGGCTGGAGCCTGGCCGACTCGACCGACGGCACGAACCTGTTCCCGCGGTGAGGCGGTGGACGGTGACCCCATGGTGACCCCCGCGCGTCAAGGTAGCGGCGAACGACCGCCGGGGTGGGCCGTGACGATCGCGACTTCGAGGACGCTCCGCGCCGGGCTCGCCGCGGCCGCCTCGTTCGCGCTCGGGGCCGGCGCGCTCGCCGCGTCGGCCGACGGTCGCCTCGCGCCGCTCGCCGTGGCGGCCGCCGCCGCGCTGGCCGTGGTCGCGCCGTGGCGGGTGGCGCGCGCGCGCGAGCAGGGCCTCGGGCCGACGGCCCCGCTGGCGGAGCTCGCGGCGGCCCTGAGCGGCCTCGCCCTCGCCGGGCTCGGCGCGGGGCTGGCCTCGAGCGCCGGCGCGCTGGCGCTCGCGTACCTCGCCCTGTGGACCGCCGCGCTCGCGGGCTGGACCGCCGCCCTCGGGCGCGTCGGGCAGCCGGCGGTGACGCTGGCCGCGCTGGCGGCGCTGGCGCTGCCCTACGGCGCGCAGCCGCTGCTGGTCCCGCTCCTCGGCCCCGAGCGCGCGCTGGAGCTGGTGCTGCGCGCCCCGCTCCCCGTCCTGGCCGGCAGCCTGGGCGAGCTCGACGTGATCCGCGGCGGCACGCTCTACACGCTGCTGCCCGTCGGCCAGGCGCGCCCGTTCGCGTACGTCGCGCCGGGGACCGCGCTGGCCTGGGCCGCCGCGGCCGCCGCGGCCGGCTGGGCGCTCCTCGCCGCGCGCCGCCTGACGCCCGCCCCCGGCGCGCCCCGCGCGGGCAAGCCGCTCGGGGTGGCCGCCGCGGCGCTGGTCCTGCTCGCGGCGCCCGAGCCCGCGGCGGCGCAGCTGTTCCCCGATCCGACCCCCGAGACGGCGGCGGTCGGCGACCTCGTGACCCGCGTGCGCCTCGGCTACTACCTGCCGATCGTCACGGGGAGCAGCCGCGTGGACGAGGGGGACCAAAAGGGGGCCAAGCTCAACTACGAGAACGACCTCGACCTCGACCCCGAGTTCTTCGTGCCGACCTTCGAGGTCGCCCTCACCTGGAAGAACGGCGGCCGGATCTGGATCCAGTACATGGAGCAGGTCTGGCAAGGGGAGCGGATCAACGAGGGCGCGTTCGACTGGGACGCGGGGTTCTACTTCCCGGGCGAGCTCCTCGACAGCCGCTACCGGTTCCGCACGATCGCGCTGGGCGGCGCGATCGACATCCCGATCGTCGACTACGTCACGCTGAGCATCATCACGACCCAGCGCTACATGAAGCACGAGCTGCGGATCCGCGGGAACCTCAGCTCGGAGAAGGACTCGTTCGAGACGCTGATCCCCGGGCTGGGCGCGGCCGCGGAGGTGCTGATCTGGGGCCCGATCTTCGCCTACGGCGACATCCAGTGGCTCGACTTCCGCACCAACCTGTTCGGCACCACCGAGGAGCGCAGCTTCAAGTATCGCGAGTGGCGCGCGGGGGTGCGCTTCGAGCTGGTGGAGCACTCGTTCGTGCTCGTGGAGTGGTACTCGCTCCAGACGATCGTGAAGGACGACACCGACCGCTACAAGCAGTCGTTCGACGGCGTGCGGGTGCAGGTCTCGATCCTGTTCTGAGCTCGCCCGCTAGCGCGCGCCGGGCCACCAGCCGCCGCGGAGGGTGTTCGCGGCCAACGGCGGCTCGTGCCAGTCGAGGCCGAGCGCCTCGAGCGCCCTCGGCGAGGCCGCGCCCTGCCGCAGCAGGGCCTGCGCCACCTCGGGGCGCCCCTCGAGCAGCTCGAGGTGCGCCAGCGCCCCGAACGCCGCCGCGTACCGGCGCTGGCGCACGGCCTCCTCGAGGTGCGACCGCGCGCCGGCGAGGTCCCCCGCGATCAACGCGGCCTCGCCCTCCAGCAGCGCGAGCAGGGCGCGGTCGAACGGCCCCGCGGCGAGGAGCGCGCGCGCGGCGGACACGTCACTCGCCGCGAGCGCGGTCACGACCTGCTGGACGCGCACCACGCCGGCCGTGTCCGCCGTCAGCTTGGCGAACGCCACCGCGTCCTCGAGGTGGCGGCGCGCCCGCGCGAACAGCTCGGCGGTCTCGCGCTCCCGCCCGCCGGCGCGCAGCCCGACCGCTCGGTCGCGCAGGACGCGCGCGAGGTCCACCCGCAGGTCGACCTGCAGGCGCATGGTGAGCTGACTGGCCGGTCCCTGCAGCGTGGCCGCGAGCTCCCCCGAGGGGACGTGCTCGAACGTCGCGCGGGTGAGGAACCACAGCGCGTGCGCGACCCATTGCCCGGCGGGCGAGAGCGAGCCGGCCCAGCGGTGAGGGTCGCGGCGCACCTGCTCGTGGATCCGCACCTCCGTCCCCGTCGCCGCCCGGGTGAGCTCGATCCAGGCCTGCGCCAGCGCGAGGCGATCCTGCGGCCCGGGCGCGGGGTCGAGCTCGGCCGCCTCGAGGAGCAGCCGCTCGAGCTTGGGCAGGCCGAGATAGGCCCCTCGCAGCCGTCCGACCGCGAGCGCCATCTCGACGATCGCGTTCAGCGCGTCGCGCAGGACCAGCCGCTGCTCGAGGTCTCCCCGCCCGAGCGGGCGCGCGAGCTCGAGGAGCCGCCGCCCGCTCGCCACCAGCTCGTCGGGCGCGCCGATCAGCACCTCGCAGTCGGCGCGCAGGGTCGT
This sequence comes from uncultured Planctomycetota bacterium, assembly GCA_964569055.1. Taxonomy (GTDB): domain Bacteria; phylum Planctomycetota; class J058; order J058; family J058; genus JAWLGW01. The sequence continues at coordinate 3,624 of CAZMSZ010000315.1, read as the reverse complement.
CGCCGCCGCGGCGACCTCCTGCGCCGTGGGGTCGAGCGTCCCCATCAGCGCCCGCTGCTGCTGGGGGTCCACCGGGTCGTGCCGGGTCAACAGCTTCAGATAGACCCGCGTGCGCGCCGGGATCGAGGCGCCCTCCGAGCCGCCCGGCCGCTCGGCCACGGCGGGGGCGGTCAGGCGCAGCATCTCGAGCGAGTCGCCCGCCACGAACGCCGCGAGCACGCGCAGCCGCGCGCGCTCGGGGCCGGGCGGCGCGTGCGCCAGCGCGGCCCGCGCGCCGGCCGGGTCCTCGAGCAGCAGCCGCTCGCAGGCCACGAGCAGCGCGTCGCGCGGCGCGGCGCCCTCGAGCGCCGGCTCGGCCTCCAGGCGCGCCATGGCCTCCGCGGGGGTCAGCGCCGCGAACGCCTGCTCGAGCGCCGCGAGCCCGCCGCCCAGCGCGGCCGCGCGCTCGCGCGCGGGCGCCACGCCGGCGGCGTCGGACCCGACCTCGCTCGGAGCGTCGGGTGGGCCGCCTCGCGACCGCAGACCGGTCCACGCCAGCGCGACCCCGAGCGTGAGCGCGCCCAGCGAGGCCGCGGCGGCGAGGTGCCGCCCGCGGGGCCACGCGGAGAGACGCCCGGCCAACGCCTGGTCCAGCGCCGCCGCGAGCGTCTCGCCGTCGGGGTAGCGCGCCATGGGGTCGCGCTCCAGGCAGCGCAGGCACACCGCCTCGAGCGCGCGCGGCACGGACGCCAGCCGGCGCGGGGCCGCGGGCCGCGCGAGCGCGATCCGCCGCAGCAGCGACGCGAGGTCGAGGCCGCCCGCGGCGAACGGGTGCCGGCCGGTAAACGCCTCGTACAGGATCACGCCGACCGCCCACACGTCGGCCGGGGGTCCGACCGGCCCCAGCCCCGGCACGAACGCCTCGGGCGCGAGGTAGTGCGGCGTGCCGACCGCCTCGCCGCTCCGCGTCAGCCGCTCGCTCCCCGCGGCGAGCGCCAGGCCGAAGTCCGCCACCCGGACCCGCCCCTCGCGGTCGATCAGCACGTTGGCCGGCTTCACGTCGCGGTGGACCACCCCGCGCGCGTGGGCGTGCCCGAGCGCGCGGGCCACGTCGCGCGCCCGCGCCGCCGCCTCGCTCGGCGCGAGCTCGGGCAGCACGTCCCGCAGGGTGCGCGCCCCCTCGACCAGCTCGTAGACGAGGTACGGCCCCTCGGCCGCCTCGCCGCGCGCGTGCACCCTCACGATCCCGGGGTGGTCGAGCGCCGCGGTCAGCTCCCCTTCCCGCAGGAATCGGGCCTGCCGCGTCCCCTCCTGGCCGCGGAGCAGCTTGAGCGCGACCTCGCGCCTCAGCTCGAGGTCTCGTGCGCGATACACCACGCCGAACCCGCCGCGACCGAGCTCGGCGAGCAGCTCGTAGCGCCCGTCGATCTTCGCGCCCAGGCGCGGCTCGAGCGCCGGCGCCGCGGACGCTCGCGCGCGAGGTCCCGGCGCGAGCGAGGCGGTCTCGGCGTCGGGTCGGGGGAGCGGCGCGGTCTCGGCGTCGGGCCGGGCGATGGGCGCGGTCTCGAGCTCGTGCCGAGCCGTGGCCGGCTGCTCCGCCGCGCGGTCGGTCGCGTCGCCCTCGTCCACCGCTGCCTACCCTCGCCGAACCATGACCCGACCACCGCTCGCCCGCACGCTCACCGCCCCGGCCACCAGCCGCCCGACAGGACCTCGCCGAGCCGCTCCCGCGGATGGTGCCACGTGAGCCCGACCATCATGGAGGGCGTCCCGGGCGCCGCCCGCAGGCGCGCCAGCACGTCGGCGACGCCCCGCCGGTCGCCCGTGAGCAGCTCGAGGTGCGCGAGCGCGCCCCAGGCCTCGTCGAAGCGGACGTGGTCCGGCGCCCGCCGCAGCGCTCCCTCGATCGCGGCGCGCGCAGCCGCCCAGTCCCGCTCCAGCAGCGCGCACTCGCCCGCGAGCAGCGCGATCACGGCCTCGCCCGCCGCCAACCGGGTCGCGTCGCCCGCGTCCACCTGCTCGATGCTGCGCGAGAGGAGCTCGAGCTGCTCACGCGCGGCCGGGAGGTCGCGCATGACCAGCGCGCGCACGACGTCCTCCATCTCGACGGTGATCCGTCGCAGCCACGGCAGCGCCGAGCTCCGCCCCGACGCGGCCCACTCGCGCCGACGCGCGCGCCCGTGCGCGTTCGCCCGCTCGAGCGTGGCGTCGCCGAGGGCACGCTCGCCGCGGGCGTAGGCTCCACAGGCGAGGTCGCGGTACAGGCGAGCGAGCCCGGCGTGCAGCTCGTAGCGCACGCGATTCACGACGAGGCCCGACCTGGTCCGGAGCGCGAGCGCCTCCTCGGCCTCATCGGCCGCGTTGGGCGGGCGCGTCCCCACGAACCAAACCGACGTCGCTATGAGGCGCAGCTCCTCGGGCAAGGGCAGCGTCCACCGCTGCGGATGCGCGCGCCTCAACCTGCGCGGGACGTCGAGGGCGCCCAGCGCGAGCCGGGGGCACGCCCGCGCGAGGTCGAGCCGCGTGAGCGTGCCGGGGCACGCGTCGAGCGCGCGCCCGCGCTCGACGAGCGCGTCGAGCGCGCCCAACAGCTCCGTGTGAGAGAAGGCCCCCAGGAAGCGCGTCGTGGCCAGCGCCAGCTCGGGGATCGCGTCGAGCGCGCGCCGGAGCGCGATCCGCTGGAGCAGGTCGCCGCGCGCCAGCGGCGCGGCCAGGTCCAGCAGGCGCCCGAAGTGGAACATCCAGCCGTGGATGTCCGGGGCGGGCGTCGCGAGCTGGGCCCGCAGCTCGTTGGCCGTCCGGATGACGTCGACCGCGAGCCGGTCCTCGGGGCTCGCGAGCGCGGGCCTCGCGCGCGCGACGTCCCCGGCCAGCAGCGCCGCGTAGCCACGAACGCGGGGTGGGAGCGCGGGGAGAGCCGCCGCCTCGCGAGCGCGTCCGAGGGCCAGCAGCGCGAGCGCCTCGAGCGCCGCGCGGCGCGGTCCGCTCGGCACGCCGCGCAGCACCCACCGCGCCTCGACCGGGTCGTCGAGGAGGAGCAGCTCGTAGGCGAGGAGCTCGCGGGGGGCGCCTGGCTCCGCGCGCACGCGCGCGAAGGCCGCCCACAGGTACCGCTCGGCCACGGTCGAGCCGATCGCCGCCGTCTGGGCCTCGAGCCGCGCGCAGGCGAGCTCGAACGAGGGCGACTCGGAGCTCGGCGCCGAGCGCGCCGGCGGCGTCGCCGCCTGGCGGTCGCGAGCCGCGCCCGCTCCCGCCGCGGCGTAAGCGATCGCCGCGGCCAGCAGCAGCGCCACCAGCGCGGCGATCGCGGGCGTTGTCTTGCCGCGCCGCGGGGCCACCCCGGCCAGCGCCGCGTCGAGGGCCGCCGCGAGCGCCTCGCCGTCGGCGTATCGCCGCGCGGGGTCGCGCTCGAGGCAGCGCAGGCACACCGCCTCGAGCGCGCGCGCCACGCGCGAGCGGGGCCTGGCGCCGCCTGGCGGACGCGGCGGGGCCAGCGCGCCGAGGGCGGTCCGGCGCAGCAGCGCCGCGAGGTCGTCCTCCGGCCCCGCCGCGAACGGGTGCCGCTCGGCGAGCGCCTCGTACAGCACCAGCCCGAGCGCCCACACGTCGCTCGCCGGTCCGATCGGCCCGAGGCCGGAGACGAAC
>CAZMSZ010000314.1:0-9063 GCA_964569055.1 uncultured Planctomycetota bacterium | reverse complement strand
CGAGCTCAGCGCGGGCCCGCGGGCGCCGGCCCGGCGAGCGGCAGCAGGCCGAGCTCGCTCAGCCGGCTCCGCTGCTCGGGCGCGCAGCTCGCGGCCAGGTAGTCCTCGCAGGCGTCGAGGATCGCCCACAGCTGGGCGCGCCGGGTGTGGTAGCGCTCGACCACCCGGTCCACGGCGTCGACGCGCTCCGTCCCACGCCCGCCGTCCTGGTGGCCGCCGAAGCGATCGAGGTCGCGCAGGAGCTCGCGCCGGTGCTCGGCGAGACGGAGGCGCGCAAGCGACCACTGCACGAGCGCCTCGGCGGGAGTCAGCCGCTCGGGGTCGAAGGCCTCGAGCCGCGCCTGGGCGTCGCGGCTCCGCCAGGGGAGCTGCGCAGGCTCGAGGTCGAGCGCGCCGCAGGCCCGCTCGTACGCGTCGATCGCCGCCACCTCCGCGGCGTCCGCTCGTGCGCCGTAGGCGCCGGGTGCCCCCCCGGCCTGCATGTCGAGCGCCTCCCGCTGCGCCTCGTGGAGGAGGTCGCGCCAGGCCTCACGCGCCCGCTCGACGAGGCGCGCGCCGAGCCGGCGCGCGTCCCGGCCGCTCAGGCGCCGGTCGGCCACCTCGCGCCACAGCACGTCGACCGCGCGGTGGGCGTCGAGCTGGACCAGCAACCAGGCCTCCTCCTGCTCGACGTCGAGCTCGAACCCGCGCGGCAGCTCCAGCCGCTGAAGCGCCTCGAGCTGCGCCTTCACCCACTCGGGGAGGCCCGGCCGCGCCCGCTCCGCGCGCAGCTCGTGCAGGCGTGCCCGCTGCTCGCGCGTGAGCGCCTCGTGCACCGCCGCGCGGGCCTCGCGGAGAGCTCGCTCGAGTCGGGCCGCGCGCTCGCTCAGCTCCGCCTCGGGGCGCGCGCGCTCCTCGGCCACGTCGGCGACGAACCGCGCGGCCGCGAGGGCGTGGAGCGCAGGCGCGATCGCCTCGCGCTGCGCGGCCGTCAGCTCGAGCTGCTCGAGGTCCCGCTCGGAGGGGAGCGGCCAGGCCTCGCCCGGCGCGTCCTCGGCGCGGGCGCCGCCGGCGGCCAGGGTGAGCAGCACGAGCGCCGCGACGAAGGCGGCTCGAGGTGAACGGGTCATGGGTCTCCTCCTCGGTTCGCGCCGATCGGGGCGCGGCGCCTACGGCTGGCTCGCCGCGGGCGGGCCCCACACCACCACGTTGGTCCGGTTGACCGCCGCCGCGTCGTCGGTCGCCAGCCACGCGATCACGCGCCCGAGCGTGCCCGGGGTCATGGCCTCCTTCGCGGCCTCGGGGGCGACCGCCCGCAGCATGGGCGTGTCGACCGAGCCCGGCGAGACGGCGAGCACCCGCACCCCCTCGGGGGCCAGCTCGGCGGCGAGGGCCTCGCTGAAGGCGATCACCCCGCCCTTGGTCGCCGCGTAAGCCGCGATCCCGGCCAGCTTCTCCACGCCGGGCACGCCCGACACGCTGGCCACGTTGATCACCACGCCGCGGCGGGCCGGGCGCATGCGCGCCAGGGCGGCCTGGGTGCACAGGAACACGCTGGTCAGGTTGGCGCGCAGCAGGCCCTCCCAGGCCGCGAGCGGAAGCTCGCTCACCGGGCCCACCACCACCGCCGCCGCGTTGTTGACCAAGACGTCGAGCCGCCCGAACCGCTCGTCGACCTCGGCGAACAGGCGCTCCACCTGCACGGGGTCGGTCACGTCGCACACCACCGGCAGCCCCAGCCCGCCGCCGCCCGCCTTCACCCGCAGGTCGTCGAGCGCGGCCGCGACCCCGCCCAGCTCCTTCTCGCTGCGGGCGACGAGCACGACCTGCGCGCCCAGGCGGGCCAGGTGGGCCGCGGTCGAGGCGCCGATCCCGCGCCCCGCGCCCGTCACCACCGCCACGCGCCCCTCGAGCGGTCGCTCCACCACGCACCTCCTGCCGCCGGACGCGGGAGCATACCTGGCGCCCGCTCCGCTCGGCGTTACGATCGTCCCCCGTATGTCCGAAGACGCCGCCGAGCACGTCCGCCCCGAGCAGCTGTTCGCGCTGATCTGGGCCCATCGCGGCGAGGCCCCGCCCGCCGAGGCCGAGGGCGCCGACCCCGAGCTGGCCCGCATGTTCCGCGAGCTCGGTGAGCGGTATCAGGAGCCGCTCGCGCCCGAGCTGCGCCTGGGGCCCGAGACCGCCGCCCGCTGGTGGGCCCACGCCACCGGCCGCGAGTGCCAGCAGTGCCGCATGCTCCTGCTCGAGGACGGCCCTGGCGCCCGCCCCCCCAAGACCGAGGCCGAGCGCGCGCAGGAGGTCCAGCAGGCGGAGGACGAGCGCGCCAAGGACGTGCGCCGGTTCTGGGTCGACCTCGCGATCGGCGGGGCCGCGTTCTCGGGCGCCTACGTGTGCATCGTCACGATCCGGAGCAAGGAGGCGCAGCGCGAGGCGCAGCCCGTCGAGGTCCTGCAGGCCGATCCGCGCGATCAGGTCAAGCAGATCGACCCGCTGTGGTTCGGGTTCATCGCCGGGATCCTGGTCGCGTCGTGGTTCCTGGCCGAGGCCTACTCGATCGCGCGCCGCCTGTGGATCGACTTCACCGCCTGGAAGCGCGCCGTGCCGGTGATCGGCAAGCGCTGGGCCGCCAAGGGGAAGCCAGCGCCCCACGACGACGACTGAGCGCGTCGCACGAGGAGGGGGAGCCCGTGAGCATCGATCAGCCGTGCCACGTCGTCGCGATCGTGGGCGGAGCCTGCGCGGGCTCGACCGCCGCCGAGCTGCTCGCCCAGAGCGGCTGCAAGGTGGTGGTCTTCGACCAGAACGCGCGCCCCTACGGGAAGATCGAGGACGGGCTGCCGCGCTGGCACAAGAAGCAGCGCGAAATGGAGTACCGCAAGATCGACCAGCGGCTCACGCACCCCAACGTGACGTTCGTCCCCCTCACGCGCCTGGGGCGCGACCTCGACTTCCGCGAGCTGGCCGCCGAGTGGGGCTGGAGCGCCGTGGTGCTGGCGAACGGCGCCTGGAAGGACCGCGAGGTGACCTCGGCCCCCGGCGCGGCCGAGCTCGAGGGGCGGGGCCTGGTCTACCAGAACCCGTTCGTCTACTGGTTCAACCACAAGGAGGAGGCCGGCTACGACGGGCCGCGCTTCGAGGTGCTCGACGGGGCGGTGGTCGTCGGCGGCGGGCTGGCCTCGATCGACGTGATCAAGATCATCCAGCTCGAGCTCTACGGGCGCGCCCTGCGCGAGCGCGGCGTGGAGGTCCCCATGCACGAGCTGGAGGAGCAGGGGATCCCCAAGGTGTGCGCGGCGCACGGGCTCGACCCCCAGAGCTTCGGGATCGAGGGGGGCCTCCTCTGCTACCGCCGCCGGGTCGAGGACATGCCCCTCGCCAGCCCGCCCCCGAACGCCAGCGAGAAGCAGCTCGCCAAGATCGCGCAGGTGCGCCAGAAGCTGCTGCAGAAGGTCCAGGACAAGTTCCTGTTCCGCTTCCAGCCGCAGGTCCTGGTCAAGCGCTTCGTGACCGACGACGAAGGCCGCCTGCGCGCGCTCGAAGTGATCCGCACGGAGGTCGCCGGCAAGGACGTGCGGGAGGTGCCGGGCAGCGAGCTCGAGGTCCCGACCCGCCTGGTGATCAGCTCGATCGGGAGCATCCCCGAGCCGATCCCGGGGATCGAGATGAGCGGGACCTACTACCGCTTCAAGGACTGGGACACCGGCGAGTACGCCGAGATCCCCGGCGTGTTCGCCACGGGCAACGTGGTGACCGGCCAGGGCAACATCAAGGCCTCGGTCGACCACGGCCGGCAGGTCGGCCAGCACCTCGTGGAGCGCTACCTCGGCGTGAGCGCCCCGAGCGAGGGGCGCGACCTCACCGCGGCGACCGAGGCCGTCGCCGCCAAGGGCGAGGCCCTCGCCGAGGCCGTCGCGGCCGAGCTGGCCCGCAAGCCCCCGCTCGCGCCGCCCGCCGCCGAGGCCCTCCTGGCTCGCGTCCACGCCCGCCAACGCGAGGTCGGCTACGACGGCGACTACGCCGCGTGGATCGCCAAGGTCACGCCGGCCGACATGGAGTAGTTAGGGGAAAGAAGTCGACCTCCAACGTAGAGCTGTCGCCGAGCGACGACCTCCTCGTGGGCGAAGTCGACCGCCAAAGAAGGGCCGTCGTCGAGGGACGACCTCCTCGGCGGAAAGAACGAACCATGGGCCGCGATCACCAGGTCCGCTCGCTCCAGCTCACCGGCCCGCACTCGTCGGCGCCCTCTGCGCGTTGATCTGACGTTCCGATCGTCAACTCGGGTCCGTCACCGCGGCAAGAACACCGAGAACCGCGACCCCGCCGGCTTGAGCGGCGTGTAGCGGACCGAGCCGCCGTGGGCCTTCGCGATCTCGGTCGCGAGCGTGAGGCCGATCCCGCTGCCCTCGATCCGGCTCTGCTCGGCGTTGGAGCCGCGCTCGAACTTCACGAAGATCCGGCGCCGGTCGCGCGCGGGGACGCCGATCCCGTTGTCCTCGACCGCGATCTCGAGCTGGCGGCGGCGGTCGGCGATCACCACGCGGACGTGGCGGGTCGCCTCGGGGGAGTACTTCCAGGCGTTGTGCAGCAGGTTGAGCAGCGCCTCGACCATGGCGAACCGGTCGACCGGGACCAGCGGGATCTCCTGCACGGCCACGACCTCGATCTGGAGGTCGGCGGGCGCCTTGCCGAGCTGATCGGCGAGCACGCGGACCGCCTCGCCCACCAGCTCGCGCGGGTCCTCGGCGCTGAAGCGCACGCGCCACTTCTTGTTCTCGATCCGGCTGAACACCAGGAGCTGCTCGATCAGGCGCCCGAGCCGCAGCGTCTCGCGGTTCATGACCTCGAGGAACTCCTTGCGCTCGGCCTCGCTGTCGACCCGGTCGAGGAGCAGGGTCTCGAGGAACATGCGGATCGAGGTCAGCGGCGTCTTGAGCTCGTGCGTCACGTTGGAGACGAAGTCGCTCTTGAGCTGCGCCGCCTTGGCCTCGCGCCGGATCGTGCGGGTGGTCACCACCACCCCGGCCACCAGCCCGCCGACCGCCAGCGCGATCGCCCACAGCTGCACCGTCTCGCGGGGGAGGTCGAGGGCGTCCTCGACGACCGAGGGGGCGTCGGGCCGCCCGCTGACCTCGATCCCGAGGTGGTCGAACGGGGCGAGGAGCTGCGCGCGCGCGCCCTCGCCGCCGCCGCGCCCCTCCTCCCACGGCCCGAGCCGGCTGCCCCAGGGGTCTGTGGCCACGCGCCGCTCGAAGGCGGCCTGCACGGCCGGCACGTCGACCTCGACCGCCACCAGCCCGAGCGGCCGCTGGTCGGGGCCGCGGATCACCGCGTAGGCGAGCAGGTCGTAGCCGTCGGCCCGGCGCGCCTTCACGAACGGCACGCCGCCGGCGGTGCGCGCCCCTTCGATCCTCCCGGTGACCCGGTCGAGCGGCCCGCCCTGGCTGAGCGCGGCGCCGAGCACCTGCCCGAAGGTGGCCTCCAGCCGGGCCACGCGCCGCTCCACCGCCCAGCGTCGCTCGGCGAGCCCGCGCGCCAGGGTCAGCGCGTCGGCGTCCTCGAGCAGGGCCGCGGCGCGCTCGCTCAGCTCGGCCACCGTCTCGGCGGGGAGGGCCGGCGCGCTGCGCTCGAGCTCGCTCAGCAGCTCGCGCAGGCGCGTCCGGAACGTGGTCTGGTTGATCGCGTGGTCCAGCAGCGCCAGGCGGAAGCGGGCCCAGGCGGGCGCCGGCCGCCCGCGCAGGTCGACGAGGTCGATCGGGTAGCGCGCCAGCTCGGCGTAGGCGCCCTCCTGAGCGTTGAGCAGGCCCGACAGGGTGGCGGTCCCCTCCTGCACCCGCATCAACGTGCGCGAGAGGGTCTCGCTCCCCTCCTGGAGGCGGCCGAGGTCGTAGAGCGCGGTGGCCCGGGCCCGCAGCGAGCCGCGTCGGGCGGCGCGCTCGAGCAGGCGCATCGCGCGCTGGGGCTGGCCCTCGCGCACCAGGTCCGCCGCGTCCTCGAGCGCGACCAGCGGGTCGGGGGGGAGGGTGGCGCTCGCGAGCCCGCCGAGCACGGCGCGCGGCGGCCAGCCCAGCTCCGGCGAGCCGGGCGGGCCCGCCGGGTGCACGCGCCGCCCGCCGGCGTCGAGCACGAAGAACGAGGTCAACAGCGGCTCCTCGGCCACGAGCCGCGCCAGGGCGGGGGCCACCTCGCGGGCCCGGGTGACGCGCGTCGCGTTGAGCGTGAGCTCGAGCTGCTCGAGCGGCTCGCGGAACACCTCGTCGAGCCCCTGCACGAGCTGGCGGGCCTCGCCCTGCAGCCGAGAGGCGTGCTCGGCGAGGCGCGCCCGCCGCTCCGCCTCGACCGCCTGCAGCGCGAACGCCGACAGGAGCACGCTCGGGAACACGAGCGTCAGGATGAACACGAGCGTGGTGCGCAGGGGAGGCTCCCGGGCGGCGGCGAGGCTCGAGGAGGCGGCGCAGGGCGATCGTCCGCCAGGCGCTCTTCAAGGATCGTAGCGGCGCGCTGACTCCCTGAGGAGGGACTGCGCGCGAGCGAGCGAAGGACGCGCGGCGGCCCCGCGAGCGAGGCGCGGGCGCCGCGCCGGCGAGCGCCGCGCGGCGAAACGGGGCGCGCACGACGCGCGGCTGGTTGCCGCTCGCGGCGCACCTTGTTAGAACAACCCGGGCGAGGCGACCCACCGTCCCCGAGGTCCGCATGGCGCGCGTTGCGCTCCGCTTGGTTCGTGGCGCTCGAGCCGGGGAGGTCCTGACCCTCGACGACAACCAGACGGTCATCATCGGGCGCGGTTCGGAGGCCACCTACCGGATCCAGGACCCCTCGATCTCCCGCCGCCACTGCCAGATCGCCAACACCCCGCGCGGGCTCGTGGTGGCCGACCTCGGCTCCTCCAACGGGACCTACGTCAACGGCCAGCGCCTCGGCGCCGGCTGGACCCAGCTCGGCGTGAACGACGCGGTGATCCTCGGCCAGAACGAGGTCCGCGTGCTCGGGTTCCAGCAGCAGGGCATGCCGCAGGCCATGCACCCGGCGGCGGCCATGCAGCAGCAGCAGCAGTATCGCTGCGCGCACTGCGGGCGGGCGATCACGCCCCAAGAGCTGCAGGCCCAGCAGTATCGCCAGGACACCAACGGGCGGCTGGTGTGCGCGAGCTGCGTCAAGCAGTTCGACTTCGACCCCAACATGGTCGAGGGCTACCAGATCACCAAGAAGCTCGGGCAGGGCGCCTTCGGCGCGGTCTACATGGCGCGCCAGCTCGCGACCGGGCGGGTGGTGGCCCTCAAGACGATCCGCCCCCAGCACGTCCAGAACGAGAAGGACGTGCAGCGCTTCTTCCGCGAGGCGGAGACCGGCCGCCAGCTCGTGCACCCGAGCATCACGCAGATCTACGACGCGGGCGAGAGCCGCGGCGTCTACTTCATCGCCATGGAGTTCATCGACGGGAGCGAGGCCTCCAAGCTGATCGAGCAGTACGGGCGCCTCGACGTCGGCTACGCCATGCGCGTCACGATCCAGATCGCCAACGCGCTGCAGCACGCCTACGAGCGCGGGATCGTGCACCGCGACATCAAGCCCGAGAACATCATGGTCACCGCCAGCTGCGTGGCCAAGCTGGTCGACTTCGGCCTGGCCAAGAGCTTCGCCCAGGCGGGGCAGAGCGGGCTGACGGCGCCCGGCGAGGGCATGGGGACGCTCGCCTACATGCCCCCCGAGCAGCTCGACAACGCGCTCAACGCCGACCAGCGCTCGGACATCTACAGCCTGGGCGCGACCCTGTACCACATGCTGTCGGGGCAGCGGCCGTTCAACGAGAAGACGACCCGCTCCTTCATCATGAAGATCCTCAACCAAATGCCCGCCCCGCTGCGGCAGGTCAACCCGACCGTGCCGCAGGAGCTCGAGGACATCGTCACCCGGGCCATGTCGAAGAAGCCCGAGGACCGCTACCAGCAGCCCAAGGAGATGGAAGACGACCTGACCGGGCTGTTCCAGAAGCTCGCGCAGGAGTTCGCGTCCCGCTCCGGGGAAATGTAGGTCGCCGGTCCGAACGCCCGCTCGCTGGGCCAGCCCCCGCACGACCGGCCGGCGCGCCCCCTGCGGCCGGGCGCCGCCGCCGCCCGCCTCCGTTCTCCCCACGCGCCGGGCGGTTCGGCCCGCGTTCGGGTTCACCGCATCGGAAAGACTTGCCCGTCGACCCCGCGCGTGAAACGCACGGGCGCGGCGTTGCTCAAAGATCCGCTCCGGTGCGGAGAGGGCCCCACGGTTCTTGGGTTTGAAATGGGTCCGCAATCGAGGCGTGCGGCACCCGATCACTCCAAGTCCCGCCACTTCAGGCGCTTTCCCTTGACGTGCCTCGGCGGCACCGTCGTTGCTCAGGGCCCGTCGGAATCGGGAGAAGGAGCAAACTCCAATGTTCAAGCCTGAAGAGGGGATCCTCGGTGAGCACCCGAGCATGCAGGCCCTCTCGGCGCGGATCGATCGGGTGGCGGCCAGCAACCTGCCCGTCCTGATCCGTGGCGAGACCGGGACCGGCAAGGAGCTCGTGGCTCAGGTGATCCATCGTCGGTCCGGTCGCAAGGGTCCCTTCGTGTCGGAGAACTGCGCCGCCTTGTCGGACACGCTGCTCGAGGCCGAGCTGTTCGGCCACGAGTCGGGCGCGTTCACCGGGGCGCAGGGCCAGAAGGACGGCCTGTTCATGCGGGCCAACGGCGGGACCCTGTTCATCGACGAGATCGGCGACATGTCGGACGCCATGCAGGCCAAGCTGCTGCGCGTGCTGCAGGAGGGCGAGATCCGGCGCCTCGGCGGCGAGAGGTCCGAGCAGGTGGACGTGCGCGTGATCGCGGCGACCCACAAGGACCTCGACGGGCTGGTGCGCGAGGGCCGCTTCCGGCAGGACCTCCTGTTCCGCCTGGCCGTGCTCGAGGTGACCGTCCCGCCGCTGCGCGAGCGCCTGTCCGACCTCCCGCTCCTGGCCGAGCACTTCCTCGAGCGCCTGGCCGCCGACGAGGACCGCGCCCCGCTGACCCTCACCGCGGAGGCGCTCGACCGCATGCTGGCCCACGACTGGCCGGGCAACGTGCGCGA
>CAZMSZ010000313.1:0-9085 GCA_964569055.1 uncultured Planctomycetota bacterium | reverse complement strand
CAGTGGGGGGGCCGCCCCCCCCCACAAAACGATGCAGGCGCGACGCCGGAGCGTCGCGCCTGCAATACACCGCCAGGGACTCGAACCCCGAACCCGCTGATTAAGAGTCAGCTGCTCTACCGATTGAGCTAGCGGTGCCCGTTGGAGCCGAGGACTATACCGCACGAGCCCCGCGAGGCAAGCCCGCGGGGAGAGCGGAACGCGACGAGGCCGACGAGCCGGGGGAGTCCGGGGGCGGAGCCCCCGGAAACCAAGCAAGCCAATCCTCAGCCGCCCGAGACGGGGTGCACCAGCTGGCGCCGGATGCCGCAGGCCGCGGGGAAGGTCATCCAGCCGCCGATCGCGACGGTCCACAGCTCGCCGAGGTCGGGGTAGTGCTCGCGCAGCCCCTCCTTCATGGCAGCCACCACCTCGGGCAGGTCCTCGTTCTTCATGCCGACCGGGTTGGTGTTCACGAAGGGCAGGCTCGTCCAGAGCACCGCCTCCTGCGGCAGCACCATCAGCCCGAACTTGGCGGGGTCGTTCGCCATGGGCGAGCCGGGCACCAGGCTGTACTGGTGGATCGTGAGGAAGTCGATCCGGTCGCGGTTCTCGACCAGGTAGTCGTAGGTCTCGTAGAGCTGACGCTGCGTCTCGGTCGGGAAGCCCGCGATCAGCATCACCGCCGTCTGGATCCCCGCCGCCTTGCAGCGGCCGAGCAGCTCCTTCGCCTTGACGGGGCGGCTCGGCTTGTTCATGGCGGTCAGCGTCTCGACCGACGCGCTCTCCAGGCCGAACCGGAGCGTGCGGCAGCCCGAGCGCCCGAGGTCCTCCACGATCTGGCCCTTGAGGAAGCCGGGGTCGAGCAGCACCTCTGCGCCCCACTCCACCTCGAGGCCGGCCTCGATGATCCCGCGCGCGAGCGCGTGCAGCTCCTTGGGGCGGAAGCTGTCGACTGGGAAGTCGAACCAGTTCGAGCCCGTCTCCTCGATGCAGGCCCGCATGTCCGCGATCGCCTTGTCGACGGCGCGCGTGCGGTAGGTCGCGACCGTCTGGCAGGAGATGTTGCAGAACGCGCAGCGCCCCCAGTAGCAGCCGCGCGAGAGCGGCAGCGGGACGGGGTACTTGGGCACGAGGTACTTCTCGAGCTGCAGGCCGTCGGCGGTCCACATGGGGACGGGCAGCTCGTCGAGGTCGGTGTGGACGGTGCTCACCTCGCCGCGCCGCAGGAACGTGCCGGCGGGCCCGGGCAGGTAGCTGTTGTCGATCGCCTCGGGCGAGCCCTCGCCGCGCACGACCAAGCGCAGCCACTGATCGAGCCCCTTCTCCCCGTCGTGCAGCACCATGGCGTCGGCGGGCAGCAGCGAGCAGGGGATCTCCTGCACGTTGTCCTCGACGGCCGTCAGGTAGGAGCCGCCCACGATCACCGGCACGTCCGGCAGCTCCTGCTTCAGCAGGCGCACCAGCGTGAAGCCGGGCATGACCTGCGAGAAGTAGGTCATGCTCACGCCGACGGCGCGCGGCCGCTCGGCGCGGATCCGCGGGAGGGCGTGCTCGCGGAAGAACTCGACGAACGGGTTCGCCTCGGCGTCGGCGAGGGCCGCCTCGAGCGTCTCGAAGCTGCGGAACGCGTCCTTGACCGCGAAGTGGCGGAAGTCGTGCTCGTAGCGACCGAGCGAGGCGGCGGTCATCACGATCCCGGCGTCGTTGATCGTCTCGAACGCCCAGCGCATGACGTCCTTCTGCTGCTCCACGCCGGGGCGGCGCAGCGCCTGCTTGGCGCCGTCGATCTCCGCGACCACGCGGCGCGCGACGTCGAGCAGGCGCTCGAGGTCGTCGTCGTCGAGCTCGCCCCGGCACGCCTCGAGCGTCCGACGGCAGCGGTCGAGCTGGTCGGGCGAGTGGAAGTGGTGGAAGGCGTCGATCGCGAGGTCCCACTGGTGCGCGTCCCACCCCTGCGCGCGCAGGTAGGCCGTGAGCACCGAGATGCCCGAGCTCGCCTGGCCGAAGTTCGCGACCGGCGGAGAGATGAGCAGGAAGTCCATGACGCCCTCATGGTCCGGGGAGCCGGACCGACGGGAAGGAGCAGGGTGCGATGGCCGCGTCTCGCGCGGCGGTGCGCGCGAGCATAACCCCTGACGTGCGATCGACGAACGACGAATCCCGGGGCGAGGGGCCGAGCGGCCCCCGAGCCTAAAGAAATCATAGGGAGCGCCATCCGCACTCGGCGAGTTACGCCCCGTGTCATGGGCGGGCCAGCCCCCGGCCACCGGGATGCGTTGGCCGCACAACCGTTGCCCTAGAAGCCGGTTACGTCGCAAACTCTAGAAATCACACGGTGGGCCCTCAAAATATTAGGCGATCCCCTTGTCGGCCCCATTTGCTGCTGCCATAGTGCTCGTGGAGCGAGGGGCTCCCACGCGAAAGCCCGGCAGCAGGGGCGGTCGCGGGCAGCGACGGTGAATCAGCGGTGTTGGAGGACCCCGCCCGCGGGGGTCGGCGCTCGGGGTACGTCCGGCGATCGCCAGCGATCGCGGAGTCGACCGCGGGCGGGGTCAGCGGAGGCGAAGGGAAGGGATGGCGGTGGTCGAGCGGGGGCAGCGGACGCAGGAGGGGAGGGGCCGAGCGCGGCGCGCCACGACGCCGCTCGCCGCGGCGTGCGCGCTGCTCGCGCTCGCCGGCGCGGCCCGCGCCGAGGACACCCCGCCCGTGCGCGGCGACGGCGCGCTGATCCCGCCGCCCGTCGAGGCTCGCCGGCTCGAGCCCACCCCGGCCCCGGCGCCCCACCGGGTCGACCTGTTCGAGAGCGTGCGCCTCCAGCCGCCGAGCTGGCGCTCGCTCGGCCTGCAGAGCGACTTCCTCGGGCAGATCTCGTTCGAGTACACCCCCTGGATCCCAGGGTCGGTCCAGGTCGAGTACGCCGGCGTCGAGGGCTACATCGTCCGCCAGCTCGAGAGCCGCCTGTCCTCCGAGTGGCGTCGGAACGTGCGCGCGCAGGAGCGCTGGGACACCGACCCCTACGCCCCGGACCTCGTCCATCGCATGAACGTGCTTGCGCTCGCCTACGACGACCAGGAGCACCGCTACGGGAGCTGGGCGGAGCGCACCTGGTTCCAGTCGCTCCCCGCCCACAAGGGGGGCGCCCCCGAGGAGGCGTTCACGCACCGGGTCGGGACCACGGTCGAGTGGATCAAGTGGGGCCCGTTCTCGTTCAACAACGCGATGCGCGGGCGCCTGGCCAAGATCGCCCTGTTCGAGCTCGACGCGGGCGTCGTGCTCCGCGACGGCGTGCCCGAGCAGCCCGTGCGGGCGCGCGACTTCGCCCGCCTCGACCGGGGCGCGCGGCTCGACGGCGACCCCGAGGTGCAGCTCGAGGAGCAGCCCGGACAGGTGCGGCCGGCCACCCCCACGCCGAGCGCAAGGATCGAGCTGACCCCGCGCTCCGACACCTTCCTGCTCACGCTCGAGCCCGAGGCGAAGGGGCGGCTCATGGACGGGCTGCACTGGCGCGTCAAGGTGCGCCCGCGCACCTCGATCTCGTTCAGCGACTTCTCCCCGGGCGGCAGCCTCGGGATGCGCGTGATCTGCGAGATCCTGCTCGGCAGCTCGCGGGAGCGGGTGGCGGAGATCGAGGCGAACGTGCGCATCGACCCGTTCGAGGGCGAGGCCCAGGCCAGCCTGGAGTTCGCGCTGCTCACCTGGTGAGGCGACGCGCCTGCGCGCGCCGCGGCGCAGCGACTACTTGGCCTCGCTGTCCGCGGTGGCGTGCTCGCTGGCGCTGGCCACGATCGGGCGCTCGTACTCCGCCACGTAGGGCTGCTCGTCGCCGGGCGCGAACGGCGGGGGGGCGTACCAGACCATGTAGTCGCCCTGGTAGACGCCCTTCTTGAGCCCCACCATGTCCATGCGGTAGCCGTGGTAGCCGTAGGCGCCCTTCTCGAACTCGATCGCGTCGCCGTCCTCCGGCCGCTTGTGGTCCTTGTCGTCCACGTAGAGCAGCTTGCTGTCCTTGCGCTGCCGGAGGAAGTCGGGGATCACGAACTTGGAGATCATGCCGCCCTGCGGCCCGTAGACGCAGTTCCAGTCGGGGAAGGTGAGGTCGAGCTCGCGCTCCGCCTGCGACCACATGCCGTCGATCGCGACCGGCTGCGCGTTGTGCGAGTTGTAGAACGAGAGCTCGGCGCCCGCCCGCATGTCGACGCACAACGAGTAGTTCGACTCGTCCGACTCGTCGAGGTTGACGGGGCAGGCCGCGTTGGTCGGCATGCTGACCTTGTTGGGCCACAGGATCACGTAGGACTCGGGCGCCGAGACCCACACCCCGAGCGCGAGGTAGAGCTGGGCCCGGTTCTCGGCCACCACCCGCAGCGGGCCGTCGATCAGCCCGCCGACCTCGACGCGGAACTCGTGGCTCTGGCGCACCACCGTGACCCACATGAACGAGACGACCGCGCGGACCTGCGTCGAGTCGAGCAGGTTGGTCGCGTTGCGGAAGTCGCGCTGCCCCTTGGGCACCAGGCCCGCCCACGTGGCGCGGACGGCGTTGCTGGGCGAGCGGCCGTTGTTGAACTGGAAGTGCTCGCCCGTCCAGATGTAGAGGCCGCCGTCGTCGTTGCGGTCCTTGATCTCGAGCGAGGCCACGTCGAACGCCGCGATCCCCGGGGTCGCGCGCGGGAAGCGGAACAGGTAGACCCAGGCCTTGCCCCCGTCGACGGGGTCGCGCAGCTCGATCTCCTGCACCGCGTCGTGGCCCGGCACCATGGCGAGCGACAGCGCCGTGGCGCGGTCGCCGGCCTGCCGCGCCAGCACGACCAGCTCGTCGTTGCTGTCGAGCTTGCCCCGGTCGGCGTCGTGCCGGCGGCTGTCCTTGGCGCCGCCGGTCCAGCAGTAGCGCCCTTCCTGGTCGCGCTCGTCGATCTGGAACGGGACCGGGACCATGAAGCCCGCCCGGCAGGCGTAGACCCGTAGCCGCTCCTTGGGTGTGCCGAGCAGGCTCCGGCCGAGGGCGGGGCCGCTCACCACGACCGTGTCCACGGTGCGGGTGAGCGTGCGGGGCTCGCGGGGCTGGACCTGCGCGGCCGCCGGGCCGGCGAGCAGGCTGGCGAGGGCGAAGAAGACGAGGCGCTGGATCATACGGGGCCCAAGCGTAGGCGGCCGGCTCGGCACGGGCAAGCGAAGCCAGCACACGGGTCGTCGGACGTTTGACGTAAAACCTTGATTCAGCTAGGGTCCGCCTACGGTTCGGCGGGGCAGGAGGCAGGGAGTGGGCGAGCCACAGGAGGGTCAGGCTCCGATCGAGGCCGAGGGCCCGCTCGAGGTCGGCCTGGTCGGCGCGACCCTGGCCGCGCGTCGCGGCGCGGAGCGGTGCCTGGTCAAGCGCCTCCCCCCGGGGCGGACGCCGCCGCCGGGCGCCGACGACCCGTTCCCGTGGCGAGGGGAGGACGTCAACGGCGCCCCCGCGCTGGTGGCCCCCTGGGTCGAGGGCGCGCTGATCGGCGAGGTCGTCGGGTGGAGCCCGCGGCAGGCGCGCTGCGTGGAGACGGCGCGCGAGCTGGACCCGACGCGGGAGCACGGCTTCCGGCTGCGCTCCGCTCCGCTGCCGTTGCGCGTGCGCTGGGTGCTGTCGCTGGCCGAGGCGCTGGCGCGCCTGCACGCCGAGGGTCGGCGCGCTCCTTTGATCACGCCCTGGAACGTGGTCCTGGCGGGCGACCGCATGCTGCCGCTCGAGGCGGACCTCGGCGTCAGCCTGGCCGAGCTCGACGAGGAGGGGCGCGCCGACGCGCTGCTGTTCCTCGCGCCCGAGGTGGTGCGCGCGCTCCCCGACGCGGGCGGCGAGGTGGTCGGCGACCCGGCCGCCGACGTGTACGCCCTCGCCGCGACGGCGCGCGCGTTCCTGCTCCGCCGCCTGCCGGAGCCGGCCGCCGGCGCCGGGAGCCGCGAGGAGCGCGCCGGCCGCGGGCTGACGCTGTTGCCCCAGCGGGCGATCTCGCGCGAGCTCGACGCGCTGCTGGCGCAGGCGCTCTCGACCGAGCCGACGCGACGCCCGAGCGCGGCGACCTTCGCCGCCGAGCTGCGCGCGCTGGCCGACGGGGGGCGGATCGCCTGGCGCGCACCCGCCGGGTGGATGCTCTACGCGGGCGTGCTCGCGGCCGCGCTGACCGCGGTCGCGGCCGTGGGCGGGGTGGCGCCCTCGCCGCTCGAGCGCGCGCGCCGGAGCTTCGTGGCGGCCACGCGCGAGCCCGACATCGACAAGCGGCAGGTCGAGCTCGCGGCCGTGCGCGACCCGGCGCACGACGGCGAGCAGCTCGCCGAGGCGCGCCGGACGCAGGCGGTGGGGACCTTCGTGCGCTGGAGCCGCGGCCTGCCCACGACCGCGGCGGCCCAGCCCGAGCCGCTCGAGCTCGCCCTCGCGCTCGACCGCCTCGAGCGGCACGTGCTCGCCGACCCCGGCGCGCCTCAGCCTCTCCGCCAGCGCGCGGCCGCGGTGGTCGGCGTGCTGCGGAGCTGGGAGGACCCCGACCCGGACGCGCAGACGCGCGGTCGCGCGCTGCTCGACGACCTCGCGCGCGGCGCCGACGCTCCGCTCGCGACCTTCGCCCGCGCGGCGCGCGCGTTCGCCGCCATCGGGCTGTTGCCCGGCCGCGAGCTGGAGGAGGCGGCCCAGCCGAGCGCGCTCGAGGCCGCGCTCGAGGGCGCGCCCGCCGTGCTCGACCCGGCCTCGTACGCCGACTACGACCCCGCGCCCGTCGCCCCCGAGTGGGAGGCCGGCTGGCTGGCCGAGCTCGTGAGCGGCCGCGTCCTGCTCGCCCGCGGCCAGCCCGACGCGGCCGTCTCGGCGCTCGAGCGCTCCCTCGGCCGCGTGCGCACCTTCTCGGGGCGGGTCGCGCTCGGGGCGGCGCTCGCCGCGCGTGGCGGCCCCGGCGACCTCGAGCTGGCGCGCGACCGCCTGAGCGAGGCGCTCGCCGAACGCGCGATCAGCGAGCTGTGGCTGATGCTCGGGCAGATCGCGCTGCAGGAGGCGGAGCGCGGCGACACGGGCGCGCTGGCGCGGGCCGAGCACGCGTTCCGGCAGGCCGGCCTCACCAATCCGGAGGGGGGCGCGGGGGTGCTCGCCACTGCGCGCCGCGCGCGGGTGCAGGTCGAGCTGCGGCGCGCGCTCGAGGGCCCCTCGCGGGCCGGCGAGGAGCGGCTGCGCGCCACGATCGCCGAGGCCGTCGGGCTGCCCGAGCTCGAGGCGCTGCTCCCCGACCTGCACGCCGCGCTCGGCCTGGTGCTCGCGAAGGGCGGCGACTCGGCCGCGGCGCGCG
Organism: uncultured Planctomycetota bacterium; assembly: GCA_964569055.1. Taxonomy (GTDB): domain Bacteria; phylum Planctomycetota; class J058; order J058; family J058; genus JAWLGW01. The sequence goes on along the minus strand of CAZMSZ010000313.1, from coordinate 1,799 downwards.
CCGAGCTGCGCCACCTGTTCCGCAAGCAGGACCCGGGCGCCGGCTGGCGCGAGCTGCCGCCGCTCGAGCCGCCGCCGCCGACGCGCGACCGGGCCCGCGTGCTGCGCGTCCTGCAGCAGGGGCTGCTCGAGGAGGTCGAGGCGCTGGTGAGCCGGGTCGCGCTCGCCGAGGCCGACGTGCGCGAGGCGCGCGCGGAGCTCGCCCCGCAGCTCGAGGGGGTGATCGCGCGCGCCCGCGAGCTGGCGCTCGACCCGCTCCCGGCGGAGCTGGCGCACGCGCTGCTCGTGCTGGCGAGCGCCCGCTGGGGCGCGCCGGACCCGCTCGACCTCGCCGACGTGCGCACGCGGCTGGACCTCGCCCCCGAGCGGCTCGACCAGGCGGCTCAGCCCGCCCTGTGGGCCACGTGGGTGGCGGCGCGCGCCGAGGCGGCCCTGATCGGGGGGCGCGACCCCTGGCTGACGATCCGCGAGCGCGCCCGCGCGCTCGCCAGCCTGGACCCGGAGGCCGCGCCGCCCGCCGCGCGTGCCCGCGTGGCCGAGCTCGCCGCCCAGCGCGGCGAGGCGCTGCGCGCCGCGCTGCAGGCCGGGCTCGAGGCCTGGCTGGCCGGAGAGGAGGCCGCGGCGCTCCTCGCCGACCCGACGCTCCAGCGCGAGCGGGCGCTCGAGGTGCAGGCCACGCTGATCGCGGCCGCCGAGGTGTCGAGCGCGGCCGGCGACGACGCGCGCCGGCTGACGGCGACCCGCGCGCTCGCCTGGGCCGCGACCCTGGCGGCGGCGCTCGAGCGGTGGAGCGAGGGGATCTCCGCGGCCGAGCGCGGCCTCGCGCTCGCCGAGGAGCTGCCGGAGGAGCCGAGCCTGACGGAGGCGCGCAAGCTGCTGGCCCTCGCCCACGGCGACCTGCTCGTCGGCGGCGGCGACGCGCTCGGCTCGGCCGCCGGGGCGGCCGCCGCGCGCGACGCGTACGCGCGCGCGGGCGGGGTCGCGCGCTACGAGCGGCTGCTGGCGGGCGCCCGCGAGGGGTCGCTCCCCGAGCTGATCGGCCCCCGCGGCCGCGAGGACCTGCCCCGGCGCCGGCTCGCCGACCTGATCAGCGAGCTGGCCGCCGCGCGGCTGCCCGACGCGATCGCGCCCGGCGAGCGGATCGAGGACGCGAGCGAGCTGGCGCTCGAGCTGATCCTCGCCGCGCGCCTCGACGCCGCCCACCCGGGCCCCCACGTGCACCTCGCCCGCCTGGAGATGGCGCGCGGCCTGGCGGAGCGCGCCGAGCGCTCGGCCCTGCGCGGCTACAACGCGGCGATCCGCGCGGTCCGCGAGCGCCCTTCCCTGCGCCCGCTGCTGGTGCGCGCGTCCGCGCTCTACTGTGAGGCCCTGGCGCATCAGGGCGAGGCGCGCGTCGCGAGCGCCGGCTTCGGCCGCGTCGCCGACGCCGGCGCGCGCGCGGCCAAGGCGCTGCCAGAGCAGGCGCTGCCGGGCGAGATCCGCCACGCGCCCCGCTACTGGCAAGCCCGCCACCTCCTCGCCCGCGGCGAGCGCGCCGGCGCGGCGAGCGCGCTCCGCGCGTTCGGCGAGGCCCTCGGCGACGGCCCCCCGCCGCGCGCGGCGACGCGCTGGCGCGAGGAGCTGAAGCAGGCGGAGGGGAAGTAGGCTTCGCACGGAGAGGCGAGGAGTCCGAATCCGATTCCGACTCCGACTCCGATTCCGACTCCGATTCCGATTCCGACTCCGATTCCGATTCCGACTCCGATTCCGATTCCGATTCCGACTCCGACTCCGAGTCCGAGAGGCTGTCGCGTACGCGTT
>CAZMSZ010000312.1:2516-9118 GCA_964569055.1 uncultured Planctomycetota bacterium | reverse complement strand
CGTGCTCCCCGAGCCAGATCTTCATCGTACGCCCCACGCCGCGCGGCGGACCGCCCCGCGGTCGAGCCCGACGGTGCGGCGCTGGGGCATCATGACCCGCGCGGCGGCTCGTGGTCCAGGACCGAACATGGCTCGCTCCGAGCGGCGCCATCCGGGCGCCGGGCCCACGAACATGCGGCACGAGGCCGCGCGAGGGAAGCCTCGTCGGAGACGGAGGTCGAAGTGCACTTGACGGTGGTCGGCTCGGCGGACGCGTCCAACTCCGCCGGACGCGGGCACAGCTGCTACTGGCTCGAGCCGGGCGGGACCGCGGCGCCCCTGATGGTCGACTTCGGAGCCACGGCCGTGGAGGGGGTCAAGCGGCTGGGGAAGGACCTGCGCGCCCTCCGCACGCTGGCGTTCACCCACCTCCACGGCGATCACATAGGCGGCTTCCCCTACCTCCTGATCGACGCCCTGTTCGAGGGCGCGCGGACCGAGCCGCTGCACGTGATCGGCCCGCTCGGGGTGGAGGAGCGCCTGCTGACCCTGACCAAGGTCGCCTACGGCCGCCTGGCGGAGCGGGAGCGCGGGTTCGAGCTCACGTTCGAGGAGCTGCTCCCGGGGGGCGCGACCACGCGCCCGGGCGACGTGCGGATCGAGGGCTTCCCGGCCGACCACATGAGCCCGCCCGAACGCCCGCTCTGCCTGCGGATCGGCGCGGGCGGCCGGCAGGTCGCGTTCTCGGGCGACACGCGCATGGCCGACGGCCTACGCGAGGCCGCGCGCGGGGTCGACCTGCTCGTCGCCGAGTGCACCCACCTCGCCCAGCCCGCCGGCGCCCACACGACCTGGGAGGACTGGGAGCGCGAGCTGCCCACGATCGGCGCGCGGCGCGTCCTGCTGACGCACCTCGCCGATCCGGTCCGCGCCGCGATCCCGCGCCTCCTCACCAGCGCCCCAGCCGGCAGCCCGCCGCTCGAGTTCGCCGAGGACGGCCTGGAGTTGGAGGTGTGAGCGCGAATCCGTGCCTTGCCCTTCCCAGGGGCAAGGAACGAGCGGTGAGGTCACCTGCGCCGGCCTGACTCGACCTACTCCCCGCACTCGTGCAGCGTCAGCTCCGGCGAGGCCTCGAGCTCGGCCCGGGTCAGCCGCCGCCCCGGCTGGGACGGATCGAGCTGTGGGCACCACGGCTCGTGGGCCAGGGCCGCGCCCGGCGCGGTGGCGTAGCGCCAGCCTTCGCCGAGGGCGCGCTCGACCGCGGCGTCGCGGCGGGCGCCCTCCCGCCAGCGGAGGACCCCGCCTCCGAGCGCCAGCACCACCAGCCCCAGCCCGACCCCGATCAGGAACGACTGCAGCGCGTTGCGCGTGACCCAGCCGGGGCCGCCCGGCGCTGGAGTGGGCGGGAACAGGGCCCGCCGCTCGCCGGTCTCGAGGGCCAGCCGGTCGAGCAGCTCCTCCTTGACCGGGTCGAGGGTCGACTCGGTGAAGATCGTGTTGCCCGCGCACTCGGGGCAGTGGACGGTCTTGCCGAACAGCTCGGCCGGGATCTGGACCAAGAACCCGCACAACCCGCACTCGACCAGGATCCGCCGGGCGGTCGCGATCTGGCCCCGGTTCTCGGGCCTGGCCGCGCTGGGCGCGGGCGCCTGCTTGCCGACGTCGGCGGCCGCGGCCTCCGCCGCCGCGGCCGCGGCCCCGGCCGGCCCCTCTGGATCGATCAGCGTGCCCTCCGCCTCCTCCTCGCGCAGCTGGCTCGCGAGGGCGGTGTCGCCGATCAGGGTGTTCTCCTCGGTCTCGGCGTGCTGCCGCGCCCGCCGGCGGTGCTGCTCCACGTGCCGCGCGAGGTCGCGCTCGAACGCCGCGCTCGAGGCCTGGTGCGGCCCGGGCGGTGCCTTCGGGACCGAGATCACGCCCTTGCGGCACTTCGGGCAGCGATAGAACTTGCCGCCGAGCTCCGCCGCGAAGCGGCGGGTGTAGGCGCAGTGCGAGCAGGTCGCGGGGAGGCTCAGGGTGCGGTCTCCGCCCGCGTCGTGAGACGCGTAAGGGCTGGCGAGGATAGAGCCCGCGGTCGATCGGAGCAACGCTGACACGGACGCCGCGCCCGCCGCGCGCGGCCCCGCCGGCGCTTCGCGTGTGGCCTGCCCTTCGCAATCGGCCGCCGCGTGCCCGGCCGAAACGCCTCGGCGCCGGAGCGACGAGGAACCCGATCCCCATGACGACGCCCCTCCTGATCCGCCTGCTCCCCCTCCGACGCGCGCGCGGCGAGGTCGACCCGCCGCCGCTCCCGGGCGAGCCGCCGCAGCCGGCCGGTCTGCGCAAGCGCACCGCCGCCGCCCTGACCGCCCTGGCCCTCGCCGTCGGCGCGGCCCTGGGCGCGCTCGCCACGACGCCCCGCGTGGCCCCGGCCGAGGTCGCCTCCGACCTCGAGCGCCTGACCCGCGCCCGCGAGGAGGCCCGCGACAACTGCCTGGTGGCCGGCCTCCTCGCCGCCGGCGTGGAGGTCGACCCGCCGTGGTTCGACACCCGCGAGCTCGAGGCCGCCCTCGACACCGACCTCGTCACCGCCGGCGAGATCGGCGAGGTCCAGACCCTCCGCGCCGAGGCCCGCTGGCTCGCCCGCCTGGTGGCCCCCGAGGACCTCGGCGAGCGCACCTTCGAGGACCTCGCCTTCCTCACCGGCGGGATCCACTGGTACCTCGACCTCGTGGCCCGCGGCACCGGCGCCGACGGCCCGCCGCACGAGAAGGCGGCCGAGGCCTACGACCCGACCCGCCTGTGCTGCTACCGCGACATGGACTACCAGGACCTGCTCGGGAGCTGGGACTGAGCCTGTCGACCCGAGGCGCCGCGCGATGATTGCGCGGCGTCTCGGGGGGCCTGCGGTGCTGCGCGGCGCGTTCCCGCCGCCTGGCTGGGAGCGGCTGCAGGGGCGCTGACGCGACGCCGCTCAGTCCAGCTCGACGTACTGCGCCGACACGAAGCCGCGCACCTGCTCGCCCTCGTGGGTGGCGACCACCTCGAGCCAGCCGCCGTGCTCGGCGAGGACGGTCACCTCGGCGCCCTTGGGGAGCGTGGTCAACACGGCGTGGCCGGTGCCGGGGCCCGCGCGCAGGTTGAGGGCGGTGGCGCTGACCCGACCCTTCTTGGCGCCCGCGGGCGCCTCGGGCTGGGCCTTGCGGTCGAACTTGCTCGTGGTCTCGAAGCGGCGCCAGTCGGTGTGGGCCTCGTTGCCGTGGGCGTCGCGCACGAACACCCGCCAGTGGTACGTCCTGTTGCGGCGGAACGGCTCGGGCGGGAGGGCGTGCGCGCTGGAGGCGCCCTCGAACGGGCCGAGGGTCACCCAGGCCCTGCGGTGGTCGGGGTCGCGGTCGAGCTCGATCCAGTAGCTCGCCTGCGCGGCGCCCTTCTTCTCGTAGCGCCAGCGCAGCACGGGCGCGGCGTCCACCTCGGCGTCGTCGTCGGGGGCCTCGGCGCTGACGCGCGGCGGCTCGAGGTCGGCGGTCAGGGTCTGCCACGAGCAGCCCACGGGCTCGCCGTGGGCCAGCTCGAGCTCCACCCTCCAGCGGTAGCGGCGCCCGTGCTCGAGCGCGAGCGGGAGGGTGTAGCTCGTGACCTGCTTGCGCAGCGGACCCGAGTCGTGGAGCAGGCCGTCCTCGTCGCGCTCGTCGTCGAACAGCACCCGGTAGCTGCGGAGGCTGGCCTGGCCGAGCACGCGCCAGGCGAGCTCGAGGCCCACCCGCTCGGCGTCGACGTCGGCCGAGGAGACGAACGCGCCCGAGGCCCGCCGCCGCTCGGGGAGCACCAGCAGCGCGCCCTCCTCGGGGACGCGCGCGGGGTCGATCACCACGTGGAAGTGGTCGTCGTGCTTGGGGTACTTCTGCGCCACGCCGATCGTCTTGGTGACGAGGTCGCCGTTGTAGAGGATCTGCCGCGCCCCGTAGTCGTAGCAGAGCTGCGCGAGCTCGAGCGTCAGCTCCTGGTTGGGGTAGCGAATGTGGCAAATGTTGTCGGGGCGCGTGGTGAACACGTCCGCCGTGACGCCGTCCTTGTGCGTCTTGTGGGGCGGGAAGGTCGTCCCGTCGGCCTTCGACATGTCGCCGATCCGCAGCACCGGCCCCTCGGGGTGCCGCCGGCGCCACTCGCGCGCCACGAGGACCAGGTAGCGAATGAAGACCGGCCGCCCCCAGTTGCGCCCCGAGCCGGGCGGGCTCGCCAGCACCCAGGCGCCGTCCTCCGCCGCGGGCATCTCCACGTAGCCCAGCGGCGACTCGTCGTCGGCGCGAGCGGCGGGCGGGAGGGCCCAGCTCAGCCCGCAGGCGAGCAGGGCCCAGGCGGCAGCCCGCACACGCCGCGCGCTCACGCGTCCTCGCCCGAGGCCTTCTTCTTCTTGTTGCGGCCGCTGCGCCGGCGCGTGCTCTTGCGCTTGGGCGCGACCGCCTCAGCCTCGCCCGCCGGCTCCTCGGCGCTGGCCTCGCCGTCCGAGCTGGAGAGGTCGACGGCCCCGCCGTCTCCCGCCGGCCCGGCCTCGGCCGCCTCCGGCTCGGCCTCGGGCGCGGTCTCCGAGGTCGCCTCGGGCTCGGGCTCCGAGGCCGCCTCGGGCTCGGGCTCCGAGGCCGCCTCGGGCTCGGGCTGCAAGGCCGGCTCGGGCTCGCTCGGCGCGTCGGCGCTCGCGCCGCCTTCGCCGGCCGAGGCCGCCTCACCCCCGAGCGGCGAGAGCTCGTCGCTCGCGTCGCTGGGCGCGGCGATCGCGAGCTCGTCGTCGGTCGCGCTCGCGTCGGCGGCGGGCTCGTCCGCGCCGGGCGCGTCCGCCGTCGGCGCGCTCGCGCTGGCGTCCGACGCCGGCGCGCTCAGCACACCGTCGAAGCTCATGACGTCGTCGTCGCTGCGCCGCTTGCTGCGGAACCGCTCGAGGGCCGACATCTTCTTCTTGGGCGGCTCGGGCGCCCGCGGCTCGACGGCGGGCGGCTCGATCGCCACCGGCGGCTCGGGGGCGCGCGGCTCGGGCCCGCGCGGCTCGACCGGGTCGGGCGCGCGCGGCGCCGCGGCGGCGGGCGTGGGCGCGGGTGGGGTCGGGACCTCGCCCGCCGGCGGGATCAGCACGAACCGACCGAGCGGCTCGGCCCCCTCGGGCAGCGCGAACGCCACGCGCCCGTCGGCCAGCCGGTCGAGCTCGGCCAGCAGGGTGGGCTCGGCCAGCGCCGCCACCCGCGCGGGGAGCACGACCCGCCCGTCCTGCACCTCGGCCAGCTCGGGCAGCTCGAGCCGGATCCAGCCGTCGGCCAGGAGCTGGTCGCGGATGCCCAGGTATTCGCGCTCGTCGACCACGGGCGCGTCGCGCCGCGCCAGCGCGGCCTGGAGCGCCTCGTCCTCGCCGCGCGGCGCGGCGCTGGGCACGGGCCCGAACCACACCCCGTCCGCCTCGCGGCGCGCGCCGGCGGGGAGGTGGAGCGCCACTCGCCCGCCCGCCCGCCGCTCGGTCGTGAGCAGCGCGGGCGCCGGCGCGTGGGCCGCGTCGGGCCGGGGCAGCACCAGCCGCTCGCCCTCGACCTCCGCATCGGCCGGGAGCTCGAGGCGCGTCCAGCCGTCGGCGTGCTGCCACTCGATCAGCCCCAGGTAGGCCACGCGCGCGGTGACCGCGCCGTGGACCGGGTGCGGCTCGGCGCCCGCCGGGCCGGCCGCGGCGGGGGCGGGCAGCGTGACGCTCCCGTCCTCCTCGAACGCGGCGCCCGCCGGGAGCAGGAACGCCAGCGCGCCGTCCTCGCGCCGGAAGGCGCGGGCCGGCCGCCAGGGGAGCGCGTCGGCCAGCTCGGCCGGCGCGAGCACGGCGCCGGTCGCGCGGTCGATCGCCACCCCCGCGGGGAACGGACCGACGCGCGTCGCGTCGCCCGCCGCCCGCGTGGGCACGCGCAGCTCGCCGCCCGCGACGCGGCCGCGCCCGAGCACGCTCCCGTCGGAGAGCACGGCGAAGCCGGCGGGCACCTGCGCCCAGGTCACGCCCGGAATCGCCGGCGCGAACACCACCCCGCTCGGGTCGAGCTGCACCTCGCCGGCGGACTGCGCGTAGACCGTGGCCCCGCTCTCCTCGCGCCGCGCGCCGAACAGCGGGCGCGGCCGTGGGGCCGCGGGCGCGGCCGCGACCGGGGCGAGCGGCGCGCCCGGCACGGGGGGCGGCGGCGCCACCCCGACCGGCGGGACGGGCGCCAGCTCGGGCGAGGACGAGCGCAGCGGCTCGAGGTCGTCGATCTGGATCTCCTCGGTGTCGCTGCGAATCTGGTCGAGCTGGTCGATGTCGCTGTCGAGGTCGACCACGGTGCGCTCGGCGCGGAACTCGTCGAGGTCGGGCGCGGGCGTGGCCGGGCCGGGTTCGTCGAGCAACGGCGGCCCGAACGGGTCGGTGGGGTCGATCCCCCCGAGCGCCGCCGCCTCGGCCGCGCGCGTGTCGGGCGGCGCCGCGCCCAGCTCGGGCATGTCGAAGTTGAACGGGTCGAGCTCCGGGCCGGCCACGGGCCCGCCGAGCGGCGGAGGCGGCCCACCGAGCGGCGCGCCCGCGTTGTAGCTCGGCGGCAGGGTGAGCTCGGGCTCGTCGAAGCTGATCTCGCTGTCGGCGAACGGGTCGGGCG
>CAZMSZ010000312.1:0-2416 GCA_964569055.1 uncultured Planctomycetota bacterium | reverse complement strand
CCGCCGGAGTACTCCGGCGCCATGGTCCGCTCGCCCGCGTCGAAGTCGAACCCGTCGGGGCCGGTGCTCGCGAACGGGTTGGGCTGCGCCGGGCGCCCGGGAGCGCCGGGAGGAGCGCCCGCGTAGCCGGGCGCCATGGTCAGCTCGCCCGCGTCGAAGTCGCCCGCGCCGCCCGCGGGCGGCATGCCGAACGGGTCGGGCTTCCCGCCCGCCGCGTAGCCGGGCGCCATGGTCAGCTCGCCCGGCTCGGGCCCGAAGCCGCCGGGGCCGCCGCCGAACCCGCCGGCCGCGGGGGCGTCGAAGTCGAACGGGTCGCGCGCCCCGCCCGGAGCCGCTCCCGCCGGAGGCGCGCTGTACTCGGGCGCCATGGTGACGCCTGGATCGAACCCGGCCTCGTCGTCCTCCGCCGCGTAGTCGGGGACGATCGTGTGGCCGGCGTCGCCGTCGTAGGCGGCGTCGCCGCCGGTCTCGGACTCCTTCTTGCCGAACAGGCCGCCGAAGAAGCCCTTCTTCTTGTCCTTCTTGGCCATCAGCTCCGCGCCATCTCGAGCAGCCGCTCGACCTCAGCCGCGTCCAGCGCTCCTAGCTCCAATCGGCGCGCCGCCTCGACCTGCTCGGCGCGCAGGCGGACCGCCGCCACGTCGGCCGCGAGGTCGCGTCCGCTCCCCGGCAACGCCAGGTCGCGCAGCGGGATCACCGGGCCGGCGCTGCGGCGCAGTACCTCGCGATCGACGTGCGCCTGCACCGCCTGCTCCACCCGCCGGCGGGCCGCGTCGGGCAGCGCCAACGCCTCGAGCGCGGCCTCGAGGTCGCTCGGCTCGCTGGCCGCCGCCAGCCGGTCGCGCTGGCGCGCCTCGGCCTCGCCGCGCAGGCCCTCGAGGGCGGCGCGCGTCGCCTCGAGCGAGCCCTCGAGCTCGGCCCGCTCCTGGCGCGCCTGCTCCTGCGCCTCGGTCGCGCGCCGCTCGCCCTCGGCCCGCGCCTGCTCGAGCTCACCCTCCAGCTCGCGCACGCGCGCCTGCTGCTGGGCGCCGTCGGCGCGCGCCTGCTCCAGCTCGCCGCGCGCCTGCTCCAGCTCGCCCCGGACGCCGCTCAGCTCGCCCTCGGCCTGCTCGCGGGCGCGCGTGGCCTGCTCCAGCTCGCCCTTGGCCGCGCTCAGCTCGCCCTCGAGCTCGCCGACCCGCGCGCGCGCCGCCCCGAGCTCGCCCTCGAGCTCCTTGGCGCGCTGCTGCGCCGCCGGGTCCCCGCCGCCACCGCCGCCGCCGGCCCCGGCTCCGGCCGGCTTCTCGGGCCAGAACTTCACGAACGTGCGCCCGACGATGAACACGTCGCCCGGCTTGAGGCCGGTGGTGTTGTTGGCGAGCCGCTTGAACTCGAAGATCGTCTGCCCGCTCCCCATGTCGCGCAGCCAGAACGCGCCCTGGGCCGGGTAGAGCTGGCAGTGCGCCGCCTCGACGCCGGGGTCGCTCACCTGGATGTGGGCGTCGGCGCCGCTGCCGAGCACCAGCGAGGCAGCCGGGTTGAGCTCCTCGAACTCCTGGTCGCGCGAGCCGTTGATGAACTGGATGAACGGCACGGTCTACCTCCCCCCCACGCGGGCTTCGGCGAGCACCTGCTCGAGCTGCACCGGGTCGAGGTCGGCCAGGCCCGCCGCCTTGATCGCCTCGACCTGCTCGCGCTCCCGCCGCCGGCGCCGCAGCGTGTCGAGCAGCGCCGCGTCGGCCCCCGCCTCCTCCAGCTCGGCCCCGCTGAACAGGTCGCGCGCCTGGGCCTCGAGGGCCGCGGTCAGCTCGTCCTCGAGCAGGCGCACCACGCGGGCCACCGCGTCCTCGGGCAGCGCCAGCGCGCGCAGCCGCCGCACCAGGTCGGCGCGGGCCAGGTTCGAGGCCAGGGTGCGGCGGCGCCCGGGGGTGCGGGGGTCGCTGGTCTCCGTCGGGGTGTCGTGCACGGCGAGGGCTCCTTCCGGCGGTTGAAACGGGTGGTTAGTCTCCGCAGCGCTCACGGCTTACGCAACCCTGCTCGGGCCTTGCGCGGCGGCTCGACGCCTCGTCAGCGGGCATTCGGCTCGATCGCGCCCGGGCCCGTACGGGCACGGGCACGTAAAGGACCATCGAGAGCGAACCCTCGATCACGGCGGGCCCGGCGGCGGGACCCACTCCTCCCACACCGCGTCGAACAGGGGGCTGGGCGGGATCGGGCGCAGGCCGAGCTGCGCCCAGGGGGGCGGGTCGAAGCGCGTGCTCGGGACGGTGAACACCATCACGCCGCCCGGCTCGCCGCCGGCGGGGACGCAGCGGGCTTCCCCGTCGGCGGCGCCGGGCGGGCGGCGGCGGGCGCGGGCCACGATCTCCCATCCGGGCGGCACGCGCAGGTCGGGGATCGCGTACAGCCGATACGCCAGCGGCTCCTCCTGCGCGTC
>CAZMSZ010000311.1:4769-9133 GCA_964569055.1 uncultured Planctomycetota bacterium | reverse complement strand
CGTAAAGGATCCAGGCTAATCGGCAGCGGCCCCTACCCCAGCGTCCCCCCGTCCTGCACGATCACCGCGCCCGTCACGTAGCCGTTCCTGCGCGAGGCCAACCACGCGACCAGCTCGCCGCACTCCTCGGGCGTGCCGAAGCGGCCGAGGGCGCAGGCGTCGAGGTAGCGGCGCTGGTGGTGGTCGGGGATCGTGGACTTGAGGCCGCCTTCGAAGATTCCGGCGGCGATCGCGTTGACCAGGACGCCGTAGCGGCCGACCTCGTGGGCGAGGCTGCGGGTGAAGGCTTCGAGGCCGCCCTTGCTGGCGGCGTAGTGGACCGGGCCGGGGATCGTGCGGTTGCCGGCGATCGAGCCGACGTTGACCACGCGGCCGTGGCGCTGGCGGACCATGGGCTTGAGGGCGCGGCGGGTGAGGCGGATCGCGGCCACGAGGTTGACCTGGAGCAGGGCGTCGAGGTCCTCGTCCTCGAGCAGCACGAACGGGACGGCCTCGCTGTAGGCGGCGTTGTTGACGAGGACGTCGAGGCCGCCCCAGGCGGACTCGACGGCGGCCACGGCCGCCTCGCTGGCGGCGGGGTCGCGCAGGTCGACCTGCAGCGCGAGGCACTCGGCGCCGGCGGCCTCGATCGCGGTACGGGTCGCGGCGGCGCCCTCGGCGTCGGTGGCCCAGGTGAACGCGACGCGCGCGCCCTCGCGCGCGAGCACGGCGCAGATCCCGCGCCCGATCCCGCCGGACCCGCCCGTCACGAGCGCGCGCTCGCCCGGGGCGAACAGCCCGCCAGCCTCGCTCACCGCCGCCTCCCCGGGCACGGCCCGGCGGGCCATGGTCCCAGAGGAGGCGCGCCGGACCAACTCGCCGCGGGAGGTCCCACCCGGGCTCAATCGAGCGGCTGGGCCGGCTCGCCCTCGATCGCGAGGAGCACCGTCCGCTCCGTGTTCTCGCGGTAGCCCTCGGGAGCGCCCGGCGTGCTCCAGGTGACGACGCGCTGGGCCGGCACGGGGAGCCGCGGGTGCGTCCAGGTCTCGAACACGGCGGGGAGACCGTCCTCGGTGGCACCCGCCTCCTTGCGGTAGCGGCAGGTGAACGTCCCCGCCGGGACCGTGACGGGAGCGTCGGCCCGCTCCTCGAGGAGCCGTCGCTCGCCACGCTCGCCAGCGGAAGCGAAGCGTTCGGCGTCGAGCGGGAGGCGAGGGCGCGTGAGCGTCGCGCGAGGGTCCCCTTCGTAGCGGCTCGCGACCTCGACCCGAGCGTAGTCGTCGAGCAGGTAGAGCAGGCGATAGCGCTGCTCCGTTCGCGTGGTGGCGTAGCCCCACCCCTCGATCCTCTCGCAGTAGCCCTCCCGGCGGCCGTCCTCCGTCTCGCGAATGCCGCATCCGAACCCGCTCCACTCATGGGCTCGGTTCGACTCGGTTCGGGTTACGAGCACGACGCCGCTCCCGAGCGAGGACCAGGCGCTCGTGGGAGCCGGTCGGTCGCCGGCCCCGCGCACGGCGTCGGAGAGGCCGCGCTCGAGCGAGGACCGCAGGCCGGTCGGAGGATCGACAGGAGCCGGCGCGGCGGCAGCAGGCTGCGGCCTGGTCTCGCCTCCAGCCGCCGCCGTCGCCGCTCCCGCGAGTTCGACCTCGGCAACGAGGCCGCGCGCGGCGACGCCCGCGCCTGAACCTCAGGCCAGCTCCCAGTCGAGCTCGCGCTCCTCCCCGCGACCCCGCACGTGGACGCGCGCCACGCGCGCGCCGAGCGCCCGCAGCGCCGCGAGCGTCGGGTCGTCCGGGAGCGGCGCGCCCACGCGGCACAGCGCGGCGCCCGCGTAGCTCCAGCGGCGCGCGACGAGGAGCGGGAGCGCCCCCGGGGTCAGCTCGAGCACCGCGGTCGGGAGGAGGCGCCCACCGACCACCGCCCGCGCCGGCGGGAGGAGCGGCGCCTCGAGCTCGACCAGCAGCAGGTCGGGCGGCTCGGCGGGGCGGCGCGCCTCCGCCTCGCCCGCGAGTCGGCGCAGCACGGGGTGGGCGAGCGGCGTCGCGCGCGCGGTCGCCGGCGTCGCAGGCGCCCCCGCGGCCGCCATGAGCTCAATCGACCCGAGCCCGAGCCCGACCACCGCGCACGCTCCGCCGAGCGCCCGGCACACCACCAGCGCCCCGCCGGGCGGCACGGGCCCGGCGCGCAGGAGCGCGCGTCCGTCGCTCGCCTGCGCCGCGCCCGCCGCCAGCGCGGTCGGCACCCGCCCGGAGCGGAGCGCCAGGAACGCCAGCGCGAGCGAGAGCGGACCCGAGGCCCCCAGCGTGTGGCCGCACGCGGGCAGCGCGCTGCTGGCGGGACCGGGCACACCGCGCAGCGCGGCGAGCTCCGCCGCGTCGGCGGCGGCGGGTCCGGTCCCGAGCCCGAGCGCCCACCCGGCCCGGGCCGCGCCCGGGAGCGCCGCGATCGCGCGCGCCAGGCCGTGCTCGCCGGCGAGGTCCTGCGTGAGGCTCGGCCCCACCAGCGCGAACGCGCCCGCTCCCTCGCCCCGCACGATGTGGAGCGCCACGGCGCCCTCGCCCGGCAGGAACCCGCGCGCGTCGGGCCGCCAGGGCGGGCCGGGCGCGTCCTCGAGCACGCGCAGCCCCTCGAAGTCGTCGTGGCTCGCGGGGGCGAGGACGTCGACCGCCAGCACGACCGCCTCGGGCGCGCCCGCCGCGAGGAGGGCCCGCGCCAGCGCGAGCGCCTGCAGGCCCGAGGCGCACGACCCGCTCACGATCGGCGGGGCGCTCGCGGCCCAGGGCGTGCCCGCCAGGAGCGCCGCCCCGTCGAAGGCCGCGCACCAGCTCGCAGGCTCGAGCCGCTCGGCCGCGCCGTTGCACGAGGCCACCACCAGCGGCGCGCCCGCCGGTGGCCCGGCCGGGAAGCAGTCGACGAGCGCGGCGCGGGCGAGCGCGCGCCAGCGCTCGGCCCCCAGCGCGCTCGGCGCCTCGAGGGCGACGCGCGCGCGCCGACACGCCCACCCCTCACGGACCGGGAACGGCGGCGGGCCCGGCGGTTCGAGCGGACCACGGAGCAGGCGCGCCGCGCCTCCTTGCGCGGTGGCGAGCCCCACCGCGGCGACCTCGACGCGGACGGCGCTGGACGACTGCTGCAGGCTCACGCGCCTCGGAGGCTAGCACGCAGCGCCGCGATCCCCTCAAGGCCGCAGCGAACGCCCGCCGGCGTCCTTCCACCAGCCCGCGCGCCGATCGTCGCGCCGCTCCACGCGCCGCGCGCGCGGGCGGTTCGGCCCATTCGACGCCCGGAGCGACGCACGGCGCCGCGCCGCGGGCGCATCCTCCTGGGAGGCGGCGCGCGGCTTGGGGCGGACCGCCTCGGCGAACACCGACCAGCGCTGCCGATGGTTCTCGATCACCTCCGAGGAGCGGTAGCGCGCGAGGTCGAGCGGGAGGGTGAGCACGTCGGCGGCGAGCGCGATCGGCAGGTCGAGCAGCCAGAAGGGCAACGTCGGGCGGCTCACGATCACGTCGCACGACCGCCCGCGGACCGGCTCGTAGCCGCGGGCGACCACGTAGATCGCGCCCAGGCTGTTGCAGGTGGCGCTGAACGGCGCGGGGCGAGCGTCGCGGTCGTACTTGGCCATGGCGCTGCAGCCCGGGCCGATCAAGAGCAACAGGGCCGCCGCGAGCGCGGCAGGGGACGGGTGAAGTGCGCGACGAACAGGCATGAGGACCTCCTTGAGCTGGGCTCACGGTAGGCCGGAACGCGGATCCAGCCAACGAAATGAAAACAATGTGTTCGATAAGCACACCTAATGTCGATGTCGCCGCCTCGACGGGCGGCTCGGTCGGACCCGACCCGGGCGGCGCGGCCGCACGCAGGGTGCTACCCGAACGGGTCGAGCTTCGGGTCGACAAGGAGCACGTGCTCGAGCTGCTCCTGACCGACCGCGCCGTCTACTGGCGGAGCAAGAAGGCGTTCGCGCTGGTCGACGACACGATCGTGATGCGGGCTCCGTACGAGGAGCTCCGCCTGACCGTGACCACGCGCCGGCCGTGGAGCGGTCTCCTCCTGGGGCTCCCCTGCCTCGCGTTCGGCGCGGTGTGGATCTACGAGGAGAGCCTGAAGGACGGCGCGGCGCCGCTCGCCGTGGGCCTCGCCCTGGTGTTGTTCGGGAGCAAGCGGCGGGTGCTGAGGATCGAGAGCCCCGCGGCCCGCTACACCTGGAAGGCGCCCGTGATCTTCGACCGCCGCTCTCGCCGGGGGCTCGACGCCGCGCTCGCGCGGATCGCGCAGGTGGCAGGGGACCATGGGGCGCAGGTCGAGTGGAGCGGCCCACCGCCGCCCCCGCGCGCTGGAGAGCCCCGCCCCGAGGGCTGACCTCCCCGCTCGCGGCCTCGACG
>CAZMSZ010000311.1:0-4669 GCA_964569055.1 uncultured Planctomycetota bacterium | reverse complement strand
ACCTCGGCGGGGGGCCCCGCGGCCACGACCTCGCCGCCCTCGTCGCCCGCGCCGGGGCCGAGGTCGACGACCCAGTCGCTGCCCGCGATCACGTGCATGTCGTGCTCGACCACGATCACGCTGTTCCCCGCGTCGCGCAGCCCCTCGAGGTGGGCCATCAGGCGCTCGACGTCGGTGGGGTGCAGTCCGGTGGTCGGCTCGTCGAGGACGTACAGGGTGGCGCCGCGCTGGCCGCGCTGCAGCTCGGTGGCGAGCTTGATCCGCTGGGCCTCACCCCCCGAGAGCTCGGTCGCGGGCTGGCCGAGGCGGAGGTAACCGACGCCGACCTGCTGCAGCGCCGTGAGCGCCCGCGCGATCGGGGCCTGGTCGGCGAACACCTCGGCCGCGGCGTCGACGGTGAGCGCCAGGACGTCGGCGATCGAGCGGCCGCGGTAGGTGACCTCGAGCGTCTTGGCGTCGTAGCGCGCGCCGTGGCACGTCGGGCAGGGCGAGTAGACGCTGGGCAGGAACAACAGCTCGACCATGACCGAGCCCTCGCCCTGGCAGGTCGCGCAGCGCCCCTTGGCCACGTTGAACGAGAACCGGCCGGCGTCGTAGCGGCGGGCGCGGGCGGCCTTGGTCTTGGCGAACAGCTTGCGCACGTGGTCGAACAGCCCGGTGTAGGTGGCGAGGTTCGAGCGCGGCGTGCGACCGATCGGCTTCTGGTCGACGCGCACCAGGCGGCGCACGAGCGCGAGGTCGCCCGTGAGCGTGCCGCGCGTCGCGAGCGTGGGGTCGCGCTCGAGGTCGGGCCCCTCCTCGGACGCGCCCTCGTCGGCGCCGGCGGGCGCAGCGTCTCCCTGGCCGAGGTGCTCGAGGACCAGCTCGACCAGGGCCTGGCCGACCAGGCTCGACTTGCCCGAGCCGGAGATCCCGGTGACCGTCGTCAACACGCCGAGCGGCAGGTCGACGTCGAGGTCGCGCAGGTTGTTGCGGGTGACCCCGCGCAGGCGCAGCCACCCGCGCGGCTGGCGCGGCGCGGCCCGCGCTCGGCGCGCCTGCGCGAACAGGTGGCGCGCGGTCTCCGAGCCCTCCACCGCGGCCAGGCCGGCCGGCGGGCCCGAGTAGAGCAGGCGGCCGCCGTGGGTCCCCGCGCCGGGGCCGAGGTCGACGAGCCAGTCGGCGTGGCGGATCACGTCGAGCTCGTGCTCGACCACGAACAGCGAGTTGCCCGCCGCCTTGAGCCGGTCGAGCGCGCGCAGCAGCGCCTCGGTGTCGGCGGGGTGCAGCCCGGCCGAGGGCTCGTCGAGCACGTACACCACCCCGAACAGGTTGGAGTGGACCTGCGTGGCGAGGCGCAGCCGCTGCAGCTCGCCGGGCGACAGCGTGGGCGTGCTGCGCTCGACCGTGAGGTAGCCCAGGCCGAGGTCGAGCAGCACCGCGAGCCGCGCCAGCAGCTCGTCCACGATCCGCCGCGCCGCGAGCGCCCGCGCCCCCTCGAGCCCGCCCTCCCCCGCGTGCTCGCGCAGCAGCTCCGCCAGCCGCGTGAGCGGGAGCCGCGACAGCTCGGCGATGTCGAGGCCGGCGAACGTGACCGCGAGCGCCTCGCGGCGCAGGCGCTTGCCGCCGCACTCGGGGCAGTCGGCGCTGACCAAGAACCGCGCCGCGCGCCGCTTCATGCGCGGGCTCTCGCTGGTCGCGAACGTGTGCAGCACCCAGCGCCGGGCGCTGGTGAACGTGCCCTGGTAGCTCGGCTCCTCCTTGCGCCGCCTGGCGCGCTTCACCTCGTCGAGGTCGTAGCCGGCCCACACCGGCACGGTCGGCTGCTCGTCGGTGAACAGGATCCAGTCGCGCAGCTTGCGCGGCAGCTTGCGCCAGGGGCGGTCCACGTCGTGGCCCAGCGTGGTGAGGATGTCGCGCAGGTTCTGCCCGTGCCAGGCGGGCGGCCAGGCCGCGACCGCGCCCTCGCGGATCGAGAGCGTGTCGTCGGGCACCATGGAGCGCTCGGTCGCGTCGTAGATCCGGCCCAGCCCGTGGCAGGTCGGGCAGGCCCCCTGGGGCGTGTTGGGCGAGAGCTCGTCGGCGTGGAGCTGCGCCTGCCCGCGCGGGTAGCGGCCGGCGCGCGAGTAGAGCATGCGCAGCAGGTTGGAGAGGGTGGTCACGCTCCCGACCGACGAGCGCGTGGTCGGCGTGCCGCGCTGCTGCTGCAGCGCCACCGCGGGCGGGAGCGCCTCGACCGCGTCCACCTCGGGCACGGGCATTTGGTGGAACAGCCGCCGCGCGTAGGGCGAGACCGACTCGAGGTAGCGCCGCTGAGCCTCGGCGTACAGCGTGCCGAACGCGAGCGACGACTTGCCCGAGCCCGAGACGCCGGTGAACACCACCAGCGCGTCGCGCGGGATCGCGACGTCGAGGTCCTGGAGGTTGTGCTCGCGCGCGCCGCGCACGCGCACGAAGCCGCGCGGGTCGGGGTCGGGTGGTGGTTGCACGCTGCCTAGGCCTAGCTGGACGCCCCGCCGGTCGGGTCGTCCGCGGGCGCGAAGATCGGCAGCTCGAAGCTCGCGCGGTAGTCGAGGCCCGGCACGTCGCCGTGGACCGAGAGGGCCCACACGATCCCCTCGCTGGAGGAGATGAGCGCGGCGGACGGCGCGTCCGTCGGGAGCTCGAGGTCGATCGGGAGCGTGAGGGGGTACGGCGGGTGGGCGCCGACCTCGCCGGCGATCACCACCTCGGTGCGCCACAGGACGTCGCGGTGGCGGTGGGTGTGCGTCTCGCCGCTCCCGGCGGAGCGGCGCTCCTCCCAGCGGTGGACGCACTCGAGCTCCACGTGGAAGCCGTCCGCGGGACCGGCCGCGGCCGCGACGCCCGTCTGGAGCTCGGCCACGAGCCGCTCGCCCAGGAGGACCGGCGTGCGCGCGAGCACCAGCACGCTGGGCGGGAACTTGCGCGAGCGGAGCCAGGCCACGCCGGCCCCGAGGAGCAAGGCCCCCGTGACCAGGCTGCAGCCGATCGCCGCCAGGCGGATCACCGGGTCCTCGCTCACGGCCGCCACGATCCACAGCACCACGGAGATCACCGACCACACGCCCGCGCCGAACGCGAGCAGCCACGCCCTCTGCGTGTTGTCGTGCTCGAGCCGGCCGGCGGCCCAGTCGGCGCGCTGCGCCCACTGCTCGGCCAAGAACCGCCGGCTCGCGTCCTCCACCTCGGCCTCGCTCGCGTCCGCCGGGACGAGGATCTGGTAGCCCTGTCTGCGCGCGCCGGTCGCGCCGGTGTGGGTCTGGATCGGGATGGTGGGGCCGGTGATCGAGACTGCCCGCTTCCCCTCGGGCGTCGCGAACAGCCGCTTCATGAGGACGCCGATCCCGACGAACACCAGCCCGAACACGATCCCGGCGATCGCCGCCGGGTCCTCGAACGTCGCGATCGTAGCCATCACGACCACGGCCGCCCCGAACAGCCGGAACGTCCACGAGCCGAGCGTGATCAGGTCCAGCCCACCCAGCGGGTCCTGGACGGGCGGATCCGGCTCCTCGGGCGCGTCGCGCGTAGGCTCGCTCAGCGGGTCCTGGACGGGCGGATCCGGCTCCTCGGGCGCGTCGCGCGTAGGCTCGCTCATGGGTGGACCCTAACCTGATCCGTCGCTCCTGCGTGGCGCGACCTCACGGCGCGTAGGATCGGGCGCCGGAGCGACGCGGTATGGAGCGCGAAGAGACGTCGAGCGAGCCGCTGTGGGAGGTCGCGGCCCCCGGCTTCCCGCCGCTCTCCCGCCCGGCGGTCGGCCTCGGCTCGCTGCTCCTCGCGGCGGCCGTGCTGAGCGCGCGGGCCGAGGCCGCGGTCCACCCGCTCCTCGGGTGGCGCGTCCCGCTGTTGCTCCCGCTGGTCGCCGCGCTGGTCGCCCTGGCGACGTTCTGGGTGGCGCGCTGGCGGAGCACGACCTGGACGCTCACGCGCGCCGGCCTGGTGCGGGCGCGCGGCGTCCTGCTCCGGCGCGCGGCGGCGCCGATCCCGCCGGCGGAGGTCGCGCCCGCCGCGTTCGCCGGCCTCGACCCCGCGTCGATCGACGCGCTGATCGAGGCGACCCGGGCCGGCGCGCCGCCCTCGCGCGAGCTGACGGCGCGCGACGCGGCGCGCCCGCTGGCGCTGCTGCTCCTCCTCACGGCCGCTTGGATCGGCGGGGCGGAGGCCTTCCTGTGGCGGCACCGGGTCGAGCGCGCCGCGTTCCTGCGAACGACCGCCGCAGTGGGCGAAGCGCTGGCGCGGGCTCGGGAGCAGCTCGAGCCGGCCCTCGCGGCCGAGGCGGCGCGCCGAATCGAGCAGGACGAGGCGCTGAGCACGCTCATGCGCAACCAGGCCCTCGAGCCGCCGCTGATCGCGGGCGGCACGGTGAGCTACCTGCTCCTGGACGCCGCGCTCCTCGCGGGCAGCAGCCTGGAGCTGCGGTTCGAGCTGCGCGCCCCGCGCGTGACCCGGACCACGCTGAGCGTGGGCGGGGGCGGTGAGCTGCGAACCGGCCTCACGCTGCGGGTCGAGCGACCCGCCTGGCTGCCCTGGCCGGCCGGACCCGTCGAGATCACCCCGAGCGGCGCGCCCGACGACGAGCGCTCGTTACAGGTGCTGCTGCCGCTGCTCGAGGCCGCGGGCGTCGCCTACGAGCTGCGCTCACCGGATTGACCCGCCTGCAGGACCG
>CAZMSZ010000310.1:0-9151 GCA_964569055.1 uncultured Planctomycetota bacterium | reverse complement strand
GCGCAGAGATCGCCGAGCGCGCTGAGGGCCTCTGCGTCCTCGGCGGCCTCTGCGCGTGATTCCTCGCTGGGCGTCGCACAGCACGCCTCGGAGTCGGACTCGGAGTCGGAGTCCGGTTCGGAGTGGGAATCGGAATCGGAGTCGGAATCGGAGTCGGAATCGGAGTCGGAGTCGGAATCGGAATCGGAGTCGGAGTCGGAATCGGAATCGGAGTCGGAGTCGGAGTCGGAATCGGAGTCGGAGTCGGAGTCGGAATCGGAAGGCTGTCGCACTGCAGACCGCGCTGGCCAGCCGAGCGAGTACGAAGCGCAGAGATCGCCGAGCGCGCAGAGGGCCTCTGCGTCCTCGGCGGCCTCTGCGCTTGATTCCTCGCTGGGCGTCGCACAGGACGCCTCGGAGTCGGACTCGGAGTCGGACTCGGAATCGGATTGCGAGCACGAGCACGAGCACGAGCCGGCCGCCCCCGGCCTACTCGCCCGTGTTCGCGCTGCGCCCGCGGCGGCCATCGAGCTGGGGTTCGGCGCGATCGGGGCGCTCGCGGCGCTGTCGCTGCTGGCCTCGATCCCGGTGCTGCAGTTCGCCACCCTCGGCTGGCTGCTCGAGGCCGAGGGGCGGGTGGCGCGCACGGGGCGGCTGCGCGGGAGCTTGCCCGGGCTGCGGCGGCTGGCGCGGTTCGGCTCGGCGCTCGTCGCGGTGGGCGTGCTCGCGCTACCCGTGCTCGTGCTGCACTCCTATCACCGCGACGCCGAGCTGCTCGACCCGACGAGCTCCGTCGCGCGCGGGTTGCGGCAGGCCTGCTGGGGGGCGACGGCCTGCGCGCTCGGCTACGGGGCGCTGATCCTCGCGGCCGGCGGCGGGCGGCTGCGGCAGCTGTTCCGGCCGTTCGCCAGCGCGCGCTGGCTGGTGGAGCGGCTCCTCGCCGGCGCGAGCCTGCGTGACGCGCTGGGCGTGGTCGCGCACGGGCTGCGCGCGCTGCGGCTGCCGCATTACCTCGCGCTCGGGGTGCAGGGCTTCGTGGTCGGGGTGGCCTGGCTGGCGCTCCCGACCACGCTGCTGGTGGCGGGCACCCGCGCGCCCGGGCTGGGGCTGCTCGGGGCGCTCCTGCTCGTGATCGTGTTCCCCTGGCTGGTGGTGGCGCAGGGCCGGCTGGCGCGCACGGGCGAGGTGCGCGAGGCGTTTCGGCTGGGCGAGCTGCGCCGCACGATCCGGCGCGCGCCGCTCGCGACCGCGGCGGCGCTGGTGCTGACCCTGGGGCCCGCCCTGCCGCTCTATGCCTGGAAGGTGGAGGCGCTGCCGCGCGACGCCCTGTGGCTGCCGGCGCTGTTCTTCGTGACCGCCCTCCTGCCTGGCCGGCTGCTCGCCGGCTGGGCGGTGGCGCGCGGCGCACGCGAGGGGCGGGCCCACTGGACGCTCCGCCTGCTCGGCTGGAGCGTGCGCGTGCCCGCCGGCGCGACCTACGTGTTCCTGCTGTTCTTCACCCAGTACTTCGGCTGGCGCGGCGGGCTGGGCCTGTACGCCCAGCACGCCTTCTTGCTGCCGGTCGCCTTCTACTAGCGGATCTTGATCTCGACCTTCCAGCGCGGGCAGTGGCGGTCGCAGCGGTGCTGGCGGTGGCCGTGGGCGTAGCCGCGGGGCTTGCTGCGCGCCCTGGGCCACTGCGAGCAGCTGCTGTCGCAGCGGTGGCGGTGATGGCCGTGGGCGTAGACCGTGACCGTCGGGGCGCGGAAGTGGACGCAGCCCACCGCGCAGCGGTGCAGGTGATGGCCGTGCGGGTGGACGACCACCCGCGGCGCGCGCCAGCGCGAGCAGGAGCGGTCGCAGCGGTGGCGGTGGTGGCCGTGGGCGTAGACGGTGACCCGCGGGGCCGGGCGCCAGTGGCTGCAGCTCGAGCCGCACACGTGCGCGTGGTGGCCGTGGGGGTGGACGACGACGGTGGCGCGGGGCGTGACGGACACGTGCGCGTGCGGCGGTGTGACCCGGGCGTGGACGCGGCAGCCGGAGAACGCGAGGGCCGCGGCGAGCACCGCGAAGCAGGAGACGATCGCGCGAGACATGGACACTCCTTGTTCGTCAGCTCGACCGGTTGAACGCGCGAAGCGGCGGTTGGATTCGCGCCGCGTCGAGAGTCGGGCGCCTGAGGGCTGGAGGGCTCCGGGGGTAGGAGCTCCCGACCAGGAGTGGGTGCCGGGGTTCACGCGCCCCGCAGCGTAGTCCTTCGCGTCGGCGCGCTCAAGCCGCGCTCGGCCCCTGCGCGCGGCCGCCGTCGCTGTGGCCCTCCTCGTCGCCGCGCGAAGGCGGCTCGCTCGCGGCCCAGGCGACCTCGCGTGCGTAGCTGAGCTGCACCCAGCGCACGCCCTGCTCGCCCGGCTGCACGCGCTCGGTCACGACCCAGCGCGTCGGCGGCGGGGCGGGTGTTGGACGGGACATGGCGCCTCCCGTCCCCTTCGTCGGCTCGCGGGGGGCGAGTTCTTCAGTCGAGCTCGTCGAGCCGGTAGATCGCCTCGCGCCCCGGTTGGACCTCGAGCGGGCTGGCGCTGCTGTGAGCGACCCCGTCCTGGAACTCGACCCGCACGTTGTAGCGCCCCTGGGGCACGGTCCACGAGCGGCGCTTCTTGGGCGGGAGCACCTCGCCCGGGCCGAGGCGGTCCTCTCCCCAGGTCATGTCGGTGACGGGCGAGAGGTAGACGCGCGTGATCGCGAACGGGGTGGCGTTCTCGAGGGTGAGCGCGCCGCGGGTGCGATCGGCGTCCTCGGGGAGCAGCGAGCAGACCGTCTCCTCGTCGGCCGCCACCTCGTAGCCCTGCTGCGCCTCGAGCGTGCTCCCGTCGCCGAACTCGACGACGAGCTTGTAGTTGCCGATGGGGACATCCCAGGTGCGTCGCCCGCCCGCCTCGATCACCTCGGCCTCGTCGAGGCGGTCGGGTCCCCAGTGGCTCTGGCTCGCCGGCGCGAAGCGCACGCGGAACACGACCTTGCCCGAGACGTTGGCGAGGGTCAGCCGCCCCTTGACCGGCGGCGGAGGCGGGGGCGGGGGCGGCGCGGGAGGGGGCGCCGCGCAGGCGACCAGCAGCAGCGCGAAGGCGAGCGCGAGGACGGGAGCGGGCCTCGGAGCCATGAGCCCAGGGTACGCGCCTCGCGTCCGCTCGCAAGCACGCTGCGGAAGTGCAGGAGGGCGGGAGGTTGCGGGGATGTCCGAGGGGGCGGCTAGCCTGCGGGTGGAAGGAGTGTGTGCCCATGAGCCCGTCCGCCGTCGAGGTCGCCCACCAGACCCTGCCCGCCGGCCGCTGCCAGCTCGCCGAGCTCGAGGCCGCGCTGGCGGCGCTGGCGGCGTGCGGCGCCCCCGGCGCGCTCGCGCTCGTGCGTCAGCTCGGGGCCGACCTCGAACGGCAGGAGGCGCGCCACGTGCGGGCCGCGCTGCGAGACGAGGCGTTCGGGTTCGCGGCGGCGCAGGCCGAGCTGGCCCGCCTGCGCGGGCGGTTCGCCGAGCTGTGCCGCGAGCTGGTGCGCGGGGGCGGCCAGGGGCTGGAGCCGGCGGCCCGGCGCGAGGTGCTCGACCTGGCCTACCTGATCAAGTGCGCCCCGCTCACCGACGAGGAGGACCTCGCCGCCCTCCGCCGCGCGCGGCGCGCCCGAGCGGGATAGCTGCACCCGGCGGAGGCGGCGATCTGGTTGGACGCTTGCGAGCACGAGCACGAGCACGAGCACCGCGCTGCGCTGATAGACTCCCGCGCGGTCTCCGAGCTCGGGGGTGTCCGTGCCGCGCGTGCGCGAGGTCTGTCACGTCCCCGAGGCGAGCGCGCGGCTGGCGGCGCTCGCGCCCGAGCTGGGCGACCTGTTGCGTGAGGAGCTCGAGGCGCTGACCGGTCGAGACCTGTGTTCGGGCGAGCACGTGAAGCTGCTCCTGGTCGACGGGCGCGCCGTGCGGCTGAACCTGTTCGTCGACGTGGACGGGACGCTGTGGGTCGAGCGGGTCGGGGTCGCGTGAGCGCCAGGCGCCCGACGAGCGAGGGGCTGTCCCCGCTGCTCAAGCGCCTGGTCGGCACGGTCGAGGCCACCCTGGGCGACGTCGTGGCCGAAGCGGAGGGGCCGGCGCTGTACGAGGCGGTCGAGGCCGTGCGCCAGCGCATGGTGGCGGTGCGCGAAGGCGGGCCGGCGCGCGCCGAGCGGGCGCTAGCCGAGGCGAACGCGCTGCTCGGCGCCCTCGACACCCGCCAGCGCGCCGCGCTGGCGCGCGCCTACACGCTGTACCTCGAGCTGGTGAACCTGTGCGAGAACGCCTACCGCACCCACCGCCTGCGCGCCCGCTGGCGCGACGAGCCGCCGCGGGCGGACCCGGGGGCGCGCGCCACGGTGGTCTACGTCCTGACCGCGCACCCGACCGAGTCGCGCTCGCAGGAGAACATCCAGCTGCTGCGCCGCGCGCAGGCGCTCCTGATCGAGGCGCTCGAGCGGCGCGAGCCGCCCGACGACGCGCGGCTGCGCCACCTGCTCCACCTGGTGTGGCGCGCCGGCACGCACCCGCCGCACAAGCCGAGCGTGGAGGACGAGGCGCGCCACCTGTTCTCGCTGGTCTCCGACCCGATCCTCGAGGAGCTGCTCCGCCTGCGCGCGCGCGGCCACACCGTGCTGCTGCGCACGTGGGTCGGCGGCGACAAGGACGGCCACCCCGGCGTGGGCCCCGAGGAGACCGACGCCTCGCTCAACCTCTCGCGCGCGCGGCTGCTCGAGTTCGTGGAGGGGCGCCTGCTGCGCGAGGTCGAGGCGGACGCGGCGCTGTTCGGCGAGGAGGCGCTGGCCCGCGCCTGGCGCGCGCTCCGCGAGGCGCTGGGCGGGCTGCGGCGCGTGACGATCGGCGACGGGCGACGGCTGGCGCTGCTCCGGCAGGCGCTCGCCGAGCTGGGCCAGCGCTACCGCGCGGCGCGCGGCGCGGTCCACCCGCGGCTGCTCGCGCTGGAGCGCCTGCTGGAGCTGTTCCCGGGGCTGGTGATCCCGCTCGAGCTGCGCGAGGAGCGGGGGCGGTTCGGCCCGCGCGACCCGATCAGCGACATGCTGCACTACGTGGGTGACGTGGCGCGCGGCGGGCGGGTCGAGGCCTACGTGCGCGGCCTGGTGGTCAGCATGACCGACCGCCCGCAGGACCTGTGGGAGGCCGAGGAGCGCGTGCGCGCCGAGCTGGGCGCGGCGGCGGTCCCGGTGATCCCGCTGTTCGAGATGCCCGACGTCCTCCCGCGCGCCGCCGCGATCCTCGACGGCGCGCTGGCAGACGAGGCGTTCGCCGCGGCGCTGGAGGCGCGCGGCCGGCAGGTCGAGGTCATGCTCGGCTACTCCGACACCTCCAAGCGCATGGGCGTGCTCGCCAGCCGCCTCGCGATCCAGGACGCCATGGTCGAGCTCAGCCGCTGGGCGAAGGAGCGCGAGCTGGACCTGGTGTTCTTCCACGGCTCGGGCGGGAGCGAGGGCCGCGGGGGCGGGCGGATCGAGGACCGCGCGGCGGGCTGGCCGCCGGGCTCGCTGGCGGTGCTCAAGGAGACGCTGCAGGGGGAAATGGTGGAGCGCACCCTCGCCACCCCCGAGATCCTGCGGAGCAACGTGGAGAAGGTGGCCGCGCTGCAGGCCGCCCCGCCCCGCTTCCGCCGCGCGGGCGAGCTGGCGCGCGAGCTGGCGGCGGGCGCGAGCACGACCTACGCGCAGGTGGTGGGCGCGCCCGAGTTCGGGGCGCTGCTCGCGCGCGCCACGCCCTACGCGCGCCTGGGCGCGCTCAACATCGGCAGCCGCCCGGTGGCGCGCTCGGCGAACCGCGCCGCCGAGCGGGTCGCCAGCGCCGGGCTGGAGGGGCTGCGCGCGATCCCCTGGGTCCTGTGCTGGACGCAGACCCGCTACCTGTTGCCGGTGTGGCTCGGGGTGGGCGCCACCTGGCGGCGGATCCGCCGCGCCCCGGGCGGCCGGGCGCGGCTGCGGCGCGCCCTGGCGCAGGACCCGTTCCTGCGCAGCTACGTGCGCCTGCTCGGCTTCACGCTGGCCAAGACCGCCCCGCGGGTGTGGCGGGCCTACGTCGATCGCCTCGCGGGCGGCGACGGCGCGGTGGCGCGCCGGCTCGAGCGCGACTACCAGGACGCGCTCGACCTCGCCCGCGCCGCCTCACCCGGCGGCGAGCCGCTCGCGGAGCGGCGCTGGCTCGAGGAGAGCATTCACCTGCGCGCCCCCATGATCCACCCGCTCAACCTGCTCCAGATCGACGTGCTCGAGCACGAGCGGCTGAGCCCGAGCCAGGAGCTCTTGTTCCGCGAGACCGTGACGGGGATCGCGGCGGGCATGCTGACGACGGGGTAGGACGCTCTACCCGAGGACCAGCTCCGAGTCGCCGGTCGGCGCGCGCAGGCGCACCACGCCGCGCAGCCCTGCGCGCGCGCGCACGGCGCGCTCGAGCTCCTCGAGGGCCGGCGGCGCGCCGCGCGAGGGCGCGCACGTCACCGTGGTGCCGCTCCCCGTCGCGGCGCCTACCCGCTCGGGCGGGCCGGCGGGCAGGGCCAGCTCGTAGCGCTGGCGCCAGCGCTCGCCCGCGCGCTCGACCGACACCTCCAGCCACAGGCAGCCGGCGTTGAGCCGCGCCAGCGTGTTGCGCGGACCGCGGCGGGGGCCGGTCAGGATCACCTCGAGCAGGGGTCGTCCCGACTGCGGGTGCGCGTGGACCGGCAGGCCGCGCCCGTCGTCGCGCACGCGGATCGTCTCGGCGCCGAGCTCGAGCTCGACCTCGCGGGCGTGGCCGCCCGCCAGCTCGTCGAGGGCGTTCTCGAGCAGCGCCAGGGCGGCCCCGCGGAAGTCGAGCGCGTCGCTCATGCGCCGAGCATGCGCCCGCGCCCGCCCGCGGGCAAGGGCGGCTGGTGCTGCCGCGTTGTGGCGGACGAACGCCCAGACCGCCGAGGGAGAGCTGTCGCTGCCGAGCTCCGCTCCCTCGCATGAGCACTGGCCGCCAAGAGCGCCAAGAGCGCCAAGGAAGAGCTGTCGCGGCCGAGGTGCTCTCCCGGACCGCAGGAGCGCCATGAAGGAGGCTGTCGCCTCCGCGATCACCCCCTCGGACGAGGCCGAAGAATGCCAGGCAAGGGCAAGGGCAAGGAGGCTGTCGCCCGAAGCAACAGCGCCTCGTGCCCGTGCCCGGCACGAGGCACGTCGTTAGGGAAATGTCTCACGCGGCCGGTAGGATCGGCCCCGCCTCGGTCGGAGGAGCTCCATGACGGTGGTCGACCCGTGTCCCGAGATCGCGCCCGAGCGCTGGGAGGCGCACCTCGAAGACGACACCCGCACGCTCGAGGCCTCGCGCCTGACGGACCAGCTCACCGAGCGGCTGGTGCGCCGGCTGGCCGAGGCCTGGCGTGACCTCAACTATCAGTATCTGCGCAGCCGCCTGCGCGCCCCCTCGATCCGGCTGCACGAGGGCCAGCGGCGCTGGGGCACGTGGGACCCCGCGCGGCGGCTGATCACGATCTCCAGGCGGCAGGTCCTCTGCTACACGTGGGAGTCGGTGGTCGAGACGCTCAAGCACGAGATGGCCCACCAGTGGGTCACCGAGGTGCTGTTCCGTGACGGCGAGCCTCCCCACGGGCCGGCGTTCCACGAGGCGTGCGCGCTGCTGGCGGTCGACCCGGCGGCCGCCGGGGACGGGGGCGTGCCGCTGTTCCGGGCGGGCGGCGCGGGGACGCTCGCCAGCCCCGACGACGCGCGGCTGACGCGCGTGCAGAAGCTGCTCGCGCTCGCCGACAACAACCCCGACGAGCACGAGGCCAAGGCCGCGTTCGCCCGCGCCAGCGAGCTCATGCTCAAGTACAACCTCGACGCGACCCAGGTCGAGGAGCCGCGCTACGCGCACCGCTTCTTGGGCGAGAGCACCGGCCGCGTGCCGCACCACCGCTACGTGATCGCGGGGCTGCTGCAGGAGTTCTTCTTCGTGCAGTGCATCTGGATCGACAGCTTCTCGGTGCACTCCGGCGTGCGCGGCCACCGGCTCGAGGTCATGGGCACGCCCGCCAACGTGGAGATGGCCGAGTACGTGCACGACTGCCTGGTGCGCCAGTGCGAGGCGCTGTGGCAGGCCTACAAGCGCGAGCACGGGGTCAAGGACCGCACGGCCAAGCGGGCCTACATGGACGGCCTCCTCACCGGCTTCCGCCGCCAGCTCCGCCGCACCACCAAGGAGAGCGAGGAGCGCGGCCTGGTGTGGGTCGGCGACCCGGGGCTCGACGCGTTCGCCGAGCGGCGCCACCCGCGCACCACGCGCGCGCGCCTGGCCGCCGTCGGCAGCTCGCGCGTGCGCGAGCACGGCGTGAGCGCGGGCGAGCGCATGCGGCTCCACCGCCCGGTCAGCGCGGCGAGCTCGCGCGGCCGGCTGCTGCCGGGGCCGCGCGGGTAGCGCGCGATTGGGCGAGGTGTGATCCCTCTGACCTGTCCCCCTCTGCAAGTCGTCGATCGCCGCCTCGGAGGACACCGCGCGCTGCGGCGGCTGCCAGACGGAGTACCACCGCGCCTGCCTGGTCGAGCTCGGCGGGTGCTCGACCCTCGGCTGCGCTCGCCGGGGCGAGGCTCCAGCGGCCGAGCGCCCGGTCGATCCCTGGGACCCTCACTCGGGGACCCCCGACCCACTGCTGGGAGGACGCCTGGGGCGGTGGATCGCCGGCGGTGGGATCACATTGGCGCCCCCGCTCGCGGCGTCGTGCTTCGGTGACTCGAAGGGGCCGAGCCTGGTGGCGTGGGCGACCCTCGGATCACTGATCGTGCTGGCCTGGTGGCTCGGCCACCGCGCGACCGGCGGCCGCTCCCTCCGGGGAGCCGTGGCGATCACGTGCGTTTGCAGCGCGCTCGCCCTGACTCACGCGCAGGACATGCAGTTCCTGCCGATCGTCCTGGCAGGCCCAGTCGTATGGACCTTGGGCCTGGTCGCCCTGGCAGCCGGGCGGAGCTTGCGCGACATGCTGGCCTGAGAGCGTGCCCTGCGCCGCGGCAACCCGCAGCGTGAGCTGCGCTTGGCGGCGCTGCTCGCAAATTGCCACCAGCGTGGTTTCGGGGGGGGGGGGGGGGGGGGGGGGGGGGGGGGGGGGCGGGGGCCGGGGGGGCGGGGGGGGGGGGCGCGGGGGGGGGGCGGGGGGGGCGGGCGGGGGGG
>CAZMSZ010000309.1:0-9167 GCA_964569055.1 uncultured Planctomycetota bacterium | reverse complement strand
GAAGCCGGCCGCATCCGCCGCTGTTAGCTCGGATATGGAGCGACGAAGTCGCGCAGTATCCGCGGCTCGCTAGAACCAGCGGGGGCCGGTCGGCGCGGGCTCGGGCTTGGCCTTCGGCTCGGCGCGGGGCGCGGGGGCGACGGGCTCCTCGGCGTCGCCCGGCAGGCCGGCGCCGATCTTCCAGGCGGTCATCCAGCGCTTGCTCGTCTGCTCGAACCCGAGGGCGCCCAGGCGCTCCTCGAAGTCGGGGTTGTGGGCAGCCCCGTAGAAGATCGCGATCGTGCCCGAGGTGGTCGTCTCGAGCTGCTTGGCGAGCACGCTCATCACGACCTTGTTGCGCTCGACCAGGATCGCCTGGGTCGCCTTCTCGCCGAGGGCGTTGGACAGGTCGGCGTTGCCGAGCTGCTTGCCCATCATCATCTTGAAGTTGTCCTGCATGGCCGGGTTGGCCTTCATGAGCATGGCGCCGAGCTGGCCGGCCATCTTGAGCATCGGGGCCATGGCGCGGAGCTGGTCCTGCGACATGACCTGCCCGAGCGGGTTGATCGTGCTCCCGCCCATGGCCTCCTTGAGCTGGTCCATGTTCATGTCGGCGTGCACCAGGTTGGGGCGGGTGTAGTCGATCCCGTCCTTCTGGAAGGTCAGGCCGAGCATCTCGCCCATGACCTTCTGCAGCTCGCCCAGGCTCTTGTCCTCCGCGGTGGGCGCCTCCTTGCCCGGGGCCACGCCCTCGTAGAGCACCACGTCGTAGGAGTCGAGGTCGCGCTGCACGCGCGCGTAGTAGTCGGCGTCGGCGATGTGGACCACGCCGTACAGGACGATCTCGACGTCCTTGGACGGGTGGCGGAAGTGAGCGACGGCGGTCTGGAGGCCGGCGTCGCGCGGCGTCTCGCCCTGCG
Organism: uncultured Planctomycetota bacterium; assembly: GCA_964569055.1. Lineage (GTDB taxonomy): Bacteria > Planctomycetota > J058 > J058 > J058 > JAWLGW01. The sequence goes on along the minus strand of CAZMSZ010000309.1, from coordinate 8,268 downwards.
CGAAGCGGACGTAGGACTCGGGCGCGGCCAGGGCCGAGGCGGGGGCAAGGCCCAGCGCGAGCGCGAGCGCGGTCAGGGCGGGAAGTCGCATGGAGCACCTCGTCGGTTGGTTTGCCGTCTTACGAAGCGTGGACCGCGGCGTTTGGGAACGGCGCCCGGAGGGTCCCGAAGCGGCGCGATAACGTGCTGCTCGAGCGCGAGTTCCGGGTCGACCTCGTCGACGCGAGCCGGGGCGGCGGCGTCGCCGGTGAGTCACCCTGGCGCGCCCAGGGGGGCGTCGCCGCCTCGTGCGCCGCTGCGATGGCGGTTCGCCGCCGCGACGCGCTATGGTGGGGCCCCGGAGGTCGCTTGGCGAACGCCCAGGACGAAGCCCTCGCGCTCCTCCTCCGGGAGCGCGGCCTCCTGAGCCCCGAGGTGCTCGAGCGAGCCTGGCACCAGGCGCGCAGCGGCGGCCCGCTCGCGCAGGTGCTCGCGGCCGAGCGCCTGCTCGCTCCGGCGCAGGTGGCCGACCTGCTGCGGCATCTGATCCACGCGCGGTTCGTGTGCTCGAAGTGCGGCAGCGGGCTCGGCTACGACGGCCTCGCCTCCCTGCCCAGCCTGGCCTGCCCCGCCTGCGGGGCGCCTCTCCGCCTGCTCGGCGGCGCCGCGCCCACCTCCTCGGGGGCGCTCCCCGCGGTCTCGCCCGGCAGCGGCTCGGTCTATCCGGCCGCGCCCGCGACCGGGATCCACTCGGCCGCAGGACGCTCGGGCGCGCACCCCGCCGCGGCCTGGGACCTCGAGGAGACCGTCCTCAACCAGGGCCGCGATCGCGCACGACGGGCGGTCGAGGAGACCGTGCGCGGCCACGTCGCCGAGGCCCCCCCGCCGCCGCAGCCGCCGCCGGGCGCGCCGACACGGACGATCGGCCCGTACGTGCTGCACGAGGAGCTCGGCCGCGGCAGCAACGGCGTGGTGTTCCTCGCGACCCGCGCCGGGCTCGCGCGCCGGTTCGCGGTCAAGGTGCTGCTCGCCAACCACCTCGCCGACGCCGAGGGCATCGAGCGCTTCCGCCGCGAGGCCCAGATCGCGAGCAAGCTCGACGACCCCGGGATCGTGGCGGTGTTCGACATCGGGCGCGAGGAAGACCGCTACTACTACGCCATGGAGTACTGCCCCGGCGAGACGTTGCACGACCGCCTGCGGCGCGAGCAGCGCCTCGCCCCGCGCGAGGCGGCGCGGCTCGTGCAGCGCCTGGCGCGGGTGGTCGCCGTGGCGCACGGCCAGGGCGTCCTGCACCGCGACATCAAGCCGGCCAACGTGATCCTGGCCGAGGGGAGCGGCGAGCCGCGGATCACCGACTTCGGCCTGGCGCGCGACCGCAGCCTGGGCGGCTCGCTCACCCGCACCGGCGACATCCTCGGCACGCCCTACTACATGGCCCCCGAGCAGCTCCGCGGCGAGAAGGACCTCGACCAGCGGGTCGACGTGTACGCCCTCGGGGTGGTCCTCTACGAGTGCCTCACCGGGACGCGCCCGTTCGCCGCCCCCTCGCCGGTCGAGCTCGGCCAGCAGATCCTGTACGCCCAGCCCGAGCCGGTCCGCGCGCGCGCGCCCGACGTGCCCGAGGCGCTCGAGGCGATCTGCGCGCGGGCCATGGCGAAGGATCCGGCGGCGCGCCCCCACACGGCCGCCGCGCTGGCGGACGAGCTCGGCGTCTACGTGTCGGAGGCCGACAAGCCGCAGCGCGCGCGGCGCGGCGGGGCACGGCGGCGCCAGGCGCCCGTGGTCGCGATCGCCGCCGGCGGCCTGGCGCTGTTCGCGGGCGCGTTCGCCGGCGGGCTGCTGCTGTTGCGGAGCAGCGAGCGCGCTGGTTGGCAGGAGGGCGTCGAGGCCGCCCTGGCGGACCTCGACCGGGCCGCGGCCGAGGCCGGACCGCCGGTCGAGCGCATGCGCGCCGAGGCGGCGCGGGCGCGGCGCGGGCTGGGCGCCTTCGGCGCGACCCCGCCCCGCGAGCTCGAGGCGGCGGTGGCCGCGGCGGAGGCGCGGGTCGCCGCCTGGGACGCGCTCCTGGCGGCGGAGGGCGCGCACGCGCAGGGGGCGGTCGGCGCGGCCGATCTCGACGGAGCGCGCGCGCGGGTCGCCTCCGTGCACCCGGCGGACGCGGCGTTGAGCGCGCGGCTGGCGCGGCTCGTGGGGAGCGCCGAGGGGCAACGCGCCTGGCGCGCCGCGCGCGACGCGGCGCGCGCCGTCGAGCCGTACGTCGCCGCCGTCGAGGAGGCGTTCCGCCGCGCCGCCGAGCTCGCCGCTCCCGATCCCGCGCTGCGGCTCGCGATCGAGGCCGACCGCCTCGAGTACCTGCGCCGCCGGGGTCGCTCGCGCCAGGCCCTGGCGGGCACGGTGGAGGGGGCCGACGGCGCGGCGGGGCGGGAGGTCCGGCTCGTCCGCGCGCGCGCGCTCGGCCTGGTCGGCGCGGTCGACGAGGCTCAGGCGCTGCTGCGCGCCCTGGCCGAGGAGCAGCCGGAGGACCGGGTCGGACGGGTCGCCACCGCGATCCTGCGCTGGCTCGCGAAGGACGCGGCCGGCACGCTCTCCTCCGCGCGGCTCGCGCGCGAACAGGACCCCGAGCGGGCCGACGCGCGCGCGTACGAGGCCAAGGCGCTGCTCGCGCTCGAGCGGCCGTCCGAGGCGCAGCGCGCGCTCGAGGCGCTGCTCGCGGCCGAACCCGACTGCTCCGACGCGTACCGCGAGCTCGCGACGCTCTGCCTGACGGAGCGGCGGGTGCGCGAGGGGCTGGAGGCGCTGCGCACGCTGCGCACGCTGCAGGGGGAGCTCGACCCGACCACGTTGCTGGTCGAGGTGCAGCTCCAGCTCGCGGCCGACGACCACGCGGCCGCCGCGGCGCGCCTCGAGCAGTTGATCGCCGCCGACCCGAGCAACTACGAGGCGAGGTTCCTGCTCGGGTTCGTGCACCACTCGCGCAACGACGTCCGCCGCGCCGTCGAGGTGTGGCGCGCGCTCGACCGGGAGGCCCCCGACGAGTTCACCGAGCTCGTCCGCGGCCTCCGGCCCGAGCGGCTGCAGGAGATCGTGTTCGAGGTCGTGCGCGGGCGCGGGCGCTGGGGCGACGACGACGACGCCCCGCTGCCGCTCGGGACGCTCCCGGAGGCGGCGCGCCAGCGGCTGGAGGCGCGGGCGCAGGCGGCCGCCGAGCCCGCGCGCGCGTCCCTGCGCGAGGCGCTGCTCCTCGCCGGGCGCGGCGCGCGGTGGTTCGACATCGAGCCCACCCTGCGCGCGGCCCACCAGGCGGCGCCCCGCGACCGGGTCGTGGCCCTGGAGCGGGCGCGGATCCTCCTGGGGCGCGACCGCTACGCCGAGGCGCGCGAGGCGATCGCGGCCGCGCGCGCGATCGCGCCGGCGCGTGAGCTCGACCGGCTCGAGGCCGAGCTGTTCTACCGCAGCGGTCGGCGCGCCGAGGCCGCCCGCGGCTACGAGGCGCTCGCCGCGGCCGACCCCGACGGGGTCGAAGGCTTGGTGGCCAGGGGCGAATCGCACCGGCAGCGCCGGCGAATGCGCGAGGCGCTGACCGCGGCCCGCGCCGCGCGCGAGCGCGACCCCGACCACCTCGGGGCCGCGATCCTGCTCGCCTTCGTGCAGGTCCAGGAGGGGCGCGCCGAGGAGGCGCTCGAGGTGTGCCGGGGCGCGTACGAGCTCCACGGGGCGGTCGACTCCCGGCTGGTGCTGGCGCACGTGCTGGCCGCCCAGCGCTACGCGGTGGAGCGCCTGGGCCGGGAGCGCGGCAGCATGCGCCGCGGGATGCGCGTGCTGCAGGCGGCCGAGCAGCTGTTCGCGCTCAGCGACGCCGCGTACCACCGCCTGGCCGTGGTCCAGCTCCCGCTGCAGCTCCAGCTGCCGGGCGACGTAACTCCGCTCTGGCTGTGGATCCGTCAGCGCCTGGGCGAGGCGCGCAGGATCGAGCCGGACCGGGCGGAGATCGACCTGTTCGAGGGCGTGCTCGAGATCCGGATGGGAGCCCCGCGCGAGCGAGTCGACGCGCTGTGGGCGCGCGCGCGCGAGCTCGATCCCGAGCTCGAGCTCGGCTCATGGCCGGAGTACTATCGGCGCGCCTTCGGGACCACACCCGAGCTGGAGGCCCTGCTCGAGCGCGAGCGCTGAGCGCCGCGCCGTCCTGATGGGTGCCGTGATCGGGTCGGTGACGTATCCTCGACCCGCGTGCCGACCGCGCAGGACGAGGCCTTCGCGCTCCTGGCCCGCGCCCGCGGGTTGATCGGCGAGGGCGCGCTCGCAGCGGCCAGCGCCGGGGCGGGCCCGCTCGCGCAGCGCTTGATCGCGAGCCGCGCGCTCTCGGCCGACGCGGGCGCGGCGCTGCTGCGCGAGCTGGGTGGCGCCCGGTTCGCCTGCCCCCAGTGCAGGCAGAGCGCCGGGTGGGACGCGCTGGCCGGGCTCGCGGCGCTCGCCTGCCCGCGCTGTCGGGTCGCGCTGGTGATCGAGGCCAAGGAGCCCGCCTCCGGCGCTCGCCCCGCCGTCTCCGGAGCGCAGACCGCGACCCTCCCCGCCGGGAGCTGGCCGGGTCCGCTCGGCTCGGCCAGCGGGCCGCGCCCGTTGGGCTCCGCCAGCGGACCGGGGCCGCTCGGCTCCGCCAGCGGTCGCGGGCCGGCGCTGCGCACGATCGGGCCCTATCAGCTGCTCCAGGAGCTGGGGCGCGGGGCGAACGGCGTGGTGTTCCTGGCGCTCGACCCGACCGGGCGGCAGGTCGCGGTCAAGTCGCTGCTCGCGGGCGACCTCGCCGACGAGGAGACCGAGGCCCGCTTCAAGCTCGAGGCGTTCGTCGGGCTGAAGGTCGAGGACCCCGGGGTGGTGCGCGTGCTCGACGTGGGGCGCGACGGCGAGCGGCTCTACTACGCCATGGAGTACTGCCCCGGGCAGACGCTCCAGACGCGCCTGCGCCAGGGTCGGCTCGCGCCCGCGGAGGCGGCGCGCCTCGTGGCGCAGGTGGCGCGCTCGATCCACGTCGCCCACGAGATGGGCGTGATCCACCGCGACCTCAAGCCGGCGAACATCCTGCTCGACGCGGCGCAGGGCGGCCGCCCGCGCGTGAGCGACTTCGGGCTGGCGCGCGACCGCTCGTTCCTGCGCACCATGACGCGCACCGGCGACATCCTCGGCAGCCCGTACTACATGGCCCCCGAGCAGTTCCGCGGCGAGACCTCGCTCGACCACCGCGTGGACGTGTACGCGCTGGGCGTGATCCTGTACGAGTGCCTCACGGGTGAGCGCCCGTTCGCGGCGGCCACCCCCATGCTCCTGGCGGAGCGCGTGCTCCACGGCAGCCCCGAGCCGCCCTCGGCGCTGGTCGACCTGCCGGCGGGGCTCGAGGTCGTGTGCCTGCGCGCCATGGCGCGCGCCGCGGACGCGCGCTACCCCGACGCCGCGGCGCTCGCCGACGACCTCGAGCGGGTGCTGGCGGGCGAGCCGCCGCGCGCCGCGGCGCCGAGCGTGCTGAGGCGCGCGGCGCTCGGCGCCGGGATCGGCGTCGCGCTGTCCGCGCTCCTGGTGGTCGGCGCGCTGGCGGTCCGCGGCGCGCTCGCCTCCGTCGAGCCGGTCGCCGAGGTCGCGCGGGCGGAGGCGCCCCGCGCCCCGCTCAGCGACCCGGAGGCCGCGCGCGCCCTGCTGGAGCGGGTGCGGACCGCGCGCGCCGCCGGTGAGGAGCTGGGGCCGCTCGCGGGCGAGCTCGAGCGGGCGCGGTCCCTCGCCGGCGACGACGCCGCCCTGGCGCAGGAGCTCGCGGCCGAGGCGCGCGCGGTCGAAGTGGCGCGCCGTCTGCGCGAGGTCGCGCTGGCGGCGCGCGGCGGCGCGTCCTTCGCGCAGCTGGCGCCCGCGCTGGAGGCGGCGGCGCAGGCCGCGCAGGAGGAGCCCGCGCTCGCGCGGCCGGTGGCGTTCGAGGGCGCTGCCCTGCGCGTTCGGCGCGGGCGCAGCGCCGAGGCGCTGAGCTCGCTCGACGCGCTCGCCGAGGGCGACGACGAGCTCGCGGCGCGGGCCGCCCTGTGGGCCGGCGTGGCGCGCGAGCGCCTGGGGAAGCTCTCCGAGGCGCGCGGGACCTACGCCGCGCTCGGCGCGCGCGCAGGGGCAAGCGTCTACGGCCGCCTGGCGCGCGCGGCGCTCGCGCGACTGGACGGGCGCGCGGCGGCCGCGGGCGACGAGGCCGCCGCCGCGCTGCGGGCCGCCCCCGACCAGCCGCTGGCGCTCGTGGAGCGGGGCGTGGCGGCGCTCGCCGCGGGCGCGATCGACGAGGCGGAGGTCGCGTTCCAGCGCGCGGGCGAGCTGCTCCCCGACGCGCCGGGCCTGGCCGAGGGGATCGCCACGCTCCGGCTGCGCGAGGGGAAGCCCGCCGCGGCGGAGCGCGTGCTCGCGCAGGCGCTCGCGCTGCTCGAGCAGGACCCTGCCGTCGAGGCCCGTGTGCTGCTGGGGCTCGCCGCGCTGGCGCAGGAGAAGCACGGCGAGGCGCGCGCCGCCCTCGCCGCGGCGGTGGAGCGCGACCCCACGCACATCGCGGCGCGCGTGCACCGCGGGGTGGCGCTCCTGCGGGTCGGCACGCGCGAGGAGGTCGCCGCCGACTGGGGCGCCGCGCACCGCGCCGACGCGCGCGCCGCCCGGCGCGAGCTCGCGCGCTGGCACGACGCGGAGACGGCGCGCACCTTCGAGGCCGTGGTGGGCGAGCTCGAGCTCGCCGGCCGCGTCGACGGCGCCGCCGCGCCGCTCGGCGCGCTGCCGCCGACCCTGGCCGCCAACCTCGACGCCCGGGTGCTCGCGTTCCCGAGCGCGGTCCGGCCCGACCTGCTCGACGTGCTGCGCCGCGCCGCGCGCGGGGAGCCGCTGGAGGAGTTCGCGTTCGCGCTGCGCTCGGCGGTCCGCTTCGCGGAGCGCGACCCCGCGCTCCGCCTCGAGCAGCTCCGGCTGCTGCTCGGGCGCGACGCGCTGGAGCCCGCGCGCGAGGCCCTGCGCGAGGTGCGCGCGCTCCCCGGCCTGGACGACGCCGCCCGCCGAGAGCTCGACCGCCTGGAGGCGGAGCTGGCCTGGCGCGCCGGCGAGCTCGCGCTCGCGCTGCGCGGATTCGACGCGCTGGCGCTGCGCGACCGGGGAGGCCTGCAGGGCTCCCTGGCGGCGGCGCAGGCGGCGCTCCTGCGCGCCGAGTACGCCACGGCGCGCTCGGCCGCCGGGCTGGCCGCCGAGATCGAGCCGGGGGCGGCGACCCCGCGCGTGCTGCTGGGCCTGGCGCTCCTCGGAGAAGGGCGCGCGGGCGAGGCGCTCGACGCGCTCGCCGTCGCGTTCGCGGTCGAGGGGGCGCGCGACTCGCGCCTCCTCGCCGGCCGCGCGGTCGGCTTCGCCCTCCTCCCCGAGCGCCGCCCGGTCGAGCGCGACCCGCTGCGCCAAGCGCTGCGCGTGGTCGACCCCGACCCGGTCTCCGAGCTCCGCGCGAGCGAGGGCACGTTCGCGCCGGCCCTCGCGGCCTGGCTGGCGCTCGAACAGGAGCCGCCGCTCGAGGAGCTGGCGCTGGCGGCCCTGCGCCTGGCCGACGGCGGCCCGCGCGCCGACGCGGCCTGGGTCCGGGGGCTGGGCGCGCTACGGGTCGGGCAGCCACGCGAAGACGTCGACGCGCGCTGGCGCGAGGCGCGCGCCCTGCAGGCCGGGCTCCCGCTGCCGCGGCGCTGGGTGGAGCGCTACCGCGAGCGGTTCGGGGCGGCCCCGCCGCTCGACGAGTGAGGGAGGGAGTCGTCATGTGCCGGAGCATCAAGACGCTGTTCAACTTCGAGCCCCCAGCCAGCGAGGAGGAGATCCGCGCGGCGTCGCTGCAGTTCGTCCGCAAGCTGAGCGGCTTCACCCGCCCCTCCCAGGCCAATCAGGCCGCCTTCGACCAGGCGGTCGACGCCGTCGCCGACGCGGCGCGCGTCCTGCTCGAGTCGCTGTCCACGACGGCGCGGCCGCGCGACCGCGAGGTCGAGGCGGCCCGCGCCCGCGAGCGCTCGCGCCGCCGGTTCGGCGGCGGCTGAAGCTCGGGGTCAGCGCTCGCGCAGGTGCGCGTGCTCCCGGAGGAGCCCCTCGAGCGCGGGCCCCGCGAGGGTGTCGCCAGCCTCGATCGCGCGCCGGTACCAGCGCGCCGCCGCCGCCGGATCGCGCGCCACGCCCTCGCCCCGCTCCAGCAGCCCGGCGATCCCGAAGAGACGCTTGAGCGCTACCTCGCGCCCCGTCGCCTCCTCGACCGCGAGCACGACC
>CAZMSZ010000308.1:0-9186 GCA_964569055.1 uncultured Planctomycetota bacterium | reverse complement strand
TTCGGATTCGGATTCGGAATCGGATTCGGATTCGGATTCGGATTCGGATTCGGATTCGGATTCGGACTCGGAATCGGAATCGGAATCGGAATCCGAATCGAGAGGCTGTCGCACTGCAAGCCGCCTCGCCTCGCGAAGCGGAGCACGAAGCGCAGAGAGCGCGGGGACCGCAGAGAGTCTCTGCGTGCTCGGCGCCCTCTGCGCTTCATTCCTAACTGTACGTCGTACGCGACCGCCTCTCGGGCTCGGACTCGGGCTCGGCCACGCCTCGCGGGGAGCGAGCACGAGCACGAGGTGACAGCCTCTTGGGTTCGGAACCGGAGGCCGCGACCTCCACCCACCCCGACCCGCACGCCGCGGTCTACCCTGGCTCCATGCCGCTCGACCGCGCCACCGCCCTCGCCCAGCTCGCCGCCCTCCATGCCGAGGTGGACCGCGCCGCCGCGGCGCTCGCGGCGCAGCACGCGGATCGGCTCGCGTGCCGGCGGGGCTGCAGCGCGTGCTGCCAGGACGAGCTGACCGTGTTCCCGATCGAGGCCGAGGCGATCCGGGCGCGGCATGGGGCGCTGCTGCGCCAGGGCGCACCGCACCCGGCGGGAGCGTGCGCGTTCCTCGACGAGGCGGGGGCCTGCCGGATCTACGCGGAGCGGCCCTACAAGTGCCGCACGCAGGGGCTGCCGCTGCGGTGGCTCGACGTGAGCGACGAGGGCGAGGGGCTCGAGTACCGCGACATTTGCCCGCTCAACGAGCCCGAGGGGGCCGCGCCGGTCGAGGCGCTCCCCGGCGAGGCGTGCTGGACGCTCGGCCCGTTCGAGGAGCGGCTCGCGCGCCTGCAGATCGCCTACGACGGCGGCGCGGCCCCGCGGCGGGTCCTCCTGCGCGACCTATTCGGCGAGCCCGCCGACCAGCCCGAGGCGGGGCGCTGACCACCGGAGGGACTGTTGTCCTTCTGTCGACACTTTTGTCGCCAGGAGGCCAAGCCGGTGTCACCCTCTGAGGCAGACGAGGCGGGCGCGAGCGGGTGAGGAGCCCGCGGCGCCGCCTCCGCACGCCGCGCCCGCGGCAGGAGCCCCACCGTGAACGCCACCCCCTCCGTGAAGCACCTCGATCACCTCAACCTGACGGTCCGCGACCTCGCCCAGAGCGAGGCGTGGTACGGGCGCGTGTTCGGCTTCCGCCGCGTGGACGGCGGCGTGTGGGACGGCGTCCGGTGGGCGATCCTGCGCGCCGGCGACGCGCTGCTCTGCATGTACGAGTATCCCGAGCACACGCTCGAGCCCAACCGCGCCCGGCGCGAGGCGGGGCGCCACGGCCTGAACCACTTCGGGCTGCGGATCACCGACCCCGCGGCCTGGGAGGCGACGGTCGCGCGCGAGGGCCTCGAGCTGCTCTACGGCGGTCCGGTCCGCTGGCCCCACTCGACCGCCTGGTACGTGGCCGACCCGACCGGCTACGAGCTCGAGGTCGCCTGCTGGAGCGGCGACGTGGTCCGCTTCGAGCGCGAGACGGCCGCGGCCCTCGCGCAGCGCTAACGCGGACCCCAGGTGTCGGCGCGCCACACCTCGACGCGCCCCACCTCCTCGCCGACCAGGGCGAGGGTCTGTCCGTCGCCAGCCACGCTGAGGTGGATCGGGACCGCGTCGAGCGCCTCGCGCGCGCGCAGGCGCTCGCCGGTCGCGACCGACCAGGCCGCCAGGACGCGCGTCTGGAGCGGCGACACGCGCCCCCCGCACGAGTAGAGCGTCTGGCCGTCGGGCGCGAAGGCGAGCGCGCGCACGGGGCCCTCGTGGGCCTGCTCCGCGCCGGGCGCGCGCAGGGTCGCCTTCTCGCTGCGGGCCTCGAGGCTGAACAGGAGCAGGAGCCCGCGCTCGGTCCCGACCGCGAACGTGTCCTGGTCGGGCGAGACCGCGAGCGCCGAGGGCCGCTCGGGGAGGGGGAGCGAGTAGAGGTGATCGCCCGAGCGCACCTCCCAGCAGTGGACCTGGTTGTCGAACGGGCTGGTCGACTTGGCGCTCACGGCGTTGATCGACGCGAACGCCGTCCCGTCGGAGAGGAGCCCCAGGCCGATCGTCTCCGCGTTGATCTGCCCGTACGTGCGCACCTCGCGCCCGCCCGGCAGCTCGCGCCGTCGCAGCCACTGGCTGGTCCCGCCGACCAGGGCGTCCCCCTCGGCCAGGAAGACGACCGCTCGCACGGTGAAGTCGATCGGGAGCTTCTCGCCGCCCTCTCCCTCCACCTCGAACCAGGCGTAGCCGCCGGGGCCGCCCGCCAGGAGGCGCGCCCCGTCCGCCGAGGTCGTCAGGGCGTGCACCGGCCACCCCGTCTCCCAGGTGCGGAGCGGCTCGCCCCGCGCGACGTCCCACAGCACGAGCTCGCCGTCGGCGCCGCCCGTCACCAGACCCGCGCGGCAGAACGCGGCCACGCTCGCGCCCTCGTGGGTCAGGACCGCCAGCGGGAGCTCCAGGCGAGCGTCCGCGAGCGCCGCTCGGGCCCGCTCGGTGGAGGGGTGCCCCGGGTAGCGCGCCAGCCACTCCTCGAGCGCCTCCACCCGCCGGCGCGCGCCGAGCAGCACCAGCTCGCGCAGGCGATCGTCGGCCTGGCTCACCTCGCGCCGCGAGAGCGCGCGCGGCCGGCGCTCCGGGCGGCTCGCCCCGCCCGCGGCCGGCCGTTCGGGCGGAGGCGCCGCGGCCTGGCTCGCGTCCGCGCCAGCGCCCAGCCACAGCGCCACGGCGAGCGCGCCCGCGCCCAGCGGCAGCAGGAGAGCGAGCGCGCGCCGCCGGACCGCGCGCCGCGAGGGTCCCGGCGCGCCGCGCACCGCCTCGAGGGCGTCGGCCAGCGCGCCCGCGTCGGGGTAGCGCGCCGCCGGGTCGGGCGCGGTCGCGCGCGCGCACACCCGATCCAGCCGCGCCGGCAGGCTGGCGTCCACCCGGCCCGGCTCGAGCGGCGCGCGGTGGAGCACCTTGCCGACCAGCTCCTGGTGCGAGCTGGCCGCGGGGATCGAGCTCAGCCCGGTGACCAGCTCGTAGGTGATCAGCCCCAGCGCGTAGACGTCGGTCGCGGGCCCGGCCTGGCCGGCGAGCTGCTCGGGCGCCATGTAGCCGATCGTCCCCAGCGCCGCGCCCGTCTGGGTCAGCCGCTCGTCGCGGTCGGGGGCGACCGCCAGGCCGAGGTCGAGCACCACCGGCCGCCCGTCGGCGGCGATCACCACGTTCTGCGGCTTGAGGTCGCGGTGCACGATCCCCAGCCGGTGGAGCGCCGCCACCCCGCGCGCGATCCCGACCGCCAGCTCCAGCGCCCGCTCCAGGGTCGGCCGCCCGCCGCGCAGGGCGGCGGAGAGGTCGCTCCCCTCGACCAGGTCCATGGCCATCCACGGCCGCCCGGCCTCGCAGCCGACCTCGTGCACGCCGACCACGTTGGGGTGGCGCACCTGCGCCAGGTTGGCCACCTCGCGCTCGAACCGCGCCAGCTTGCCCGGGTCCGGCTCGGCGAGCAGCACCTTGATCGCGCGCTCGACCCCGAGGTGGAGGTGACGCGCGCGGTAGACCGCGCCCATGCCCCCCTCGCCGAGCGGCCCCACGATCGCGTACGGCCCGACGCGCGCGAGCCCGCCCAGCCCGGCGCGCTGCGGTCCGGGCCCGTTCGCGTCGGCCGTGGGCTGATCGTTGCCCGCGAAGTACAGGGGCGTGGTCGGCGCGGCCGGCGTCGGGTGGCCGCGCGCGTGGAGGCTGCCGTGCGGATCGGACGATCGAGCGCTCACGGGCCCTCGGCTGCCGCGATCGTAGCCCGCGAGGCCACCTCGTGCCTCCCGCTCCGGCCCCGCGACGAGAGGGTCGGTCCGGAACGGCGCGGGCCGCCGAGCGTGCGCCCGGCGGCCCGTGCAGGTTCGCGATGGTCCGGGGCGAGGCTACTCGCCCTTGAGCTTCGCGAGGCGCTCCTCCTGCATCGTGAAGAAGCCGGCGGCGCTGGGGTTCTCGCCGAAGCGCTCGCGCATCTTGCCAAGCGCCGCCTCGAAGCTGGCCGGGTCCTTGGCCTCGACCGAGTAGTCCATGATCAGGATGTAGAACGGCTGGTACGCCTCGTCGCCCGTCGGCGTGCGCCCCTGCTGCAGCATGGCGTGGAACTGCTTGCCGAGGGCGACCCGCTGCTCCTGCTGCCAGGCCTTGACGTCGGCGCCGGCCGGGGGCTCGTTCGGGGCGCGGTCGAGGATGTCCATGACCTCGAGGTTCACCAGCTCGGCGTCGAGCTTGGCCGCCTGCTCGGGGCTCAGCCCCTCGAGGGCCGCGCGCCGCTCCTTCGCCTCGGCGAAGCCCACCTTGCCCATCTCGAGCTCGGTCTCGAGCAGCTTGGCCTTCTCCGCCGGGGTGGGGTTCTGCTTGTTCTTGAGCGCCAGGTAGTCGCGGCCGGTGGCCAGGATGCCGTCAGCGCTCTTGGTCCACGCCGCCGGGCCGCCCCGCTGGTAGCCGGTGCGCCCGACCTCCTCCCCGCTCGGGTCCATGAACACGATCGTGGGGTAGCCGCGGACCTTGTGCTTGTCGCGCAGCGCCTCGTTCTGCTCCTTGATCGACTGGCTGAGCTGCTTCTTGCGCGGGAAGTCGAGCTCGAGCAGGACCACGTTCTTGTCGGCCCAGCTCTTGAACTCGGGCGTCTGGAACACCTCGTTCTTCAGCTTGATGCACCAGCCGCACCAGTCGCTGCCGGTGAAGTCGGCCAGGATGAACTTGTCTTGCTCCTTGGCCAGCTTCTTGGCCTCCTCGTAGTTATCGAGCCACTCGACCTCGGAGGCAGCGGCGGGGGCGGCGAACACTGCGGCCAGGGCGATCGCGCCGGCCAGTTTGGCGAACGGTTGCATAGGGGGGTCCTCGGGGGAACGGGCGCGGCGGCGCCGAACGAAGGTGTTAGCGGTCCACAGGATACGTCCTGCGGGCGGACTCCGGCGGGGTCGCGGCCGCGCGCCTCAACCCGTTTCGGGGCAAGTCTCCAACGAGGAGCGGGTGCGCCCTATTCCTCGGCGTATCCCTCGACCTCGGCCAGCCAGGAGGCGCCTTGGGCGTCCGACGGCATGCGCCAGTCGCCGCGCGGCGACAGCGCGACCATGCCCACCTTGGGCGCGTCGGCGGTGCAGCTCCGCTTGAACTGGTTGGCGAAGAACCGGCGCAGGAACACCGCCAGCCAGCGCTTGAGCTCGGCCACGGGGTAGCGCCCGGCGAACGCCACCCGGGCGAGGTCGAGCACGCGCGTGGGGCACGCGCCGTGGCGCACGAGGTGGTAGAGGAAGAAGTCGTGCAGCTCGTAGGGGCCGATCGCCGCCTCGGTGAGCTGGGCGATCGCCCCGTCGGGGTCGGCCGGGAGCAGCTCGGGCGAGATCGGGGTGTCGAGGATCGCGAACAGCACCTCGCGCAGCGCCGCGGGGTCGCCCGCCGACCAGGTCGTGGCCCGCTCGCCCGCCACCCAGCGGATCACGAACTGGATCAGCGTCTTGGGCACGCCGGCGTTGACGTCGTACATCGCGATGTGATCGCCCGAGTAGGTCGCCCAGCCGAGCGCCTTCTCGGACAGGTCACCCGTCCCGACCACCAGCCCGCACTCGCGGTTGGCGAACGTCATGAGCACCAGCGTGCGCAGGCGCGCCTGCACGTTCTCGAGCGTCACGTCGCCGAGCTGGGGGCGCTCGCGCAGGCGGGCGAGGAGGTCGGCCACGGTCGGCGCCTCGCTCGCAGCCGGGTGGCCCACCGCCTCCAGCACCAGCCGGCTGGCCTCGGACACGCCGACCTCGCAGAAGCGCGCGCCGAGCGCCGCCGCCAGCCGCTCGGCGTTGCCGCGGGTCCCCGCGCTGGTGCCCAGGCCCGGCATGGTGACGCACAGGAGGTCCCGCCGCGGACGCCCGAGCAGGTCGAGCGCGCCCGCGCACACCAGCGCGGCCTGGGTGGAGTCGAGCCCGCCCGAGACGCCGAGCACGAGCGTCACGCGCCCGGGGACCGCGCGCATGCGGGTCGCGAGCGCGTTCGACTGGATCTCGAAGATCTCCCAGCAGCGCGTGGCCAGCGCCGCGGGGTCGCTCGGCAAGAAGGGGTGCGCCGCGACCGGCCGGCGCAGGTCCGTCACGCGCTCGGGCGCCGAGCCGCCGTCGAACGCGACCCGGCGGAACTCGCGCACGTGGACCCGCGCGCAGTCGCCGAAGCTCCCGGTCACGATCCGCTCGCGCTGCAGCAGCTCGAGGTCGACGTCGACCGTCACGAGCTGCCCCTCGCGCGCGAACCGGCGCGAGCTGGCGAGCTCGCGCCCGTTCTCGCACACGAACGCGTCGGCGTCGAAGGCGAGGTCGGTCGACGACTCGCCGGGCCCCGCGGCCACGTAGACGTAGGCGCACTTGCCGCGGTCGGAGATCGAGCGCGCCAGCAAGCGGCGCAGCTCCGCCTTGCCGATCGTGAAGTTCGAGGCGGACAGGTTGCAGATCGCCGTCGCGCCCGCCGAGACCTGCCAGGCGCTGGGCGGGACCTGCACCCAGAAGTCCTCGCACACCTCGAGGCCGACCACGAGGTCGGGCTCGCCGCGGGCGGCGAACAGGAGGTCGAGCCCGAACGGCACCTCGCGCCCGCCCACTCGCGCGCGCGCGCCGGCGGGGACCTCGGCGCCCGGGCGGAACCAGCGCGCCTCCTCGAACTCGCGGTAGGTCGGGAGGTAGGCCTTGGGCACCAGGCCGAGGATCCGCCCCTCGCCCACCGCGGCGGCCACGTTGTAGAGGCCCGAGCCGACCCGCAGCGGGAGGCCGACGATCGCGAGCGGCGCGAGGTCGGCGGACGCCTCGGCCAGCTCGAGCAGCGCCCGCTCGCAGGCGTCGAGCAGGTGCAGGTCGTGGAACAGGTCGCGCGCCGTGTAGCCGCTCAGCCCCAGCTCGGGGAACGCCACCAGCGCGTCGCCCTGCTCGTGCGCGCGGCGCCAGAGCGCCAGCGTCTCGGCCAGGTTGCCCGGGACGTCGGCCACCCGCACGGCCGGCACGGCCGCGCTGATCCTGGCGAATCCACGCATGGCGCGACTGTGCCACCGGCGCCGGTCGTGTCAAGGCCGCGTCGCGGTTGAGCGGGGCGCGCCCAGCGCTTCTACTGTGAGGGGGGCGGGTCGGCGGGACGGCGCGAGGGGTCGTGGAGCAGGCGGTCGAGCTCGGAGCGCTGCTGGGCGCGCACGGACGCGGCCTGCCGCGAGGGGACGGGCCCGGACCCGACCCCGAGCGGGCGGGTCGGCTCCTGGCCGCGCTGTGGCTGGGCGGACCGGCGCTCCTGGCCGTGCGCGGCGTCCCGACCGCGCGAGAGCGCCACGCCGCGCTCCTCCCCGCCGCGCTCCGCACCGCGCTCGGCGACGCGGGCGGGGCCGAGTTCCTCGCGCAGGCGCTGAGCGGCCTGAGCGCGGAGCGCCAGGAGGTCCTGACCCGCGGGCTCGAGCACGCCTGGAGCGCGCTCGCGGCCGCGAGCCAGCCGGCCGACGCGGCCCCAGCCGAGGGCGCAGCGGAGGCGGAAGCCCCGCTGGCTCCGGCCGCGGTCGCGCTCGCGTCGTCGGCCGAGGCCGCGGAGGCCGCCACGATCGTCGAGGCGGCCGCGGCGGTGGCCGCCGCCGCGGCCGAGTCCGAGGCGCTGTTCGCCTACGTCTGGGGTGAGGCCGGCGCGGCGGTCCACCGCGAGGCGCGGCTCGTGCCCGCCTCCGAGGACGCGCCGCCCCGGCCACCCACCCGGCGCGTCCCTCGGCCCACGCCGAACACGCCGGCGCCGCCCGACCCGAGCGAGGCCGCGCTCGCGGCCTCGACGTTCGAGACCCTCGACGGCCTGTTCCCGGACGAGGAGGCGGACGCGGCCGCGAACGGGGAGGACGCGGCGCCGACCGCGCCGGCGCCCCCCCTCACCGAGACCGAGACGCCGGCCGACGACCCGTTCGCCGACGACGACCCCGCCGCCGAGGCGCTGGCCGCGCTCGCGGCCGAAGAGGCGCGCTCCGAGGAGCCAGAACCAGACGAACCGGTGGAGGACGGCGCGCAGCCGGCGGAGGACCCCGCGAGCACGGCGGCGCCCGCGCCCGAGCCGAGCGAGGCGCCGGCCGTCGCGAACGAGCCGAGCGCCCCCCCCGCGGCCGAGCCGGCCCCCGGCGGCGCGCCGCGCACGATCGGCGGGTTCGAGGTGCTCGAGCTGCTCGGCGAGGGCGGCATGGGGCGGGTCTACAAGGCCCGCCAGACCAGCCTCGATCGGCTGGTGGCGCTCAAGGTCCTGGCCCCGCACCTCGCGGCCGACGCCGACTACGTGGCGCGCTTCGAGCGCGAGGCCAAGGCCGCGGCCCGCCTGTTCCACCCCAACGTGGTGGGCGTGATCGAGGCGGGGCGCTGCGCCGAGACCGGGCTCGACTTCATCGCCTTCGAGTACGTGGCCGGCCGGACCGCCAAGGAGCTGTTGAGCGAGGTGGGCGTCCTCCCCGAGGCCGACGCGCTCACCCTCGCGCTCGCGATCGCCCAGGCGCTCGAGTGCGCCGAGCAGCACGGGATCGTCCACCGCGACCTCAAGCTGGACAACATCCTGATCGGCGCCGACGGGATCCCGCGCCTGCTCGACCTCGGCCTCGCCAAGGGGAAGAGCGACCCCGACGACGCGCACAGCGCCGTGTTCGTGGGGACGCCTCGCTACATCGCGCCCGAGCAGGCGCTCGGGCTCGAGGACGTCGACGTGCGCGCCGACCTGTACTCCCTCGGGCTGTGCCTGTTCGAGCTGTTGACCGGGGAGCTGCCGTTCGACGAGGAGAGCCCGCTGGCCCTGGTGGCGCGGCACATCGAGGAGGACGTCCCCGACCCGCGTGACCGCGTCCCGACCCTCGACCGCGCCACCTCGCAGCTCGTGGGCTGGCTGTGCGCGCGCGACCGCGACGAGCGCTACCCCACGGCCAAGGAGGCGGCGCACAACCTCGAGCGCACGCTGCAGGGCAAGCCGCCCGTGCAGCCCGCCGGCAGGGGAACCGGCCGCGTGATCGCGGCTCCCCGCCCCACGGCCACCGGGATCCGCTCGGGCCCTTCGGGCCTCGGTCGCGGCGGTCGCGGGTCGCGCCCCACCAGCCGCCGGTTGACGCCGACCCCCGCAGGGCCGCGCAGCGTGCCCACCCCCCCGCCCTCGACCGCCGCGCCCTCCTCGCGCACCCCGCCCCCCTCCTCGCGCACCC
>CAZMSZ010000307.1:0-9199 GCA_964569055.1 uncultured Planctomycetota bacterium | reverse complement strand
GCTCTACAACACGTACCAGGACTGCTGGGCCTTCGCGCAGGTGCTGGCGGGGTAGGGAGCGGCGGGTTCGCTGTCGCACGTGCGACGGCGCCCGGGCGAGGTGGGCAGGGAAGGAGAGCCGTCGCAGGGGTGCGCGGCCCCGGCGGCTGTCGCACGTGCGACGGCTCCCGCGCAGCTCGGCGCGCCCCGCGGCACCTCGGAGGTGAACGAGGCGGCCGGCCTGGCGCGGGTGAGCGAAGCTCCGCCACCCGCGCCTTCGACGCCCGTGCAGCGGGAGGCCTCGGCCGAGCGCGACGCGTTCTTGGCGCTGACCAAGCTCGAGCTCCCGCGGCGCGAAGCGAGGGCCCGGATCGCCTGGGTGCTCGCGCGGGAAACCCACCTCGGGAACGACGCCGAGGAGCTCCTTCGCGCGGCGCTGACCTGCAGCGCCGCCGAGTGTCGGAGGTAGCGAGGTTCCCCTCGGGGACCTCTGTCCGCGCGGGTCGTTCACGGTCGGCCGTTGGCATCGCGCGGGGAGCCGTCGCACGTGCGACAGCTGCTCTCCTCAGGGGGAGGAGCTGCTCGGGCGACAGCCTCCCTCCTTGCCCGCCCGCGCGGGGAGCCGTCGCACGTGCGACGGCCTTACGACGCGTAGTCCCGCCGCCGCAGCCCGAGCTTGGCCTGCGTCGCAGTGTGCCCGGCCGGCGCGATCTTCCACGAGGACGACGTACCCGCGGCCTTCCAGGCCGACATCGCCCGCAACGCCGAGTTCTTCACGCGGAAGGAGTGAACCCCGCGCCTACTGCCCGCGCAGGATCGCGGCCAAGCTCTGCCCCTTCGCGCGCTGGCGCGCGAACGCCTCGCGGTACTCGTCGTCCGCGTTGTGCTCGATCCCGGCGCGCACGTAATCAGGGAGCCCCTGCCGCTCGGCGTACTGCCAGGCCGCCAGCTCGCACAGGCCCTCCTCGTCGGACTTCGAGAGCTCGGCGCCGGCTGCGGCGACGACCGCGTGCATGAGCTCGTGGGCCAGGACGACCGCGGTCGCGTCGCGGTGGAGGTGGCTGAGGACCAGCACGCGGTGGCGCCGCGCGCCGCCGACGGTGGTGGTCTCGCACACGCCGCGGCGGACGGCGGTCAGGCCCTCGGCGAAGCCGGCGAACACCAGCTCGACCTCGGGCACCTTCAGGCCCTCGGCCGCGAGGAACGCGCCCACCTCCGCCAGCAGCCCGGCGGCGTCGTCGCGGACCTGTTCGCGGTAGCTGCGGGCGCACTCGGCGCAGGCGAAGCGCTCGCCGTCGACCTCCACGCCCGTGAGGACATGGTCGTGGCAGGAGGTGCACTGGCGGGTGCGGTCGAGGCAGTCGACGCGGACCCGCTCGCCGTTGCGCGGGTTGACCACGTGCTCGGCCCCGTCGCCGAGCGGGAGGCCGGAGGCGAGGCACTTGAGCGCGCGCTCGTAGTCGCCCGCGTGGAACGTGGCCCCGTCCAGCTCGACCGTGGCCACCCCCTCGGGGATTGGGCGGCCGGTGATCCCGCAGGTGGGCCGCCGCTCGAAGCAGCGCTTGTGCCACCGATCGCCCTCCGCCTGCATGGACGGCTCGGCGCGAGGGATCTCGCGGCCGCAGGCCTGGCAGAGTCGCTGCGCGCGGCGGGTGGCGGCGAGCGCCTCGGCCTCCGCGCCGTCGATGCCGGGCGAACGGGCGATCGCGGGCCCGGGGAGCTGGACGATCGCCTCGCGAAAGGCGCGCAGCTCCCCCGAGCGCCCACGCGGCGCGTCCGCGGCCGGCTGCGCGTCGCCAGCACTCTGAGGGTTCGCGTCGGCCCCCTCGTGCGGAGGCGGCGCGGGGGTCGTCTCGGGGGCCGCGGCGCTGCGCCGCGGTAGCGGCGGGGGCGGTTCCGGGGCTCGCAGCAGGGACGCGATCCCCGCCACGACCAGCACGATCAGCGCCGCCACGGCCAGGGGGAGCCCCGGGGGGCCGGTCATACGCATGGGTCGTCCCCGCTCAGTCCTGCTTGAGGACCCACTTGCCGTGCAGCAGGCGGTACTCGACCGAGTAGACCTCGTCGTCGTTGGGCGCGACCTGGCGCTTGACCCCGCCGTCGCGGCTGCCGGGCTTCACGAAGGTCCACTTCTCGTCCCACTTGTCGTCGCGGTCGAGGTCGATCTTGAGGCGGTTGACCCCCGGCTGGCCGGCGTCCCGGTAGAGGTTGACCTTGTAGGCGCGGCCCTTCAGCGCGTCCTTGACCTTGGCGCCCGAGATCCCGCGCTCGGCGAGCGCGAGGATCGGCTCGTCGAAGGCGCGCAGGGTCTGCGTCTGGCCGCCCGCCGCCTCCGCGGCGGGCTCGCTGGGCGTGGCGACGGCGGCGCGCTCGTCGGCGCCGGCCCAGCGCTCGCCGACCAGGCGCAGCTCGACCGTGTACCGCTCGTCGTCGTTGGGCGCGATCTGGCGCAGCACCGCGCCGTCTGCCTCGATCGTCCACTTCTCGTCCCACTTCTCGTCGCGGTCGAGGTCGATCTTGAGGCGGTTGACCCCGGCGTGGCCGGCGTCGCGGTAGAGGTTCACCTTCTCGCGCCAGCCCTGGAGGGCGTCCTTGACCTTGCCGCCCGAGATCCCGGCCTTCACCAGGCGCAGCACCTCGCGATCGAGCTTGCGCAGGGCGCCCGGGTCGTCGCTTGCCGCGGCGGTGGGCCCGCTCGAGGGCCGGCTCGGCTCGCGGACCGGGTCCTCGCTCGGCTCGGGCGGCGGCACCGCCACGGGATCCTCGTGGTAGACCGGGCGGCCCGGCCGGACGTGGGGCGCCGGCTCGGGGGCGAAGTGGTCGTAGGCCGCGTAGCCGCCGACCGCGAGCGACACGACCCCGAGCGCCACCAGCGCGCGAAACGTGCGGAACTTCACGAGGCCTCCTCCGGCTCGGCGCCGGCCGTGGGCGCGCCGGCCATCATGGCGCGGGCGATCGGGACCGTGCAATTGCAGTAACGATAGCGACACGGGGCCGGTCCGTCCGCGAGCGTGAAGCCCGGGTCGAGGAAGTCGCCCATGCGCTCGATCTTGTAGCGGCGGGCCGGGTAGCAGCGGAACGCGGTGCCCTGGTCGTCGAGGATGAAGTAGCGCGACCCCGACCAGCAGGGCTGCCCCAAGAAGTCGTGGGCGATCCGGCCGGTCAGGTTGTGCCCCCCGAGGGCCAGGATCGCGGCCTCCTCCTCGGGGGTGTAGGCGATCACGTCGCGGTCCTGCTTCTCGGGCTGCACCTTGAACCGCAGCCCGGCCGCGGCGAAGCGGGCCGCGACCTCGGGCAGGCGGGGCAGCGCGGCGCGGGTCGCGACCGAGGTCACGCACACGTGCGGGGCGGGCAGGTCGGGCCGCGCGTGGGCGCGCAGCTCGCGCTCGAGCCACAGCGCCTTGGCCACGAACGGCTCGAGGTCGGGCACGTACTCGAGGTGCAGGCTGCACGAGAAGATCCCGACCCGCCCCTGCGCCGCCGCCACGAACGCGCTCAGCTTCTCGCGGCTCGCGGAGAAGTTCGTCACCACCGACACGCGATGGCCGAGCTCCGCCAGGCCGCGCACCAGGTCGCCCAGGGTGGGATGAACGAACGGCTCGCCGCCCGAGAGCTTGACCTCCCAGCGCCCCGGCAGGCGCGCGAACGCCGCCAGGAAGCGCGGCGTGTCGCGGCTCCAGCGGCCGCGGTCCTCCTTGAAGCGCTGCGTGCAGTAGCTGCAGCGGTAGTTGCAGGCGGTGTTGATGTTCCAGCTCACGACGCCCTCGCGCGGGCGCGGGGGCGCGCTCAGCGCGGGTCGGGCCTCCTCGGCGGCGCGGGGGAGCGGCGTCACGCCCGGGCCTCGCGGGTCGCCGCCGCGCCGACCCCCTCGATCATGCCGCGGTTGGCGGGCACGGTGCAGGGGCAGATCGTGTACGGGCACGGCCGCGGCCCCTCGCGCAGGGCGATCGTCCCCGCGTGGACGTTGCCGAGGTAGCCCTCACCGAACCGGCGCGCGGTGCGGCAGCTCCAAGCGTCGCCCTGCTGGGTCAGCACGAAGTACTCGACGCCGGTCCAGCACAGGCGGCCCTGGTAGCTCGGGGCGAGGTTCGCGTCGCGCGGGGTCGGGTCGCGCCCCACCAGCTCGCGCACGCGGGCGACGTCCTCGCCCTGGTAATCGAACGTCCCCCGCTTGGTCTTGAGCACCTGCGGGAACCACTTCAGCCCGGCCGCCTCGACGGCCGCCCGCGCCGCGGCGACCTCCTCCAGCCGGCCGGGGACGAGCACCTCGTTGATCACCAGGCGCGCGGCGGGGTCCAGCAGCTCGCGCAGGCGCACGGCCTTGGCCACGAACTCGGCGGCGGTCGTGAACTCGAGGTGGAGGCTGGCGCTCACGATCCCCAGGCGCCCGCGGGTGAGCGTGGCGAACCGCTCCAGCGCCGAGAGCGGGGCGGAGAGGTTGGTCAGGACCGAGATCACGTGCGGGGTCGATTCGACCAGCCCGGGCACGATCCGGCGGAGGAAGTCGCGGAACGCGAACGGCTCCCCGCCGGTCATCTTGATCTCCCAGCGCCCGGGCAGAGCGGCCAGGAACGCGAGCAGCCGCTCGACCTCCTCGGGCGAGGGATGCCCGACGCGGTACTTCTTGCTCTGAATGCAGTAGCTGCAGTCGTAGTTGCAGACGCCGCACACCTGCCACTCGACCGTGGGCTGGCGCGCGCTCACGAGCCCGCCCGCCCGGTCACGGCCAGCAGGCGCGCCTCGCCGAAGCGTTTGGCGAAGCGGCGGGCGAGCTTGACGTTCTCGTTGAGCTTGCCGCACTGCGCGCAGCTCGCGAGGTAGTCGCCCCGGCGGAAGCGGGCCCGCAGCGCCTCCCAGGCGGGGCCGGTCCACAGCTCCGAGAAGCGGGCGCCCTCCGCCAGGCTGCCGACCACGACCTCCACGTTGCAGCAGTAGAGGACGGTCCCGTCCACCAGCACGCGGGCGTAGGCGTAGCCCATGAAGCAGCCGACCTCGGCGATCGGCGCGGTGGCCGCGCCGCCCGCCTCGAGCTGGCGGGCGAACACCTCGAGGTTGGTGGCCACGCCCAGGCGGGCCGCCACCTCGCGCGCCTCGGGCACGCCGCGCTCCCGCAGGGCGCGCCGCTGCGTCTCGCTGATCCGCACCGCCTCGGTCCCGTCGCGCAGGCTGGCGAGCTTGAAGTTGACCCGCTCGGCCCGGTAGCGCGCGCCGAGGCGGACCATTTCGGGGAGCTCGTGGGCGTTGGTCGCGCAGATCACCTGCACGTGCTTGTAGCGGCGGCCGGCCTCCTTGAAGCGCGCCAGCGCGCGGTGGAGCCGCGCCCACTCGTCGGTGCGGAAGCTGGGGTGGAAGGCGCGGTACGCCCGCTCCGAGGCGGCGTGGATCCCGATCAGCAGCTGGTCGACCCCCAGCGCGAGCACGCGCTCGGGGTCGGCCGGGATCAGGTTGGTGATGATCGTGAGCCGCAGCCCGCGCGCCTTGACCGCCTCGATGATCCGGTAGACCTCGGGGTGGGTGAACGGGTCGCCCATGCCCGACACGACCACGGCCTCGAGCCCGCCCAGCGAGAGCACGTCGTCGAGGAGCGCCTCGACCGCGGCGGCGCTGGTCCGCTGCCGCTTCCAGCTCGCCGGGCGCGGCGCGGCGAGGTGGGGGGAGTGGTCCCAGCAGGTGACGCAGTCGGTGTTGCAGGTGTTGGTGACGTCGATGTGGATCGAGCGCGGGCCGATCGCCACCTGTCCGCGGTCGAGCCCCTCCAGCCAGGGGTCGGCCCCGGGCGCGACCGGCGCCGGGCGCGTCACCAGCGGGAGCGCCCTCACCCCAGCGCCCCCGCCGCGGCGCGCAGCAGCTCGGCGTTGCTCGGCAGCTCGGCCCCGCGCGCCTGCGCCTCGGCCAGGATCGCGAGCCCGCGGTAGAGGTCCTCGCCGCGAGCGTGCAGGCGCGCCAAGAACGCGGCCAGCGCCGCGGCGAGCTCGGCGGCCGGCAGCTCCTTCTCGGTCTGGAAGGCGCGGACCACCATGGCGGCCCCCGACCAGTCGCCGAAGGGGGCGAACGCCTCGAGCGCCGCGCTCGCCGCCTCGGCGCGGGCGGCCACGTCGGCCCGCGGCAGCTTGCGCAGCAGCGGCCCGACCACGCGCAGCGCGGCGGGGACCGGCGCGCCGCCGGCGCGGATCGTGCGCAGCAGGGCGACCGCGCGCTCGCTCGCCTCGGCCGCGGCCTCGGGGTCGAGCTCGGCGCGCGGGCGCGGGTCGAGCGCGTCCTGCACCTCGAGGAACGTCTCGAAGTCGAGCTCGAGCTCGCCGGCCGCCGCGAGGAGCGCGTCGGAGACCGCCTCCTCGGCCGCCTCCACCGCGGCCGGCGGGAGCACCAGGCGCAGCAGCTCGGCCGCCGCGTCGCGGGCGTGGTTCCTGGGCGCGAGCGCGCGGGCCGCCTCGGCGGCACGGGCCCGCGCCGCCGGGTCGCGGAACGTCTCGACCGCGGCCCGCACCGCCGCGGGCTCGCAGGCGGGCGCGAGCAGCACCGCCGCGCCGGCCGCCACCGCGCGCGCCGCGCGGGCGTCCTGCTCGTCGGCGATCTTCTCCTGCGGGATCAGCGCGGCCGGCACCCCGAGGTGCATCAGCTCGAAGAAGCTGTTGTAGCCGGCGGCCGAGATCGCGAGGTCGAACCCGGCCATCAGCTCGGCCGCCTGCGCCCGCTCCAGCCAGGTCAGCCGCGGCCCCGCGCGGCGGCGGCCGCGGTAGAGCGGGCCGGCGCCGACGATCAGGTGGAGCGAGGGGTCGGGCTCGAGCGCGTCGATCACGGCGTGGAGCCGCCGCTCGCCGTCGGGGTCGCCGCCGCCGCCCGCCGTCACGTAGACCGCGAGCCGCGCCGGGTCCACCCCCAGCTCGGCGCGCACGGCCTCGCGGGCGCGCAGCTCCACCCGCTCGCGGACGGCGACCGGGCCGACGTGGCGCACGCGCGCGCGGATCGCGGCGGGGGCGATCACCGGCGCGGCGGCCGCGTCGTCGGGGACCACGATCGCGTCGTACAGCGGGAGCATGGCCTGGAAGTCGGGCCGGCTCGCGATCTCCTCCTTGAGCGGGCGGTAGACGAACGCGCGCCGCCGCACGAGGTCGAGGGCGGAGAGCAGCTCGCCGAACGAGCCGCGCGGGAAGGTGTCGACGACCAGGAGGTCGGGGCGCAGCAGGCCGAGCGAGTGCCACACCCACTGCTTGGCCAGCGCGAGGTAGGCGAGCTTGTCGAGGCCCGCGTCGCGGACCACCGTCTTGGAGGGGAGCTTGAACGAGGCGAACCGCTCGGCGAACAGCAGCCCGTCGGCCTCGCTCGAGCTGAGGAAGTAGACCTCCGGGCGGAACCCCGCGTAGGCGGCGTAGCGCCGCACCCAGCGGTTGATCGCCACCAGCCGGGTGAGGTGGCCGACCCCCGAGCCGTTGACCGCGTAGTTGACGATCCGCAGCTTGCTCGCCATGGCTCAGGAGGCGTCGAACGCGCCGAGCCCCTCGTCGAGCCCGGCGAGGTCCGCCCCGGCCACGGCGGCGGCGGCGAGCGCCTCGTCGTCGTCCCCGCCCGGGCGCTCGTAGCGGTAGCCCGGGTGCGCCTGGTGGAAGCGGTGGACCTCGGGGATGAAGTCGCCGCGCACCCGCCCGTCGGTCATGAGGTCCCACCACAGGAAGTCGTCGCGCAGGGCGCCGCGGTCGTAGCGGTCGAAGCGCCACACGCTGCTGTAGGCGCGGTCGTAGCGCTTCCAGTGCTTCTGGAAGCGCGGGCGCCGGTCCTTGAACTGGCGCTGGAAGTCGCTGGCGCTGAACCTGGTGTAGGCGTGCTTCGGGCGGCGGTATTTGAGCTGCTTGCGCCGCAGCTTGGCGAGCTCCTTCTCCAGGCTCCCCTCGGGCTCGTCGAGCTTGTGGACCCGCAGCTGCGCCATGTAGAAGACCTGCTTGCGCAGCCCCGCCCAGGCCTTGGCGAGCAGCTCGATCTCTGGGTCTTGCGCCAGCCGCTCGCCCACCGCCTCGGGCCCGCAGGCGTCGAGGAACCGACCGAGCCGGTGGCGGGCCGTCTGCAGGTGGCGCCGCTCCAGGCCGCCCTGGAGGTCGGCGAGCAGCGCCTCGCGCTGCGCCTCGAGCGCGAGCCCGCGGTCGATCTCGGCCTGCAGCTCCTGGCAGCGCGCGCGCAGCCGGTCGGCCGCCTCCTTGACCTGCTCGTAGTGGGCGCGGAGCTCCTCGAACCGCTCCCAGCCCTTCTCGGGGAACTGCTCGACGATCTCGTCGCCCGCCTGCCAGTCGGCGTAGTAGCTGAGCCGCCACCACTCGACCGAGTAGTCGGGCGTGCCGTAGCCGTTGGCGATCAGCGCCTCGAGGCGGGGGTGGCGCGCCCGGTCGAGGAAGGCGTCGAGCGGGGTGAGGTGCTCCTGCTCCTCCGCCAGCGCCCGCGTGAGGCTCCCGGTCACCGGGTCGCGCAGGTCGACCCGGTTCACCCAGGCCGGGTCCGCCTCGACCGCGCGCAGCGCCGCCTCGGCGCGCTGCCGCTCCGCCGTGAGGGCGGCCTGCGGGTCCTGCTGGGTGAGCGCGGCGTAGCCGGTGAGCGCCACGGCCCGCTCCAGCGCCGGACGCGAGAGCTCGGGCAGGATCGCGGCGAGCAGCTCGGTGAAGGCCGTATCGCGGCGGACGGTCAGCTCCTCCTGCGCGGCTGCGTGCTGCTTGCGGCGCCGGCGCAGCTCGGCGAGCTGCTGGGTCAGCGTCTGCTCCAGGCTGGCCGCCTCGCGCAGCCAGTCGCTGGCGGTGTAGTACTGGTTCACGCCGGGCGCCCCGCCCGCTGCAAGAAGCGGTCGGCGGCGAACGCCAGCGTGTTGGCGTCGACCTCGGCCTCGTCGACCAGGAGCAGCGCCCAGGCCCCCGCGCGGTTCCCCGCCTCGAGCGCCGCCACCACCGCGGGCGTGAACTCGGCCCGGTCGCCGGCCTGGGTCGTGATGAACTCGTAGCCGACCCGCGCCCGCGGGTCGTAGCCGTCGAGCCGCACGTCCGCGCCGGCCGCGCGCAGGAGGTGGTCCTCCTCGATCGCGAACCCGGCCGCCTCGAAGCGGGCCTTGAGGACCTCGCGCCCCTCCGCCTCGCTCAGCGCCGCCCCCCGCGCGGCCTCGCCCATGCTCTTCCCCCCGTCCTGCGGCGCGCCGCGCGCGCAGGCTAGCACCGCGCGCAGGGCGACATCAACGGGCGCTGCCCGC